>CAZPTQ010000027.1:11132-34714 GCA_964589365.1 uncultured Saprospiraceae bacterium
CGCCAAATGTGACGGTTGCGCTGCCCAATAATGCCACCACCGTGCCAGTGAACTATGCCCAGCCAACGGCCACTACGAACTGCCCTGGCGCAACACCCACAGTTCAATTGACACAAGGACTTGCTTCTGGCGAAAATTTCTCTGCTGGCGTGAACACCATTTGTTACGAAGCCACCAATACTTGCGGCAACAGCAAGTCATGCTGCTTCACCGCGACCGTCACGACGCTTGACATTCAATGTCCCGCCAATGTGACAGTCGCATTGCCCGTAGCGGCCACAACGGTTGTCGTAAACTACGCAGCGCCTACAACGACTACCAATTGCCCAGGTTCAACCCCTGCTGTCAGTCTCTTACAAGGACTTCCGAGCGGAGGCGCTTTCGCATTGGGAGTCAACCAAGTATGCTATGAAGCCAGCAATACTTGTGGAAATCTTGACAATTGCTGCTTCAATGTTACCGTATTGCAGTCCGCGCCTCCTTGCGACATCAAAATCATCGGTTGCATGAAGTACGAATTGCTCGATATCCGGCTGGATTCTATCAAACAGCCAAGATTCCGCATTCGGGTGACCAACTTCTGTGCTTCAGAAATGGATTATGCCATGATCGAATTGCCTCCTGGCGTCGTAGGTGTGACGCCTGTGAATGGCAGCATCTACACAGCGCCCAATACAGGAAATCAGTACCTGGTACGCAATCCGAATGCTTCTCCGTTCTACTCTACCCGCTACCGTTCGGTGGGCATTGGAATTAACAACGGTCAGTCAGACGTTTTGGAGCAACGACTGCCACAACAGTCCTTCCCAAATAACTACATCCACATGAACGCTAAGCTCAAAAACGGTCAATCGTTTGAGGCTTATCTCAATACGTTCTACTGTCCGGTGCAGCCTTGGGCCGGATCAAAGTTAGAAGAAGAAATAGAGCGTGAGGATATGGATACTGAGCGTTCTACATTCGCGATTCGTCCCAATCCGACCGACGGCTTGCTTTATGTGGATCTCAGCGAATGGCTGGGACACTCAGCACAAATTCAGGTGCTGAACGCTCAGGGACAGTTGGTCTTGAATCGTCAATTTGAGGCTGGAAATGAATGGCTTGAAATAAACATGGATCGCTCCTTGGCCAATGGGCTTTACTACTTAGTGGTTCAGCCTCAAGGTGGGGAAAAAGTAGCGACGAAATTTGTTTTGGAGCGATAGAAAGCGATTTCCGACAGATTTGGTATAAAAAGAATGGCAGACCCGAAATCAGTTTGATTAAGGTCTGCCATTCTTATATTTGTGCGTAAAAATTGCATTGTATCTGGATATAAAACATTCCATAACATGAACGCTACAAAAAGATTCGCTGGTTTTGTATGGATGCTTTTGGCCTTTTTCGGCATCTATATTATGGTGCGCCAGGCAGGCATAGAATTCGGAGAAAGCCCAGCACTCGACACCCGTATTTTCTGGTACACCATTATCCCTATTTTCACGCCTATCATGCTTGGGCTTGGGTTGTTCGGCTATTATTGTATCAAAGGAGAGTATAATCGGGTTTAAAGTTTGACCATGATAGTCTCTACCACCTCTTCTGTTGGAGCAATGAGTTCGATGAGTTCGCCAGTTTCTTCATCGAGATGTGCTTCTTTTTCGCCCTTCATATTTTTGAGCAAAGCCTCGTGCTGTTTTAATTTTTCTTTCATTTGCTCAAACGCATCGTGCAACCTGAGCCAAGTCGGGTCGTTGTCGAATTTGAACACGGAGCGTTGAATGTTCGAGACCTGCGCGTCGGCGTAGTTGAAAGACTTCATCCCCGTCTCTTGCGCCTGTATGAGCGCTGCTTCGCGCAGGTTTTCCATTACGGTTTTGAAATACACTTCGTAACGTTTCATCTCGACGTAAACTTTCAGCAAGTCGTACTTTCCGCTCTCCATTACTTCAAGCGCGTCCGTCTCGGCCAGTTCGACAAGTTCATTTTTGCTCAGCCCGCGGTCAAGCGAACCTAATGGCTTTACAAGTCCCATGATCTGTTTTTTGTTGAACAATAAATAGCACTGTAAAGGAAATGAAAACGTGCTTATGCTCTGTATGAAAATACCTGACTATTTTTCGCCCGCCAATTAATAATCAGTTAGGCATCACGAATCTAGCAACATGACCACGCAAATCAAAACCCTCGCTGAATATCACGAAGTATATGCCCGCTCCGTCGCTGATCCCGAAGGCTTCTGGGCCGAACAAGCCTCCTCGTTTCATTGGCAAAAACCTTGGAGAAAAGTGCTGAATTGGAACTTTCGCGAACCCAAAATCCAGTGGTTCGTGGGCGGGAAACTCAATATCACAGAAAATGTGCTGGACCGCCATCTTGCCACCCGCGCCAAACAAACGGCCATTCTTTGGGAACCGAACGACCCCAAGGCCAAACCTGTCAAACTCTCTTACAAGCGATTGTACGAGCAAGTCTGCCAGTTCGCCAACGCCCTTAAAGCCCAGGGCATAAAAAAAGGAGACCGGGTTTGTATCTACATGCCCATGACTCCGGAATTGGCTGTAGCGGCCCTGGCCTGTGCCCGCATTGGGGCAATTCATTCCGTGGTTTTTGCTGGTTTTTCGGCTGTTTCTGTGGCAGACCGTATCAAAGATGCCCAATGTGTGGCGGTTATTACCAGTGATTTCAATGCGCGTGGCGCGAAGGATATTCCGGTCAAGTCCATTGTAGATGAAGCACTTGCGCTCGGGTGCGATGCTGTAAAAACGGTCATCGTTCACAAAAATACGGGCGACCATGTGCATTGGAACAAGGGCAGGGACATCTGGTGGCACGATGCCATTGCAGGCAAGCGCAGACGTTGCAAAGCCACAAAAATGGACTCCGAAGACCCGCTTTTCATCCTTTATACAAGCGGCTCCACAGGCAAACCGAAGGGTGTAGTGCATACCCACGGCGGCTATATGGTCTATACCGAGTACACGTTCCGCAACGTGTTTCAATATCAAGAGAACGAAATCTTCTGGTGTACTGCCGATGTGGGTTGGATTACGGGCCATTCCTACATCATTTACGGCCCGCTGCTTGCTGGCGCCACCAGTTTGATATTCGAAGGGGTGCCTACATTCCCAGATGCGGGCCGATTCTGGGATGTCATCAAGCGACACAAAGTCAACATTTTCTACACAGCGCCTACAGCCATCCGGGCGCTCATGGCAGCTGGCGACCGTTGGGTAAAAAATCGCCGAATGCCTTCGCTGCGTGTACTCGGTACCGTTGGCGAACCGATCAATGAAGAAGCTTGGAACTGGTACAATGAAAAAATCGGCAAAAAACGATGCCCAATCGTTGACACCTGGTGGCAGACCGAAACAGGCGGCATCCTCATTTCGCCCATTGCTGGCCTCACACCAACCAAGCCTTGTTTTGCTACGCTTCCAATGCCCGGTATTCAACCCATTCTCGTAGATACCAATGGCAAAGAATTGAAAGATGACCCCTCCGGCGCAAGTGTGGAGGGATTGCTTTGTATCCGTTTTCCTTGGCCGGGCATTTTGCGCACTACCTGGGGCGACCATGAACGCTGCCGCCAGAACTATTTCGCGACCTTCAAAAACCTCTATTTCACCGGCGATGGCGCCCGCCGTGACCACGACGGTTATTACCGAATCATCGGGCGCGTGGACGATGTTATAAATGTCTCAGGTCATCGCATTGGCACCGCTGAAGTGGAAGATGCGATCAACAAACACGACAATATCGTGGAAAGCGCCGTGGTAGGTTTCCCACACGACATCAAGGGACAGGGCATTTATGCTTACGTGATCACGAACCATATTGTGGAGCACACGGAAGATTTTCGCAAAGAGGTACAGGCAGTAGTGACCAGGGAGATTGGCCCGATCGCCAAGCCTGATGTTATTCAGATAGTGCCGGGTTTGCCCAAAACCCGTTCAGGCAAAATCATGCGGCGGATCTTGCGGAAGATTGCAGAAGGGGACACCTCGAATTTGGGGGATATTTCAACGCTTTTGAATCCGGAAGTGGTGGAGGAGATTAGGTTGGGGGCGAAGGCGGTGTAAAAGATGTTTACCTTTGCCATGATATGGAAGTAGCTGGAATTACATCATCTGACAATAGGATATGTTTTACAAAAATGGACTCACCACTTTTGGTGGGAACTTTTCTACATGCGTTCTAACGGGGACGTTAAAACGGGAAACCAATTTACTTGCCTGTCACCAAGTAACGGAGGTTGTTTAGTGGATTTTCAATTGAATTACAGCAAAGAAATTTCTTTGGCAGGAGCATTGAAAGGACATAAACCGGTCAATTACAGAACGGAAAGTTTTGAAGACGACAGTGGGGCCGTTACATTTAGGCTCGCAGATGCAAGAACTGGCACGGGCACTAGAGAATCCGGAAAGAGAATCCGAACGGATTTAATCAATATGTTCACTGATACCAAGAAGGGCATCGTAATTGATTTTGATGGGCTTTCAGTGATTTCTTCCTCTTTCGCCGACGAATTAGTTGGTAAAATGCTGGTCCACTTTGGCTTTTTCGGCTTTAACCAAATCGTGCGATTGAAAAATATGAACCAGACGATTCAAGCTATTGTTGAGCGTTCTGTTGCACAGCGAATGGCAGAAGCATTCACCTAAATCTTCTGCTCATGCGCCTTAACAGCATTGCAACTATCACACTTGCTCTCCTCTTCATCAACCCCCTCCTCGCCCAGCACCAAACCTACTTCCCCGACCCCGACACCTCCATACAACGCCCCCTCGAAGCCTGGCAGGACCTGAAATTCGGCCTGCTCCTGCACTGGGGCGCATATAGCCAGTGGGGCATCGTGGAAAGTTGGAGCATTTGCCCCGAGGACCTTTCATGGGCCACGGGCGGGCGAAAACCGGGTGTGGCTGACAATTACCAAGATTATGTGCAGGCCTATGAAAACCTGCCTAAAACTTTCAATCCAATCAAGTTCGACCCCGAACGCTGGGCTGCCGCCGCCCGTGACGCAGGCATGAAATACGTTGTGTTCACCACCAAGCACCATGACGGGTTTTGTATGTTCGATTCAAAATATACGGACTACAAAATCACGGGTTCCCAAAGCCCATTTGCCGCCGATCCACGCGGCAATGTGACCAAAGAAATCTTCTCTGCCTTCCGAAAAGAAGGTTTTTGGACAGGGGCATATTTCTCCAAACCAGATTGGCACTCTGACGATTACTGGTGGAAACAATTCCCGCCCAGCGATCGAAATTGCAACTATTCCATTCAAAAATACCCTGAAAAATGGGCAAAATTCAAGCAATTCACCCACAACCAAATGGAGGAACTGATGTCGGACTACGGCAAAGTGGACATCCTCTGGCTCGACGGTGGTTGGGTGCGTAAAAAAACCGACGAAGAAATCAAAACCGAACTTTTCGAGGTGTATGAAAACAGTCGTTGGACCCGCAACCCCCAAAGTCAGGACATTGACATGGCTGGAATTGTGAAAGCCGCCCGCGCCAAACAGCCCGGCCTGATCGTCGTAGACCGTGCGGTGCCGGGTGTATATCAGAATTACCTAACGCCAGAACAGCACATCCCGGAAACAGGCCTTCCATATCCCTGGGAAACCTGCATGACCATGGCTACCAGCTGGAGTTATGTGCCTGACGATGTGTACAAACCCACGGATGAAATCATCGAAAAACTCGTTGATATCGTGAGCAAAGGAGGCAATTATCTGCTCAATATTGGCCCCAGCCCAACGGGAGAATGGCACGAAGCAGCGTACGAACGTCTTCAGGAAATCGGAGCCTGGATGAAGATCAACAAAGAGGCTATTTATGCCACTCGAATGTACAGCAGCTTCAGCGAAGGCGAGCGCATACGTTTCACCCAATCGAAAGATGGAAAAATCAGGTACGTTTTTCTCTTTGACGCACCCGAGGGAAAGGTTTTGCTGGCAAAAATGCCTTTTTCAAAGAATTCCAAGGTCAGTATTTTTGGAAGAGCCGGGAGATTGCCTTGGCGATCTACGGACCAAGGCATTGAGATTCGTTTTCCAGCGGATGTGGATACTTTGGGGCAGTTCGTTTGGGTTTTGAAAGTAGAATGAGGCTTGGATGGGACCCGTATTATGAAGTTGGAACACGGATTGCGCGGATGAGACACGGATGGTTCTCGATACTATAATCCGTGCAAATCCGTGTCTCATCCGCGCAATCCGTGTTCCCTTCACCCTGGCTTTAAAATACAGCCCAATTTTTTTTAAAACACATCCCCAAAATCCAAGTTTGGCACGATTCTTTCTGTAAATAGTTCATTCTTGCTCGGCTCACGCTGGCTTATAATCTCTTGAACTTAATCTCTTCTAATCGGTAAGAAAAGAATGAGCCGTCTCGCTTTCCCGGGGACGGCTCTCTTGTTTTGGAGTACCGAGGAATAAGCGCCCCGGAACGGAGTTCCGGGGTACATTTGTCCATGCTGAAAATCGCCTACTCGCCCATTTACAAATACGAACTCCCGGATGGGCATCGCTTTCCAATGGCGAAATACGAACTGCTACCAGAGCAATTGCTATGGGAAGGAACCGTCAGCGAAGCCAATTTTTTTCACCCGGATTTACTTGCTGAGGAAGTTGCCCTGCTCACGCACACTCCCGAATGGTGGGCAAAAATGAACGAAATCAGGCTTTCTGAAAAGGAAATACGCGCCATAGGTTTCCCCATCAATGAGCATTTTGTGCGACGTGGACGCCACATCTCCAATGGCACACTGCAAGGCGCACAATGGGCGCTCCAATTTGGTTGTGCGATGAATATTGCAGGTGGCACCCACCACGCTTTTGCCGACAGAGGCGAGGGCTTTTGCTGTTTCAATGACCAGGCCGTGGCTGCCAATTGGCTGCTAAAGAAGGCGTTAGCACAAAAAATATTGATTGTGGATTTGGACGTGCATCAAGGCAACGGTACAGCCAAAATTTTTGAAGACGAGGCCCGCGTATTCACGTTTTCGATGCATGGAGAGCGAAATTACCCCATCCGAAAAGAAAAATCTGACCTCGACATTGGCTTGCCTGATGGTACGGAAGATGCGTTTTACCTCAAAACTTTGCGCGAAAACCTGCCACGTATTGCCGATGAATTCCAGCCCGATTTTGTGTTTTATCAAAGTGGAGTGGATATTTTGGAATCTGACAAGCTTGGTCGGCTAAGTGTTAGTCGTTCGGGTTGTCGCGAACGTGATCGCATCGTGTTGTCTTTTTGTAAAGCCAATCAATTGCCAGTGGTGGTCAGCATGGGCGGCGGCTATTCACCCCGAATTGCCGACATTGTCGAGGCGCATGCCAATACGTTCAGGGTGGCGCAAGAAGAGTTTTTTTAGGAAGAGGATGTCTCACAAGTGGTAGCACGGCCTTTGGGCCGTCGGGACAAAGGGCGTTTACGCCCTTGTTATTGAAAACCTGCGCCGTAAACGGCGCAATTCCCGACGGCGTAAACGCCGTGCTACCACTTATCAGACACCCTCTTTTTACCGTAACCGTCCCAGGCCATATTTCTTGATCACACGCCGCACTTTGTTTGCCCATTCCGGGTCAGCGGCGTAGCCGGGCTCTTTTTTTATTGGATCAGCGCTCATCGCGGCTAAGAAACATTCAAGGTCATAAGTTGCACAAGCCAGTGCATCGCGAAACCATTTTCGGCTGTTGAGAAATGCTGCGAAATCTCGTACCGCTTCGCGAGGATTTTCGTATTTTCGAAAATGCGAATCAGTGCCCTCGTGCCACATTACAAAAGTAGGCCCGCTCCATATTTTGGTTGCTCGCATCCCAAAAGGGTTGTTGGCATTTTGGTAAAGATAACTGGTGAAACCAGCGCTTTCCAAAATTGCGATGCCGATAAAAGCGGTAGCAGGCACGCCCTCCTCTCGCTCCATTTCTTTGGCTTCCCGAATGAATTCCACAACCAGATCAACCGGAGCTCCAAATGAATCAGACACCATTTGTGCAACCCGCTGAATGGCTGCCGAGTCAAGCATTATTGGTTCGCCATATGTATATGTTTGGGCGACGGCAGCATTGATGTAAAAACAAGTAAATAGAGCGAGGAATAAAACTTTTGGATTAAAAACCGGAATTTGTGCATTGACAATCATTTTCGGACAGTGTTTGATTTTGTGATTAAAAACGCTTGGAATCTCTGGGTACTAGGTGCTAAAACTCAAGCGTCGGCCAAAGGTACGCGCCTTCATTCGTGGAAAATAGTGTAATTAGCGGCAAAAATAGATGACTTCTTCCCAGGCACCCAAAACCATGTATTTTTGTCCAAATTCAAGATCGTTCTTCAAATGAGCAAAAAAAACAAGCCGTTAACGGCAAAGCAAGCACCAGCACTGCAACATCCATTAAAGCGCGATTGGACGATATGGATTGTAATGATTGCGGCCATGATACTGTACGCTGTCACCTTCGGTTTTGACTTTGTACTCGATGATGAAATTATGACGCGCAGCAATGCTTTTGTCAATAAAGGCATATCTGGAATAAGGGAGATTTTTACGCATGGTACGCTATACGGATTCAATGGGATGAACGACCAGTCTTATCGTCCGCTTATGTTGGCAAATTTTGCTTTTGAGAAATCTTTATTTGCTGGCACTGCGGGGTCTTATCACTTTTTCAACGTGTTTTATTATGCTTTGGCCAGTGGTATTTTCTATCTTTTTTTAAAAAAAGCATTGGGGTCTGAAAGTTTGATTCCATTATTGGCCACCTTGTTCTTTGTTGCCCATCCAATTCATACAGAAGTAGTTGCCAATATCAAAAGCCGCGACGAGATACTGAGCTTCCTGTTTGTCTCTTTGAGTCTTTTATATGTATTAAAATACGTTCAAGAAGGGAACAAGACCACAACGCTGGTGCTTAGTTTGCTTTGTTATCTTGCGGCTGCGCTTGCAAAAGAAACGGGTTTGGCAATGCTGGGACTGGTTCCTTTGACGCTGTGGTTTTTTACCAGTTTAAAACCAGGTCGTATTGCCACCATTACAGCCATTTTCCTTGCTCCAGTCGCGCTCTATTTCCTTATGCGCGGGAGCGCGATGGACAATATGTTTTTTTCGTCCGATATAAAGGATTTGGTGAACAATACACTCTCTGGCGCAAGGACAAATGGTGAATGGTTTGCGAGCCGTATCATGATTTTAGGAAGATATTTAGGTTTATTGATTTTTCCACACCCTTTGAGCTATGACTATTCCTATAATCAAGTGCCATTGGTTGGAATAAGTGATATAGGTTTTTTGATTTCGTTGTTCGTTTACCTTGTATTGGCAGTGCTTTTTGTTTGGGGCTTGGGCCAGAAAAAAATCTTTGCTTATGCCATCGGATTTTATGTCGTGATGATGGTTTTGGTCTCCAATTTTTTAACACCCATAGGTGCTACCATGGCAGAAAGGTTTTTATTTAGTGCCTCTGCGGGCTTTTGTTTGGCTTTGGGATGGGGCATTGCTGCATTGGCACAAAAATTTCAATGGTCTAAAAACATTTTATATACCATAGCTGGGGTTATTCTGTTCCTGTACGCAGTCAAAACGTATACCCGCACACAAGTTTGGTCATCTCCCGAAAAACTATTCAAATCCGGGCTTGAAACTGCTCCCAACAGTGCCCGCGCACAAAATCACTACGGCACTTACTGGCGTACCCTGGCAGAAGGAATTCAAAATCCGCAGGATAAAAACAAAGTGGGGCACTATTCTAAAGCGCTGACCTATTATCAAAAATCACTGGAAATATACCCGGGATATTCCGAGGCACAATACAATCTGGGTGTTACTTATATGGCACTCGATAAAACGGAGGAAGCCCGTATCGCATTCGAAAACACCTTGAAGATAGATTCTACTTATCAAGGTGCGCTGAACAACCTCGCAATCATTGCTTTCAGAAAAAATGATGCTCAGACAGCACTTGCTTGTTGGGATAAACTTTTATTGGTAAATCCGAACAATTTTGATGCCTTGCAAAACTGCGGTGCGGTTCATTTCAATCTCAATAACCCTAAAAAAGCATTAGAATATTTTGAACGTGCCTTGAAAATAAATCCCAATCATCAAGGATTGATTCAAAACATTCAAAAAGTGAAAGCAAAACTTAATTAGATCACTGTTTGATCAAAGGGCGAATAGCCATGCCCTTTTTTCCGTTCAACAAAAGCCAGTATTGGCCGCTTGGAAAGGCGCTTAAATCAAGTTGTGCCTCTGACGCTTGCAGGAAATCCCAGGATTTTTCGGTTTGGCCATCTGCACTGATTAAGGTCACATTGTCAAATCTCTCGTCCGCCTTAAGACTCACTTTGCCATTAGTGGGATTGGGAGCAACCTGAATTTCTCCAAGTGGGTTAGGCGTTTTGGTAGCAAGGCTGGATACGCCTTTCCCAATGGTGTATTCCCCTGGAACGAGATAAGTAGGGCGAAGTTGGCCATATTTGTCAGTGGTTGAACCCAGCGTTATTTTTGTATAACTCGGCCATTCTTGCCACGGATGGCCCGCCCCGGAGCGATAAAGCAACAACACACTGTCTTCCGAAGGGCTGGTGGCCGCAAACAGTTCCGTGTCAAGTTGGTCTGCCATGCCTTTCCCGTCGTAAATAAGGATAGCCTGGGCATCAAAACCTGTCGGGAAGTTATTCCCTGCAGTCAGTACCGACCAATAGCGATTGCTGAGCGCGTATCCGTTCGGATTTGCCCCAGCATTGTCTGGGGCTGCGAAATGGTGCTCCACTCGAAAAAAAACAGAGTCTGCGCCGAGACTGTTGACGGTCATGTTGAATCTTGCATCGCCAAAATTGCTGGCTCCCGTGGTTTTGAGCATTTTTTCACCCTCGGAACGTGCTTGCAGGATTTTCAGATTGGTGTTGACAAACACTGATTGCGGAACAGGGCCTGAAATCGGGAAATGGAATTCAACCACTGATTTTTCTCCGGAAACCTCAGCCGTTTGGCTTAGCCTTTGGCCATCGGTCATTATGAGGGTGAATTCCAAAGGCACGTGGTGGTGAAAATGGGGGGCACCGCGCAATTTCTGTTTTACAAATACTTGGGCTATGATAAAGGTATCAATGGGGCCAAAAAAAAGAATAAATGAATCCACTGAATAGTCCGCATAACCACCTGAAAACACCCAGTCTTCAAAAAAATCGTGCAGGTCTTTGCCCGTGGCAGTTTCAAGTTTGTCCCGAAATTCTGCACTGCTCCAGTCGTCAAAATTGGTCTGAGACAGGGATGCCCTGCAACCTGCACGAAACAAGGAATCGCCTAAATACCCGCGCAAATTGTGCGCAATCGAAGCACCTTTTTTGTACACATGCGTCCCGTAGGTCAGGCTGTGTGGCACTCCGGACACGGCGAGATACCCGCCCTCGCTGATATGGGCGTTTTGTAAAATATTCAAATGGTTGGCGCGCACGGCATTGCGAAAGGCCGGTTGTCCGTACACTTTTTCGGTAAAAAGATGCTCGCAATAACTTGCCCAACCCTCGTTGAGCCACATATCCTCTGCCGTGGAGCAGGTTGCCAGATCGCCCCACCACATATGAGCGAGTTCGTGCGCCCATAAGGTTTCATAGTTCAGGGAGCCGTCAACATATGCCCTTCCAATCGCAATGTTTGTTGCATGTTCCATGGCACCCGAGTTGAATGGCACGAGGGAGTAACCGATCTTGTTCCATTGGTATGGGCCAAACCAGTCTTCAAACACTTCGATGGCTTTTGGCAAATTGATAAAAGAATTGCGCACTTTAACGGTATCCGCAGCAGCAGCGGCAATCTCAACGTGGATTGAACCATTCTCTCCCGGATACATTCTTTTGAAAGAAGTGTAAGGGCCAGAGGCAAAACAGGCGAGGTAGGAAGGAATTGGCTCCTCAAGTTCCCAGGATTGCATTACTCCCCCCGGAATGACCTCGTCCAATATCAGTTGGCCATTGCTGTAGCCTCGCCTGCCACTTGGACTCAAAATAGTGACGCCAAATGCACAACGTTCCACAAAATTGTCGAAACAAGGAAACCATGCCCGACCATAGGAATGCGGATCGGCAGCAAAACCAACCCCGAGGTTGAATGTGTAGCCACCCGTATTGTAATACCCGCCCCAGTTACTGGCATCTGTGGGGGGAATGCCGTGGTAATAGACATGGATGCTGCTTGGATCGTTTACGGGTAGTTCCTGCAGGAATTCAATGTGCAGTGAACTACCCGCATGTGTAAACTGCAAATTTGTCCCAGACGGGGTTAACACAGAATCCACTGTAAGTCCTTCAAGGTCCAATCGGATTGCCTGTACACCTGGTACTTTGGCTGTTAGGGTTGTGTTGCATTGCGCCTTGACTTGCGGGAGCCCCAGAAGGTTGAGCGTGATGTCGGAGCGGAGAATGTCTATGGAATCACTGCGCCCTTCTTCGAGATTGAAGCTGTGCGGGGCAAAGGATGTGTGCTTTTTACGGCACCATTCCTCCGATTCGAGCATTTTTTGGGAGTAGGAAAGGGTAGGGGCGAAGAGGAGGGCGAAGTAGAGAATTGTGCGCATGGGTGTAATGTTTGGGCAAAAATAGGGCATGCGCGTGGGATTGTCCAGATGGTTATTTTTTTGATAGCTAGCTAGCCGATCGTTCCCTTGCCTACTTATTATTCCCGCTTCAACACCTTTTCTTAAATCTCTTGTTGCGGTTGCAGTTGAGATTTTAGGGAACATCCTGAGGTAGTCTTTCCTTGTGAAATCATCTATATTAATTTGATCCAGGAAGTAATTCAAGCGCTCTATTTCCGTAAAATTACCCCTCTGAGTGTCCACCAGCTCCACTAAACTCAACTTTATCTTGCCCAACAAGTATTCAACAAATTTTGTGGATAAGCCTTCCTTAGGAACGGTGTCAAAATAACTTCCCAATTTGATGCCATTCTTTTGCCGCCATCCATCCTATCTTTTTCGTTAAATAGCCCCACTATTCGCCTCAAAAGATAGTTTGCTAACGCCAAAATAATTGGCCTGAAATTGGAAAGTTATTTTGACACCGTTCCTTATCGCATTGGCTCAACACATTATAATATTCTTCCTGGCTCTTCTTTATCTCTTGCTCAATCGGCAAATACTCAAACACAGGATTTGCCTTCATTAATTACAACGCCTAACAATCTGCCAATCTCAGTTGACAAATTGATTATTTGGGGAGTTCCTTATTAGTATTTATAAATCATGATGCCATCGTTTGATCGCATCAAAGGAATAAATTGGGTGAATAACAACAAACTATGAAGCCAAATTTAGATCATATTTTTATTTGATCTGATTGAGCCCAACGTGAGCGTAGTCGAAGGTTGCGCATTTAGCGCAACTTTCCGACCATGCATTGTTAGTGCCATATTTATTGGAGGGCATCACTTTTCGCTATCGCGCTACCTTTATAACCTTTCCAGTCTTTAGCCGACCCTGACTGCCTGAAATCTCCCAAAAATAAATCCCGGACGGAACATTATTGACATCTAAATCATTGGTGCCGAAAGTCAACGGATACTCACGGACAAGGCAACCGATTTGATCGTATAAGCGGAACATCGGGCTGTGCAAATTTTTGTTCATATCCACAATGATATTATCGAGGAATGGATTGGGGCTTACCGTAACCTGCTCAATATTGTTGACCCCATTTGTAGCAGAGGTGCCTAGATGTAGCACCCTGCAAAGTGTGTCACTGCCATTCGAGTTGCTTACTATGAGACAAATATTGTAGACTCCAATTGAGTCATATAGATGGAAGGGGTTAATTTCAGTACTTGAACTCCCGTCACCAAAATCCCAATGCCAACTCACAGGCTCATAGCCCGAAAGGTCAACAAAAGAGATTTCCAAAGGACTCAAGGAGTCTTTCTGCTCCCACCGAAAAAAAGCCCAAGGGTTGCCATTAATCCCCAAAGAGTCGCACACCGAGCCATCCACCGGCCCTAAGCGGCTATGCGCTTGGTTTGGAAATGACCAGAAATTACTGGTAAAAAGTTCAATGGAATGCTGTTTAAAGTCACACGCCGTTCCAGGCAATTCCGGTTCGTTGATAACGTGGATATGCATGTGCTGGCCGGGACAGCCAACATACACCTTGCCGTCAAGCGCGAGGTTGGCCGTGTAAAACCTGGTGTTGAACGGCGTGTTGAATCCGTCCCAGTCGGCTATGAACGTTCGGGAGGCAGCAATGTCAGATGCCAGCATATCAAATTGGAACAATTTGGTGTGTGTACTAGCGTACAGGTAGCGCGAACTGCGCGAGAATGCACAGCCCGCTCGAAAAAATGAAATGTCGGGGAAGGAAATAGCCTGGGCATTGGAAAGTAGACCGCTACAACGGTCAAAGTCAAAGATGTTGAGTTTGTACTTCCAGTGGAAGCGCACAAACTTGTTGCCGTCCGGCGAGAATGTGGCCTGACCAAGCCAGGATTCATGGCCGAATACTGTGCCAAGGCATTGCTCCGTCACCTGGGTGTTACCATCTGCATCGAGATAGACGACAAAGTAGCAATTAGAACTGGGTTTGGGGATAATGATCCACCAGTCACGACCATTGCCATGGGGAACAGCCTGCAAATTCTCACTGTTGGTGGTATCCACCAGTATTACTATATGTTTTTGGGTTACTTTGCCCAAACCTTGGTTTGCGCTCATATCCACCACATTCAAGTACAAACTGGTTCCCACCAGAGTCGAAGTATCGTTTATTTTGAGATTTTCCAGACGTTGGCTGATCAAAAAATAAAGGCTGTCGTACTTAAAATTGGGTAAAACGAGGATAGATTGAGGTACCCTACTTGAGAGGTTAACGCTTCCATTCGCACAAAATGAGTTTGTGTACTCGCCTGCATGAATCTCCCCGTTGTCCATCAATTCGTGCAAGCGGTTGCTAATCACGCAGCCATTGGTGTAAAATTGAAGATTGCCATAATTGTCGCAAATGCTGGTATTCGCAGCATCGCTGTGAAACATTTTTAAGACGAAGTTTTTTTGCAAATCCCCACTGCCAAAATCCAGAAAAGTCCCTCCGCCAGAATTTTCAATGGTTTCATCGTTGCCTATCACCCAGCCGGCATCCCATTTCTGAGCTGACAAATCGTTGCCTGTTTGTAAAAGAAGAAAAACAGTAAAACCAATATGTTTCATGGCAATAAAAAGGATTGGCTCTGCCGCGCCCCAATGCGGCAGAGCCAATAGTTGAAAAAAACTTAGCGGGCAATTACAACTTTTTGGGAAATGAACTTTCCGGAAATCTCTGAAACGCTATATTTAAGACATTTTAAGGCCTCAATTTTGTACCTTTGAGACGGGGACAACTGTGGCACTTCTCAGGTTTAGCGACTCAAAAGTAACCCGGTTATCCCTCTTTTTTTTACTCTACAACGGCCCTTATGAAACCTCTGAAATTTGTTGCATTTGAAACTTGAATCCGCCACTATTTACATACCCGCAACGGACGACTAAGTGAAAGTAATCCTCGAGCTCAAATCTCCAAATTATCTAAGGTTTTTTCATCTTACCCCACCGCCGCCTGCACTGCTGCCCACCTTCGCCGCGACACCTCCAGCACATCGCCGTTCGACAAGGTCATGCGTTGTTCCGGCAGCAAGTTTTTGATGTGCAAGCGATTGACCAGGTGTGATTTGTGCACCCGCAGGAAGATTTTGGCGGGCAGCGATTCTTCCAGGTCTTTGAGGGTTTTTGATACCAAAATCGGTTTGATGTTGCGGGCAAATATTCGGGCATAATTGGACTCTGCTTCTATGCGAAACAGATCGGCCAGGGGTATAAAATGCGTGCCCTCGGTGGTGGCCACTGCGAGCCGCTGTTGGGAATGCTCACCCGTGCTCATATTGTGGAGGAAATTCTGGATGATGCCTTCGCTATGCAGTTTTGCCGTTCGTTTTTTAAAAAAATGGGCTATGGTGGCATCCAGTTCTGCCGGGTTGACGGGCTTGAGCAAATAGTCCAGCGCGCTTAGCCTCAGTTCGAGCGCAGATTGGAAAGCCCTCACTGCACACGGTCTGCCCGGTTATGCCGGAACCCGCGCTTTTATTTGGCCTAGTGGTTCGATGCCTAATTATGGCACCAATGTTTACAACGGCGTATTTCGTGCCGGAGCAGGTACCCATGCCATGTGGGTAGGCGCCTCAGCCGCCGCACTGGTAGCACAAGACAACACCCACAAGGGCAACGGCCTCCGCATGACGGACCTCAGTGTAACCAAAGTTGGCAGCAGCCTGCAATATTCAGGTGTTTGGCGGGCTGGAACGGGGGTCTCAAAACTCCAGACAGGCACAACCTGGGCTGCTTTCACGGCAGAATGGAGCACGCTTTCCGGCCAAGGATACCGATTGCTCGATCTCGAAGTGTTCGCAGACGCAAATGGCAACGTCCGATACGCAGGGGTGTATGGCGCAGGTAACTGGGGCCATCACCTTGTGGCTGGTCTGACCCAGGCGGCTTTCAACACAAAATGGGCAGAATTCGGTGGACAGGGTTTTCGACTCGTGGATGTGGAAGTGTATAAAATTGGCGGGGTCGCTTATTATGCTGGTGTTTTCAAATCAGGTGCGGGTGGATATGCCCTTTGGCACGCAGGCAACTGGGATAGTTTCACCACCAAATGGAGCGAATTAAATGGTCAGGGTTACCGATTGGTAGACTTGGATACCGATGGAACAGGCAATAACACCCTGTATTCTGGAACATTCCTTGCGGGCAGTGACGGTTACGCACTTTATCAGAACAACTGGAATGCCTTCTATTCCTACTGGAGCCACGTTTCTGACCGCGGTTTGCGGCTTACAGACTTAAACATTCGTGCAGCAACAGGCCCAGGCTTTAACCCGATTGATGGCGAGGACGAGCAGATTGATGAGGACTTTGAAAATGAAGAAATGCTGCTGATTGGACCTGCGTTAGCAGATCGCGCCGAGAATACAATAGAATATGGTGATTTGAAGGTTTTCCCGAACCCGACATCCGACCTGTTTTCTATGACCGCTGATTGTGACATTCAATCCTGGACAATGCACAGTGCGCTTGGAGCTGTTGTGCAGCGTGGAGAACTTGGAGCAGCTTCCCAAAACGCTGTAATTCAGGTAGATGAGCTGCCCAGCGGGATTTATTATCTGATTGTTCAGACGGCAAAGGGCAGAGTGAAACGGAAGATTGAAGTGGTTCGGTAAGCGATAGAGTAAGATGTAATAGTTTAGAGGCTGTCTGACAAAAACACTTGTGAGACAGCCTCTTTATTATTTTTCCGGATTGAAGTAATCTTTCACAAAAGCATGCAATTGTTGCGCTGACATTTTATCCGCCGACTTTAAGTCATGGCGTGAACGCTTGAAAATTTTGCCAGAATTATACTACAAGGAACTTAGGTCGGGCGAGGTCTTCGAGAGACGGTACTTTTGCCTTTAAGACTATGAAGAATCCGCTCCCTAAACTCCTTTTTTTATACTCCTTTTTGGCTTGCAGCGCTCTTGCTGCACAAACCGCCCCGCACCGCCCCGGCGAGTTTTTGGTGTCGCTTACAGAGGATCAAGACGCTGTTGTGCTGACCCGACGAATGCCCGCTTTATCCTCCGTTGAAAAGGTTTCCAAATTTTTGAATATCTGGCTTTTGTATGCTGAATTGCCAGAACAAGACGTTTTGGCATGGCTGCGCAAACAGCCCGAAGTGCGCAGCGCGCAGTTCAATCATTTCCTCGAAAACAGAAACATTCCCAATGACCCGCTTTTTGCCCAGCAATGGCATCTTCGCAACGACGGGATCAATGGCGATGTATTTGATGCCGATCTGGATGCCGAGCAAGCCTGGGACTTTAGCACCGGGGGCCTCACGCCTGCGGGCGATACCATCGTGATCGCGGTGATTGACGGGGGCCTCGATGCCGCCCACCCCGATCTCTTGCCCAATCTCTGGCACAATTGGGCAGACATCCCCAACAACAACCTTGACGAGGACGGGAACGGCTACACTGACGATTTCAGAGGCTGGAATGTTTCTACTGAAAGTGATGCTATTGAAGCAATTTCAACCACGCATGGGACGCCCGTAAGCGCCATTTTGGGTGCACGGGGCAACAACGGACTGGGTGTGACAGGGGTGATGTGGAACACAAAAATTATGTTCGTCGCCGCCTCGGGTACCGAAGCCAAAGTGCTGGCGGCTTATGATTATGTGTACCAATCCCGTCAACGATACAACAGTACCTGGGGCGCAAGTGGAGCCTTTGTAGTGGTAGTGAATTGCTCTTGGGGTATCAATTACGGACAGCCTTCGGATGCTCCGCTTTGGTGCGAGGCTTTTGACAAATTGGGGGCAGTTGGCATTGTAAGCGTGGCCGCTACCGCCAATCTGCCCGTTGACGTGGACATAGTTGGAGACCTGCCCACTGCCTGTCCCAGTAATTACCTCATCAGTGTCACAAGCCTCAACAGCAGCGACGAAAAAGCCGCCAATGCTGGCTGGGGCACCACCCATGTTGACCTGGGTGCTTATGGGCATGAAGTATTCACGGCAGCATCCAACAATGGATATGGACACTTTTCAGGCACTTCTTTCGCTGCGCCACAGGTAGCGGGTGCGGTGGGGCTGCTTTATTCCGCGCCTTGTCCCAACCTTATTGCTTTGGCAAAAACAGATCCCGCTTCTGCCGCCTTTTGGGCAAAAAGCCTGATTCTGGAAAATGTGACACCCAATCCATCGCTCAGCGGGAAAACCTTCACTGACGGTCGGCTCAACTTATACAAAACCTTACAGGAGTTTCAGAATCAATGCAGCAATTGTCCCGCTCCTTTTGCGCTCAAAACCGAAATGCTCACGGATTCTTCGGTATTGTTGCTCTGGTCCAAGACATCTGCCGCCATTTCTGTCAACCTTCGCTGGCGCGTTCTGGGGGTAGGTTCTTGGAACACATTGCTTGCGGTGCCCGACACGTTCCCGCTGCAAAATTTGTTCGGCTGTACGCCCTATGAATTTGAAATGCAGTCCATTTGCGAGGGTGGGGTAGTGAGTGCATGGTCGCAGCCGTTTATTTTTAAAACCAAAGGATGCTGCACAGCACCTGCATCGGTTTGGTTGGAAAACAGTACAGAAGAACTTGCAAAAATTGCCTGGGAGGCGACCAGTTTCAACAATAAATACCGGCTTCGCATGCGCGAAACAGGAAACAACTGGACTTTTTATGAAGCAGATACCACCTATTTGGAGTTTCACAGCTTGACTCCTTGTACAGATTATGAAGTGCAGGTGCAAGCCCGTTGCGAGGAGTGGCTCACTGATTATTCCTCCCCAGTTGCTTTTCAAACCAAAGGCTGTGGGTCTTGTAACGAGATTCCATATTGTGCCGTCATGGCAGGAAATGCCTCCGAGGAATGGATTTCTTCGGTACAAATTGGCAGTTGGCTTAATGTTTCTAGTGCCGGTGGTTTTGGATACCAGAATTTTGCCGCAAGCCAGCCGATATTCCCTCAATTTGTATCTCAAACCTCCGTTCCTGTAGTGGTTTCGCCTGGGTTTTCAGGCAGTATGACCAAAGAATACTATCGCATTTTTGTGGATTTCAATCAGGACGGCGATTTTGAGGATGATGCGGAATTGGCCTTTGACCCAGGTTTTGCACTGGAAGGCGATGCCGTGGGTTTGATTGAAGTGCCAACACTTGCTGCGCCCGGAATTACACGACTACGGGTAATGATGAAATACACCACGCCCAACGATAATCCGCCCACGCATTGCACCAATTTTGAATTCGGGCAAGTGGAGGATTACTGTGTTGAATTGTTGCTTGATTCGCTCAACACTGCTATTCCTGTGGAAGACACTGTTTGGTTGATAAGAGCCTTTCCTCAACCTGCACTCGATTGGGTCATGCTGGAATTCCCCGAACAGATTTCATCAGACAAATGCGCGGTGACCATAGTAGATATGACGGGCCGAACAATACTGGAACACTCCACACCGACGCTCGTCCATAATCGGGTTTATTTGGACACAAAACAGTGGGCTGCCGGCATCTATGTGGTGCAAGTACGCTGCGGAGAAAAGCTGATGCGGGGGAAATTGATAAAAGTGTAAGTACTTTAGCGGTAGAAAATATTATCCATTGGAAGTAATCTTCAAATATCCGAAATCATGCTCTTCGCTGTTACAGGCATCTTAATTATAGTTGTCCTCGCCTTGGTAATGGCTGTGTATGCCAACCATGCGAAGTTCCGTGTCCTGACCCAACGTTTGGACGCCCAAGCCCAAGAACTCCAGCACCAGCAAGACCTGTTGGGAGGCAACCTTAGAAGCCAAGAAGAAGAACGCCAGCGGATCGCTTCGCAATTGCACGATGACGTTTGTTCGAAACTTGGCGTGATGCACCTCACTTTCCACCGGTTGCGGCGAACAGAGACTTCCAATGGTCAATATACAGAAATGTGCGATGAGATCAATGACCTGATTGGAGAGACATTGGGCATTACCCGCCGAATCTCCCACGAATTGGTGCCTCCTACCCTGGAAGGGTTTGGTCTGGTTGAGGCCATTGAGGAACTCTGCGAACAAATCCGCAACACCGGCGCCGTGGACATCCGCTTTACACACGATGTTTCTCGTGCAGAATTGAGCGATGTAAGCACCGAACTCAACCTTTTCCGTATCGTGCAAGAACTGGCAAACAACTCGCTCAAGCACGCTGAAGCGAGTTTTATAAAGGTGGAACTTTCAAAAGAAGAGGATTTTATTCAACTCCATTACAGCGACAATGGTGTGGGCTTCGATGTAAAAAAAGCCCAGTCAAAAGGACTTGGATTGAAAAATATTTACAACCGCGCAAAAATGGTTGGTGCCACCGTGCAACTCAGCTCTGCCCCCGAACATGGTTTTGAAATGCAGTTTACCATGCCCGGAACGATTTGAAAAAGTGTGGCACACCGCTAAAGTGAGGCTGTCTCACAAGTGTTATTATTAGACAGCCTCACTTTACTGAAAACTCAACTAACAACAACATGACCCACAAAATCTTTATCGCGCTAGCCGACGACGAAGCCCTTTTCCGGCGCGGAATGCGGCTGATTTTGGAAGACTACCCGGATTTAGAGGTCATGCTCGAAGCCGAAAACGGCGAAGACCTCCTGACCAAAATCCGCTCTTCCGACGAACTGCCAGATGTGCTCCTGCTTGACCTCAAAATGCCTGGTATGACGGGCATCGAAGCCGCAGAGGTCATTCGCCGCGAGTTTCCCTCTATTCTGATTGTAGTCGTCTCTTCGCACATCAGCAAAGCATTCATTCTCAACATGATTGAGATTGGGGCGGCGGCTTATTTAGGCAAAAACGCCCATCCCGATGAAGTGGTCGAGACGATTCGAATGGTACAAGAAAAAGGGTTTTATTACAACGCCACGGTTATGGAGGTCATCCGCGACAACATGATTGGCAAAAATCCGGTGAAGCCCCAGCGCAGTTTCGAGGTGGAACTCACCAGGAGGGAAAAAGAAGTGCTTCAACTTATCTGTGAAGAATGTACCAATCAAGAAATTGCCGACAAACTTTACATCAGCAATCGCACGGTGGAGGGTCACCGCAATAATTTGCTCTCCAAACTGGGTTGCAGAAACACAGCAGGCTTAGTGGTGCACGCCTTGCAAAGTGGACTGGTGAAAGTTTAAAGCGTCTGTGGTTTGAAGTTTCAACCTCCCAAAATATCACGCACCAATCCAACTTTATCCAAAACAATACGCCCCGATTCTTCTTGGCGCACTGTGCCACATTCAGCACTTGGGTCGTGCTCAAAAAATAGAACCTGCTGCTTTTGCACGGCCTCCCTGAGCATGGCGGCTTTTTCTTCCAAGGTTATCAAAGGGCGGACATCATAAGCCATGATGTATGGCATTCCAATATGCCAACGGGAGGGCATGGCATCGGCACAGTAAAGGAGTGTTTGACCATTTTCCGCTTCCAGGAGCGGCGCCATCAGTGCTTCGGTATGGCCGTTAAAAAAGCGGATACTGAAGCCTGGACAGAATTCCAAATCCTGCTTGACCTCCAGAAACTTAAGCCTTCCGGCCTCCTGTATCGGGACGAAATTTTCTTTCAAAAAGGAAGCGCGTTCGCGTTCGTTCGGGTCCATTGCCCAATCGAAATGAGTACGATTACTCCAATATTGTGCCTTGGGGAAGGCCAGTTCGAGTTGGCCGGATTCCTCGTTTTTCCAAACTGCGCCACCACAGTGGTCAAAGTGTAAATGGGTCAGGAAAACATCGGTAACATCCTCGCGCCCTAAACCCGCCTGAGCAAGCGAGCCAAAGAGCGTTTGCTCGCCGTGCGGGGAAAAATGGCTGCGGAATTTCTCATCTTGTTTGTTGCCCATGCCCGTGTCAATCACGATGTTCCGACCATCCCTGGTTTGTACCAATAGCGGACGCATCGCCCAGGTACACATGTTCTGTGCATCGGGCGGATTGAGTTTTTCCCACAAACGACGGGGCACTATGCCGAACATGGCGCCACCATCCAGTTTGAAATTGCCTGCGTGTAGTGCGGTTATTTTCATGGGCTGGTGATTGGTGGATTGTTTACCCGCCGAAGTTTTAACGTAGGAGGGGTGATTGGTGGATCGGTGATTGGTAGATTGTTTACCCGCCGAAGTTTTAACGTAGGAGGGGTGATTGGTAGATTGGTGGATCGGTGCAGCTGATATCCATTTTCGCCCGCAAGATAGCCCAGGAACCGATTTAGGCCAAGCCATTTTGCATCATCAAGTTCGTAACTTATGTTTTCTCGAAAATACTTTTCGGTGTCGAAATTAGGAATAGCGGGGATGATTTTAAGTAATTCGGGCAAGTGATCAAGGCCAAGGCGAAGGGCGGCGTTGAAACGGACGGCAATCTCTGGGTGAAGGGGTCGGGTGCTGACCCAGGCGGCAAAGACGAAAGGCAAACCTGTCCATGTCGTCCAAGCTTCCCCAAGATCGTAGGTGTAGGCAAACCGGTGTTCGCAACCAATGGCCCGATCGCCAATGATGAGACCAGCCGTGTCGCCTTCAATTTGGTTTTCAAAACCTTCGGTCGCGGGGATCAAATCGGGGCTGATTTTCCAATATTTCTCACAAAGGATTTGCACTAGTGCGACGGATGTACGCGAATGAAAATCGAGGTAGATTTTTTTTATTTCGGATAAGGGAACCTGAGAAAAAACGCACACCGTTTTAACGGCACCTGTGGCGCCTATGCAATAGTTGGAAACAAGGTATGCTTCAGGCAATTGTGGGATAATAGCCACAGGCGTAAGGGCAATATCGGCCTCTCCAGAGAGTAGTTTTTTGGCACACACCGAAGGAATGTCGAGGCTCAAATCAATCAATTCCGCCAGATCGCTGCGATAAAGACCGTAAATAAACGGCTTGGTATTTAGATAACTAACGGCGGTGAGACGCATCGGAGTAGTGATTAGTGATTAGTGATTAGTGATTAGTGATTAGTATATTGGTGCTAAGTTCATACATCATACATCATACATCATACATCATACATCATACATCATACATCA
>CAZPTQ010000028.1:0-17155 GCA_964589365.1 uncultured Saprospiraceae bacterium
CTCTAACTCTTCATCCCATGTCCCGATTCATTACTTTCCTCTGCTCCTTTTTCTTCTTCGCCCCACTTTTTGCTCAAACCCCGCAAGACATCGTAGTGCCCCTGCAACTCTCAGCCGGGCTAAACCCGCCGGCAGTATTCCTTACTTGGGCCAACCCGCAACCTTCAGACATCATCCTGCGCCGCCGCGTGAAGGGTTCAGCGGGCAATACCTGGGTCGAACTTGTGAACACCACCAACACTTCTCTAAACGGCCATTTTGACAATGGTCTTGACGGAAATGAAACTTACGAATACGCTGTGGAACGAAAAACCGGCAATGTGACCGCCAATGGCTACGCATTCGCGAGTTTTTTCAGGCCAGCGGTGGACAATCGCGGGAAAATCCTCGTGTTCATTGATTCCACCACCGCCGATGCGTTGGGTGCCGATTTGATTTTCTTCAAAAACGACCTGCGTGGCGAAGGCTGGCAACCAGTGCCCTTTAAGACAGGCCCTTTCACCACCGTGCAGTGGGTGAAAAACCAAATTGTGTCCGCTTATAACGCCGACCCCACAAACGTGAAGGCCGTGCTACTCATGGGCAATGTCCCTATCCCATATTCGGGCAGCATGGCCTGGGATTCTAAAAGCGATCACACTGGCGCATGGCCTTGCGATGCATACTATGGGGATGTAAATGGCACTTGGACCGACAACTCGGTGAACATTCCGAACACAAGCCGTCTGGCTAACCGAAATGTGCCTGCTGATGGAAAATTTGACCAAAATATCCTGCCCTCTGCTGTTGAACTTCCAGTAGGAAGGCTCGATTTCCGCCGACTTTCTGCCGCCACTTTTGGCGCAGCCCAGGTAGAATTGCTGCGAAAATATTTATGGAAAAACCACCTCTGGCGCACCGGACAGTACAAAGTGCCCAATCTCGCACTGGTGGACGATCATCTTGGCTGGTCGGGCGGCGAGGCTTTCGCTGCCGATGGATACCGAAATGCGATTCCGCTGGTCGGGGAGTGGAATGTGACAACAGGCGAATTCCGAAATCCCCAACGCCACCTGTTGGGTTACGGCGCAGGCACAAACGGCACCTATTCCAGTGCTGATGGTATCGGCACGGCAGATAATTTTGCGACAGACTCGATTCGGACCGTTTTTGCCAATTTGTATGGCGATTATTTTGGCGATTGGGACTTTGAAACAAACCCATTGCTACCCGCTTTGTTGGCCTCTAAGGGAACTGTGCTCTCCGTTACTTGGGCAGGCCGTCCGCACTGGATGCAGCACGGACTGGCTTCGGGCGAAACGATTGGCTATTGCTTGAAAGAAACACAAAATGCGCAATACAACACCGCATACGGCGATTCCAACGGCGAAAGCGGGACGCATATCGCGCTGCTCGGCGACCCTACTTTGCGGGCAAAAGTTGTTCCACCTGCTGGCAATGTGACCGTCATTTCCAACTGTAACAAAGTCAACTTGCATTGGACCGCCTCGCCTGATTCGGAAGTGAATGCCTACCTGGTTTATCGCGCTTTCAGCCTCGACGGGCCATACCTAAGGGTGACCCCAGACTTGGTTTTTCAAACCTCTTGGGAAGACCTCTCGCCGGTGGCAGATACGTTGTATTACTCCGTTCGCGCGGTGAAATTGGAGGTGACACCGGGCGGGGGCGCATTTTATAATTCAAGCACAGGCGCACCAAAATCAGTCATTTTTGTACCTGGTACGGGACCGACAGCCATTGCATTGGGCGGGTTTTTGAATTGCAATGTGACTTCTCTGACCTTGGGAACGAATTTTACCCCTGTGAATAGTTCGGTGCAGTGGTACAAGCCCAATGGAGCCTTGCATAGTGGTTTTACGGCTACTGAGGGCGGTGTTTACACGGTAGTGGTTACCGCCCCAAATGGTTGTACCACAGCGGCTTACGCAACGGTTTACCTCGACACATTGTTGCCGCAAATAAATTTGCCAGGAAATATCTCCTACAACTGTGCCACCCCGGTGATTGGCTGGACCGTACCTGAAGCTCCCGCTAATATTCATTACTATTTCAATGGCGTGGAAGTGTTCACCGGACAGATACTCCCCTTGGAATCATCGTCCGTTTTTACGGTTTCCTCCACGGCCAATGGTTGTTCCAAAGACTATAACATCACTGTGCAGCAGGATTTTACCCCGCCGGGCGCGTTCATTACACACAATGGGTTGTTGCTTGATTGTAGTCATCCTTTCGTTCAATTGTTCGGAAATTCCAACGCGCAAAATACGCTCTACAATTGGGCCAATTTCCTGGGATGGACGAGCACTTTGCAAAATCCAATGGTTACAGAACCTGGAACGTATTGCCTGACCGTGACGGGGCCAAATGGCTGTACTTCTACCAGTTGTGTGGACGTACTTGTTCAAAGCGGCATGGACTTTTCTGTGAATATATCCTTTGAGGGTAATCCATGCAGTCCTGAAGATAGAACACTGATTGCCAATGCCTCAGGAGGGCTTGAACCGTATGCGTATAATTGGTCAATAGGCAGTACAGGGCAGAGCGTACTGTTGTCCAATGGTTTCTCAGGCACGGTCACCGTATCGGTAACAGATGCGATGGACTGCGAAACGATCAGTATGATCATCGTGGCTCCAGGACTGGAAGTTTTGGCGCTCGCTGATGAAGAATCTGCGCCAGGCACTGCCGATGGATTCATTGATTTGTTGGTGCTGGGTGGACAAGCCCCCATCGCTTTTCTTTGGAGCAACGGCAGCACTACGGAGGATATTTTTGGATTGACGAACGGGACCTACACCGTTACTGTGACAAGCGGGAACGGGTGCAGCAATGTGCTAACGATTCAGCTCATAGCCGTCGGAGTAGAGGACATTTCTTCCAAGTTTGGTGTCCAAATCCTGCCAAATCCTGCTACAGATGAAGTGCGCATTTATCTGAAGAATAATACCTCCGAAAGCACACTCCTCCGTCTCTCAGATTTATCGGGAAGAAACATTGCAACCCAATCAGGCAGCCAATCGGCCTTCTTTTTTGACACTTCAGCGGTGCCCACCGGGTTGTATGTATTGTGGGTGGAGCGCGATGGAACTCGAGTGGCGTATCGAGTGGTGGTGGGGAGATGAATCCGCCTGCTTACATTTTGACCACACTTATAACCTTGCTTACACCTTGCTCATTTGCAACTTGGAGCAAATAAGTCCCCGATGGCAGTTTTCCCAAACCTTCCAAAACGGCGAATCCACTTGTCAAGACCTTTTTTTCCAAAATAGTTTTTCCGGAAAAATCGCTCAAGCGCAGGATGGTTTCTTCACTTTTGAACGGGCTTTTTTCCGGGAATTCTATCTTAAAAAAATCCTCAAAAGGGGTAGGCGATACCCGTACAAAAGATTTGTTTTCGCTATCTTGTGTGCCAACCAATGGCGACAAGGCGAAATTGAGCGAAGTAATGACCCCGCTCAGAAGCGATACATTGGTAACAAGCTGCGGCTGGTAGCCCGTCCGCTCTGCCCGAAGGGCATAGGAGCCTGTAGCTGCCGCGCCTGTTTTGTACCCCCCGTCCGCCCCCGTAGTGTCTGCATTGGGTGAATTCAGCACAAAAACCTTGGCATCGGCCAAGGGGGAACCCGTGGCAGCGTCCGTGACCAAACCCTCGATCCAGGCAGCGTGCGCGTAGGTAGGCTGATAGATAAAAAGACCCTCGTTTTTGGCCGTAGCAAAGACGATGCCCGAAGGCAGATATGGGTCGGCGTCCCAAACAAGCGAGGTGCCAAGTGAGTCCCAAGCGATCTCTATCAGGTTGTCGGGCTGCGAACCATCCACGATGGTCAACTGGCCCCGATAGCTGGGGCAAACCAGAAAATCGCCCGGCATTACGCGCACATTGTGTACTTCGCCGTCTGGTTTTTTGCTGGGTAAATATACATCGAGCAAACGGATATCGTCCAAATTGGAAACGTCAAAAGAACCAAGCGGAGCGCTGTTTTTTTCATCTGTGGTGTACAAAGTTTTGCTGTCAGCAGACAAGCCAGTGTTATGGTTGAAAGCACCAGGAGTAGGCTGTGTAGCAAGCAGTACAGGGTTGGTCCTGTCCGAAATGTCCACCACCCCAAATTGACCTTGATAAATCTCACTCGTCCAGAGGGTATCACCCCGGATAAAGGCATCGTGGACGTAGTTCGCAGCGTATTTGCTCACAATATGTGGGTTCCAAGGGTCGGAGAGATCAGCGATGACTACGCCGCTTGTGATGCTAGCACCGCCGCAGATGTAGAGATAACCCGCTTCTGCTTGCAGGGCATGGCTTTTTACCACAAGGCTGTCGAAGAAGCCATCGCCGCGCCAAACCTTCCATTGGATACTATCGGGCAGATAGTTTAGGTTGACAATCGTGATGCCGCTTTGCTGGGCTTCCGAGCCGAAATAGGCATAACCTGCCCAGGTTTTTACCTCGCGCCAGTTGTTCGGCAAGCTCGGAACGGCAAACCGTTCCACGGGTTGGCTAGGGTCGTCCAAATCCACAATACTGAGTCCTGCACTGGTGCCGACGAGCGCCCATTCGCCGCCATCATTGTCCACATGGTGCCAGCATCCCGCCAATTTGATCGGATCATAAGAGAGGTGTCCGATGCGTAGGAGGTTTTGAGCCGAAAGGGACAGTACTGTAAGCGCGGCAAGAAAAGTCAGCGGAATTCGCAACATAATTTATTGATATTGAATGGTTACTGGGGTTTTTATCTCTAGGATTTGGCGCAGCGAATTTCAATTAATATGCTTAAAGTACCTAACGCTACGGCAATCAATAATTTCAATTCCCCGAAATCTCCACCTCTTCTTTAACCGCCTGTCGCCTGTCGCGCAGCACTGCGATGCCAGCGTTGAGTTCAAAGCCGATGAGCAGGATCAGGCAGTTCAATTGAATCCAGATCATCAGCACGATGAGCGTCCCGATGGAGCCATAAAGTTTGTTGTAACTGCCAAAATTGTCCACGTAAAAGGAAAATCCCCAAGAAGTGAGGATAGAAAGCAACATCGCGAGCGTAGCACCTGAATTGAAAAAAGGGATGGGCCGCCAGGTGGAAGAGCCAAAACGATAGATGGTGGAAAAGGTACTGTAGAACAACAAGAACACCGCCAGCCACCGGAGTGCCGAAACACCAATTTCAGTAAGGTAGTCTACCCTGAAGTATTCAAAAATATATCCGAGAATTGTATTTCCCATAATGATGAGGAGCATGGAGGCTACCAACACTAAGGCTACCAGAAACGTCAGTTGGATGGAAATCAGCCGTTTGCGCAAATCACCCCGCTGCTTGAAAGTCGTAGGGTAATCCTTTTCCAGGCCGCTCATCATGGACATCATGCCGTTGGATGAAAACCAAATGGTGAGCAAAAAACCGAACGACAACAGCCCCTCGCGTGGAATCGTGGCAATATTCTTGATGGTCTCGAAAATCATGTCGCCTGCGCTACCAGGCATGATCTGTTTGATGGAATCTTGTAGCGTTCCGAATAAGTCCATGCTTATTGGGAAATACGGCAACAGCGAAATCAACATGATAAGCCCAGGGAATATGGAAAGGAAAAAACTGAACGCCATACTGTTAGCCCGCGTTACGAGGGTATCTTCTTTGATTTCATCGTAAATGAACAGCACCAAATTGTACAATGGGATTCGGTTCAGCCCAGGCATAGAGTGCGTTTTTGTCCATTCCAAAAACCTCAACCACAAAGGGTGGTGGGTGAAATAATGGATTATACGAGGGATGAAATCGAGACGCTTCACGGGAGGGTAATTCGGAAATTGAGATATTGAGATATTGAGATATTTGGATATTGAGATATTTGGATATTGGCAGTCGGGAATTTGATTGAGATTGGTACCCCAATATCCCAATATCCTAATATCTCAATATCCAACTCTAGGGTCAAAGATAGAAATTTGCCAAAAACAAAACTCCCCGTGCTTCCCAAAACATGGGAGCGGGGGAGTTTCTTATCTATTCAGAAGACTGGTAAACTGTCTGCCGTCATTACTTGTTCTCCAGTTGCTCGCGCAATTCCCGCCGGGCCTGGTGTTTTCACCAAGCACAACCAACCAAGAGATCTAGGCTAAACGAAGCACTCCGCTGTGCACTTGTGAAAACACCAAACGCGGCGGGAGTAAGAGCGAAGTAAAGAATAATAAAATAAAGAAGCCAGCAGCGAACAATGCACTCGAGAAAATGCCGCCCAAAGCCAACCCGGAGCGGCACATTCGGGAGTACTCCCGCCCTAAAAAGCTGTTATCCAGAAAATAACCAGACGATGAATAAACACATCCTACTCACCATTCTCCTGCTTTTTGCGTCAAAAACACTCTTTTCGCAGTGCTTGTCTGGCCAGTATACCCATGGGCAACAAGGTGATTTTGAAAATTTTGATAGCCTGCAGAACGCATTGAACAATTTTGGTGTGTGTGGCCCGACCCGCATTTTGCTCTTGCCCGGGCGGCATGTAGGCGGCCTTGTTTTGTCGCAAGGAATGGGCATTGACTTGACGAAAAATCTTGAAATCGCCCCGTTTGATGGGCAAAAAGGAGCGGTTATTTGGCAAAAAGGCCGCTTTGAAGGAAACCTGATCAAGACCGGAGGATCCGCTCGGTTGTTTGATTTTGCTGCCTCCTGGTTCATCAATGTTTTTGATCACAATAACTACGACCTAGGCGCAGAGGGTGTTATTCCTATCTACCAGAGCCTGGCAAGCTGGCAAAACCTGACAGGTCTCGACCTGCATACAACGAATTTACCCATCAAATTTGAAACAGAAAATGACCTAAGCGGTCTTTCAGTTGACCTCCATCTAGCAGCGGACTCGCCGAATAAGCCTTTGACCATTCCCCTTTTTGACGCCGTAACGACCGATATAGATGGTCAAAACCGTTCGCTCACAGAACCGGCCATTGGCGCGGATGAACCGGGCAATTTGCCGCTTGCGGGAGCCGTATGGCCTGGAGATTGCGACGCAGAAAAGCAAGTATCGACACAAGATTGGCTCCAGCTGGGGGTCGCCGTCGGGCAAAATTTGGTCGGCCCGACCCGCAACGATCTGTCCATTTCCTGGTCACCCAAATACGCCCCCGACTGGCCAGATTCGATCCAACAGGTGAATGGGAAACACGCCGATTGTAACGGTGATGGTACCGTATCGGTGCTTGATACGGTCGAAATTGTTCAAAATTTTGGTGAGGCGCACTTTCTGACGGAGCCAAGCGTTGATCGCTCCGGGATAAATTTGACCATCGAACTGCCCGCTGGGCCCTACTTTCCGGGACAACAAATAGCGGCACCTGTGCTGCTCGGCGAGTCTCCGGAAGATTTTTACGGCTTGGCTTTCGGGGTGTCTTTTTCAGAAAACGCGATCACTCCGGGCAGTTTTTGGGTGGACTTCCAATCCTCCTGGCTCGGCCAGAATGGGGTAAACTTGATGGGTTTTTACAAAAAATACGCACACTGGGGGAGATTTCCAGTGGCGATGGTTAAAACAGACGGAGTAGCCGCTAACGGTTTTGGACAGGTTGCAGTACTTCATTTCAAAGTCGGCACGCCGGCTGATTCCTTGAAACTCACGCTGATAGATTGCAGTGGGATATTATCAGACGGGACAGAAAAGTCAATTGCGCCCGCCCAGATACAGTCGGTCAGCATCACGCTTTCGCAAAAACAAGCGATGGAAGATATAGGCCTCCATTTATGGCCGAATCCAAGTGATGGGCGGTTGTTTTTGGATATTCCGGGAAATACCGAATTACTTGAAATCGATATTTTCGACACACTGGGCCGCCTTATATTTTCCCAAAAAACAAGCAGCGAGCGGGTGAATATCAATATACAGAACTTTCCGCAAGGGATTTCCGTATCCAGGTTTTGGGCGAAACAGGAGCGACTTCGAGGTCCATTCTGTTGAAAAAATGAGCCGTACGGTGGCAACTGCGGCAGTGCAACAGTTATCTCTAATTATGAAAAACAACAAATAATGAAATCAGTCAAAATTTTAGCCATTGGCTTCATTTTTTTTCGGTGCATTGTGTGCGAATGCTCAAACTGAAAATAGCAAATCAGAAATTGAACAGATTAGGGAAACGCTTATGGATTATATTGAAGGGACAGCAAACGGCGAACCTGATAGGTTGAAAAGAGCATTTCATCCAAACTTTAATCTTTACACAGTAATAGCAAAAGCAGAAATTGTTATTCCAAATTGGCGAATTTTTACTGATTATTTTCTATTGCTAAAATATGAAGGTTCTTGGAAGATAATTCACAAAAGCTACACTTGGAGAGTATACCCAACGAAGGAATAAAAAAAGATGACACTGCATGGTCGCCTATGCTCCCCCAAACAGTTCAATATTTTGATATTTGGCGATTCTTTTTCACCCAATTTTCTTCATCGGGGAAGCGAAATGGAGGACAATCTTATCTTTGTCCTGCAAGTTACTCCATCCAAGCTTGTGATCGTTCCTTTACGCTTCCCTGACATGGTCTGAGGAGCACACAAAAACTGTTTTACCCATGAAGATTTTCACAACACTACTTGTTTGTTTTTTGCCATTTTTTAGTGCCTCACTTTTGGCAAAATCTATGCTCCCGACCTTCTCAGAACCTTTAGACACGCTGTTGTTTTCAAAAAATCTGATAGAAGAACACAACATCCCATCCCCGAATACCGAACCGGATTCTACGGCCGTTTCTGTAAAACCGCAAGATGTGGATTTCATTATACAGCCTGATTTTTGTGGCATGGGTCAGGGATCCATTGACCTGATTCCCGACCCTGCCACACAATGTCCCTGTAACTATTTATGGTCGAACGGCGCAGGCACGCAAGACATTTCTGGTCTTACAACCGGACAGTATAATGTAACCATTTTTGATGCCAACGGCGGTTGGTCAGTGGCGGTAGCTTTTGTGGGTGCAGGGTTTCCCCTTGAACCGACTGTAAATGGTGTAGTTACCGGGCAAACCCTCTGCAATGGCATAAGCAACGGAGCGATTGATTTGACAGTGACGGGGGTATTGCACTCTTATACCGTCGAATGGTCGAACGGGGCAACAACGGAAGATATTTCGGGCTTGGAGCCAGGAGACTATACGGTAACTGTTACCGTGGGGACTACTTGCTCTTCTGTAGAAACATTTTCAGTGCCCAACCTCACCAATGCACCCGAAATAACTTGGCCCGCCTTTGGACCGGATTATTGTGACGCAAATACGGGGACGGCAAGTATATGGGCTATGGGCGGAGTACCGCCTTATACATACGAATGGTCGAACGGCGGCACGACTGCTCTGATAACTGATCTTCCTGCGGGCGATTACACCATCACTGTAACGGGCGCCAATGGTTGTAGCAGTTTGTATACTGGCACGGTAAATCCTGATGTCATGTCGGTGGTCGTAGATAGTTGGGTAGTCGTCAATAATACCATTTGTAATGGCGCTAATGGGAGCATTACCATAAACGTCGTTCAGGGAGCAATTTGGCATCCCGCTCCTACTTTCTTGTGGTCTAATGGAGAAACCACACAAAATATAACCGCCCTTCCAAGCGAGACTTATATGGTAACAGTCACGGTATTAGGCACTTGTACGGACACAGAAGGCTTCTTTGTATATCAGGAACCGGTATTCCCTGATCTTTCGTTCGCCACCACGGCAGGCAGTTGCGGGTTCAGCAACGGAGCAATTAATTTAACCCCACTTCCTGGAGGGGTGCCCCCTTATACCTACCTGTGGTCAAACGGCGCTACAACCGAAGACCTGATGAACATTCCCGGAGGGACCTACGACGTGACGCTAAGTTCTGGCAATGGATGTAGCACGACTAGCTCAACCATCGTAGACGACAATCTGGCGGTATTTGGTTATACCGGGGCCGTGACTGACCAAACTGCCTGCGATACCATCAATGGGAGGATTGTCCTCTCGCTGTTCCCTGCCAACTTAGCCTTCCAATGGTCGAACGGCGCTACAACGAAAACTTTGTATCCAATCGCCTCGGGAGATTATACGGTTACCATCAGTGCTGGAGGAACCTGTACAGCAGTAGAAACCTACTTGGTTGCCGATGTCAGAGAATACCCCCAATTACCGGGACTGTTGGACACCAGTACTTGCGGTTTAGCCAATGGTGGCATTGATTTGCTCGTAACAGGAGGCGTTACACCGCTTACCTACCTCTGGTCAAATGGAGCGACGACCCAAGATCTTGCGGGAATCCTGGCAGACACCTTCTCTGTAACCGTAACCTCCGCAGTAGGATGTACGAACCAGAATACTTTCATCGTACCAAATTTCAACGACACTATTCGGATACAAGGAAATGTGATTGACAACTTTTCCTGTTTATCCCCTACCGGCACGATTGAGTTGAATGTCACACCGCTCGATACTTTGTACACTTATTTATGGTCGAGCGGACAAACTACCGACAGCCTGTTTAACCTGACTGGAGGTAATTATCTGGTAACGGTGACCTTAGGCGCCACTTGTATGGGGTTGGATACTTTTGCGGTAATCAACAATGCCTTGCCGCCTAACCTGGCCGCTTCCAGTACGGCTGCCAGTTGTAGTTTGAACAATGGGGCAGCAGACCTCAATGTAACAGGGGGCACCGCGCCGTTCACGTACCTCTGGTCCACCACCGACACGACTGAGGATCTCGCCAACTTGGCGCCAGGCACTTACACGGTTACGGTAACCGGGATGAATAGTTGCACAGCGGTGAATACTGTGAGTATTTTGAATAATGGTGTTGCCCTGAATATCAATGGAGTACCCCTTGGAAATACATCCTGCCTCAGCGCAAATGGTTCTATAGATATCGGGGTAAGCCCGTCAGGAACTTATTCCTACGACTGGTCGAATACGGCTACCACCGAAGATATAAACAACCTGGCCCCTGGCAGCTATACGGTAACTGTAAGCCTGGGTACTTGCTTGTCTTCCAGCACCTATGTGGTGGTGGAGGATGCCCTGCCGCCCAATCTTGCCGCTGCCGGGACTGCTTCAAACTGTAGTTTGAGCGACGGCGCTGCGGACCTCAGCGTGAACGGGGGAACCGGGCCGTTCACTTACCTCTGGTCCAATGCTGCAGTAACAGAAGACCTGAACGGTGTAGCGCCCGGTACTTATACCGTTACAGTTACGGGATCAAATGGTTGCACAGCGGAGCGTTCTGTGAATGTTTTGAACAACAACATCGTCCTGAATGTGAATGCTACCCCGGCCGGAAATAATTCTTGTACAACACCTGATGGCGCATTGGATATCGCTGTAACACCTGCTGGCATGTATGCTTATGTATGGTCGAATGCAGCCATCACAGAAGACCTCAATAATCTCGATGCGGGCAATTACACAGTAACGGTCACGCTGGGCAGCTGCCAATCCACCGGAACTTTTGCAGTTGCGGACAACACCGTGACCCCGGTTCTTACACCAAACATTACCGCATCTATTTGTGCGGCCAGTGACGGCAGCATTGACTTGACGGTCAGCGGCGCAGCCGGCCCCCATGCCTATATCTGGTCAAATTTGGCAACCACGGAAGACCTTGCCGGCATCTTGGCTGGAAACTACATGGTCACAGTCACCGCTGCCAACGGCTGTACGGAGGAAGCGAACATTAACGTCCCAAACAACGCTAACACTTTCAGCCTCGCAGGCGCCCCCGTGCCCTTGACGGACTGTGCCACCAACAATGGGGCGGTAGACCTGAACATAACCCCATCCACTGGAGCATACACCTACGCCTGGTCAAATGCGGCTACGACTCAGGACCTCAACAGTCTTGCCCCCGGCACGTACACGGTTTCGGTTACGGAATCGGGCAGTTGTACAGCAACAGCCTCCTTTTTTGTTGTTGACCAGCGAACGAACCCCATTACCTCTCAATCTATTGTGCCCGAACTTTGCGGTCTTTCCGACGGGAGCATTGACTTAAACGTAAACGGCGGAACAAGTCCTTATGGCTATCTCTGGGGCGGCGGACAAGTCGTGGAAGACCTGCTTAACTTCCCCGCAGGGACATACACCGTCATTGTGACCGATGCCAATAACTGTACAGTTACGGCCAGTGCCACGATTCCAGGCAATTCCATTTCGTTTGGTCTGGGAGGTACCTCAAGTCCCAGTAATTCTTGTACACTCAATAATGGAAGCGTTGACCTGACGGTAGTCCCTGCTCCTCCGGGCTATACCTACGCCTGGGATAGCGGACAAACAACCGAAGACTTGTCCAGTCTCCCGGCAGGCACATACACTGTAACCGTCAGTGCGGGAGGCAACTGTACGAACACGGCAGTTTTCAACGTCATCAGCGATGTTCCAACACCCTTACTCTCTCAAATTATTTCGCTTGCTACTTGTGGTGATTCAACTGGAGGGATTGATCTGAGTGTTTCCGGAAGTCCTGCGCCGTACCAGTATATCTGGTCAAACGCAGTCACCGACGAGGATTTGAACGCGATCGCTGCCGGCACCTACTCAGTAACTGTGACAGCAGCGAATGGGTGTACTGCAGTGGATGATTTTGTAGTACAGGAAAATGTTATTGTTCCCGGCATCGCCAACACACTGACTCCTGCAACCTCTTGCGTCACCAACAACGGTGCTATTGATTTGACCATCACTCCGCCAGCAGGCGGACCTTACACCTTCAACTGGTCGAATGGCGCTATTACCGAAGACCTGCTGAATATCGCATCGGGAAGTTACACGGTAACGGTGAGTGCTGGTGGTAGTTGCACCAACACGGCAAACCTCACCGTCAACAGCAATACGGGAACGGTAACGCTGAGCGGTACGCCTACTTCCATCCTTTGTTTTGGCGGGAATAATGGCGCCATTGATTTGACGGTCAACACCGGAACGGCGCCGTTTACTTACAACTGGTCGCCGAGTATCCCAGGCAACCCGCAAGATCCAAGCGGACTTGTTTTAGGGACCTACTCCGTCACTGTTACAGACAATCAGGGCTGTAGCAGCACCTCAGTGTTCACGATCAGCCAACCCACCGCCGTACAGATTCAATGCGCTGTCACGGCTCTTGTGAGCGAACCGGGCGTTACGGATGGCGCTGGCTCGGTCAATATCGCCGGCGGTACAGGGCCTTATACAGTGAACTGGTCGCCAGGTAGTTCCCAAACGGCTGTTCCGCCGGGTAATTTCCCGATTATCAACCTGGGGGAGGCGAGTTACGCGGTAACTGTCACCGATGCTAACGGCTGCCCCTCCACCTGTGGTTTCACAGTCGGAGTGGCTGCGTGTGCCACTGCGGTGGGTACCATGAGTAACACTCTGCTCACTTTATGTGGCACCGGCTGTCTGACGGCTACTTACAACTCCAACGGTCAGGTTTTAAGCAGCGGCGATATGTTGCAATTTGTCCTTCACCAGGGCAACGGTGCAACCATCATGAATGAAATCGCCCGCTCTAATCAGCCGACCTTCTGTTTTGATCCCGGAACGATGACTTATGGCACCAGCTACTATGTCTCTGCATTGGCCGGGGGGACCGACCCTTCCGGGAATGTAGCCCTAAACGGCTTTTGCACGGTCAACTCGATGGGCACGCCTATTCAGTTCAATGAAATCCCGGTGGCTTCTGCGAACCTGCCTTCCCCGATCAATTGCCAGGATACACAAACCTCCCTTCTGGGAACTTCAAGTTTGAGCGGATCAAGTTATTTGTGGAGCACCAGCACCGGTTCCATTGTGGGCAACCCTGCCCAAGCGACGGTGACGGCTGCCGCGGCCGGGACGTACACACTGGTTGTGACGGCTAATGGCTGTTCAAACACGACGACCGTCGCCGTGACCGATATTTCCAATCAACCACAAGGGAATATCAGCTCCAATACCACGGTATTGGATTGCAGCATACAGTCCATTACGCTGAATGGCACAGTGACGGGTACGGCCAATGCCGCCACACTCCAGTGGCTCAACAATGGGAACATCCTGGGCAGTGGCAACACCCTCTCCGTGAATGGCCCCGGTCAATATGTTCTTGTCGTGTTAGACAATGTGACGTTCTGTTCCGGAACGGCCAACATAACGATTGCCCAAAACCTGAACCCTCCCACGCTTTCGGTGGCTATTCCGGGGCAGTTGACCTGCACTTCACCTTCGCAAACGCTTTCGGGAAGTTCTCCGACCGGAGGGGTTCAGTTCGCCTGGGCGACCATTAGTGGTCCTGACACCATCATCGTGGGCAACGGCGCAACGCTTTCGGTCAATACCGCTGGCACGTATTATTTGTTTGGGATAAACCCAGCCAATCAGTGTGGAAACGCCACTTCAGTAGTGGTCACCGCCAACCAGACACCACCTACTGCCGATGCAGGCAGTCCCTTCACCCTGGATTGTGCGGGCGAAACAGTTGCACTGAATGGCAGCGGTACGGGTGCCCCAAACCTGGGCTATCAATGGACGAGCGTTGACGGTCATTTTGTATCGGGAGCCAACAGCGCCAGCCCGTTCATTGACGAGGCAGGCACGTATTCGCTCGTGGTATCCAATCCAGCGAACGGTTGCACCGCCACGAGTGAAGTGGCCATACTGCCGGAAGTCCCCGTTGCTTTTGCATCAGTGATTCAACCCACTTGCATGAAATTGGAGGGAACGGTGCTTGTTGACTCGGTAACCGGCCTTTCCGACCCAATCCTGTATAGCCTGAACGGCGGCATTCTGGGGTCTCAGACCCAGTTTTTGAACATTACACCCGGAACTTACACGGTTTCGGTGGAAGGTGGCAACGGCTGTACCGCCACAACAGTGGTCACCGTGGAGGTCCCCGCAGTAGTGCAAATCAACCTGACAGCCGGAGCCGAAGTGGATCTGGGATACAGTTATCAAATGGATGTCCAGGTCAATATTGATACGGCTGATATTGCCTCTGTCATCTGGACGCCTGCTGAAGGATTGGATTGTCCAAGCTGCCTCAACCCGCTGGCAACGCCACTCAACAATACGGTATATGAAATTTTGGTGGTCTCCGACGTGGGCTGCGAGGCCCGTGGCACTGTCACGCTGACGGTTGACAAGACCCGCAAGATTTATGGCCCGAACATCTTCTCACCCAACGATGACGGCAGGAACGAGATTTTCTCGATCTACGGCAATCCGGTGACGGTGGAGCGGATCAAGTCTTTGAAGGTGTATTCCCGCTGGGGAGAGGCTGTATATGAGCGGAACGACTTCGCACCGGATGACCAGAACATTGGCTGGGACGGCACCTTTAAGGGTCAGAAATTGAACCCAGCGGTGTTTGTCTGGCAGGCGGTTATTCTCTTTGCGGACGGCAAAGAGGAGATGTTTACAGGGGATGTGACGCTGATGCGATAGATACCTGTTGCGATACATTTAAGAGGGCCTGCTCACTGTAATTGACGGTGAGCAGGCCTTTGTTTTGCGCTTTCCCAAGTCTGTCATACATTCTACTGCTTTGTCAGCTTCCAAACCCTTATTCCTTTTCCAGACCTGACTTTCAGAAAATACATCCCCGCCGGAAGATGGGCAGATTGCAAGTGCTCGATCGGATTATCCAGGTCTTTTCTCAACATGATTTTTCCGGATATATCGGTCAACACCGCTTCCAATTCAGAAGGCGGGTTGTTGGGAAATACAATTTGCAAATAATCTGAAAACGGGTTGGGCGACGCGACAGCTCCTGTCAAGGCAGGGTCATTGGTCTCGGCGCACACAAAAACATCAAAAATGAATCCATATCCACCACAAGAAACCCCATTGATCCCGTAGTGGGCCACAACGACTTTATGGCCCGTCGAATTCCATTTTACCTCGATACTATCGGTGCCCTGGCCTAAGATGATCTGATCCAGCGTGTCATTCAACGACCATAATATGTCAGGGTACAGAGGCGGGGCTTCATGGGTAAACGCAGCGATTTTGTTGAGGCATTTGGGACCCACTAGCTGTCCAGTTATTAGGATGCTCCCGTTTGTTGAAACGTACGCAGTTTCTGTGCCCGAACATCCAACGGCATCGGTCACTATAGCCGTGTAAATTCCGGCTGCCAGGCTGTCAATCTTGTTCATCGTCACGCCATTGCTCCAAATATATTGGTAGGGTGGTGTGCCAGCGGTGCTTGAAACTTCGGCTGTCCCGTCCATAAAGCCACATGTGGCAAAAGTTACCTGGCTTTCTACCAGCAGTTCTTGTTTTACAATCAATGCGCTTGCAGTAGTGGAGCACCCGTTCACATCATTCACAGAAACCGTGTATGACCCCTCAGGAAGGTCCTCGATATTAGTACCCGTACCGCCATTGCTCCAAAGGTATTGATAGGGTGCAGTGCCGCTCATAATTGAAATATGCGCTGTCCCGTCATCGTAGTTGCACGTAGTCGGGTGGACGGTCAGCGAGGTCCAAAGCCCTTCGCTGGTAGCATCATTTACCGCTACGGTTTTTGTAGCAGAACAGTTTTTCATGTCGGTTACCGTTATGGAGTAGGTCCCGGCGGTCAAATGCTGGATTTGTTGGGTTGTTTTATTGTTGCTCCAAAGATAGGTGTAAGGTGGTATTCCGGCGTATGCGATACAATTTGCTGCCCCATCCGGGGCTGCATTGCAAACTTGAGCGGAGCTTGCCATCGAAAGTGCTATTTTGGCTGGCTGCGTGATAACTATTGAAGCCGATTTCGTGTTTTGGCCCGCATCCCCTACTGTCACGGAATAGGTACCTGGGCCGAGGTTCGAGATGGTTTGCATCGGGCTGTTATTGCTCCAGATGTAGGTGTATGGTGGAACGCCCCCGGAAGTGTTAGCCGCAGCCTGGCCGTCTGCCGCGCCCCAGCAGCTGACGTTGGTGGCCGAGATACTGATGTTCAACTGTGCAGAGAGCAAGCAAGGCAACCCAAGCAACAAAAGAAACAAAGAGGTGCTTTTCAAAACAGGGTAGGACCGGGAAAAGGGTTTCATAAACATAAGAAAATTGAAGTGAAGATAGACCGCAATATCAAGATACAGCGAATGGATATTTGGCTGCACTCCCGAAATTTATAGAAGGCTGCATTTCCGCAAAGCAGGTTCCCGCTTTGTGCTTTCCACAAGCCTGCATACTTTCGCCGTGAAATTGGTCAATGACTCAATGAC
>CAZPTQ010000028.1:17255-34608 GCA_964589365.1 uncultured Saprospiraceae bacterium
AATGACCAAATGACCACATTCTAAAAATTATGCAAGACAAAATCCTCGTAGTCGGCGCGGGCGGCCAAATTGGCGCCGTACTCACCGAGGCGCTTCGGGAAGCCTATGGCCCTGACAATGTGATCGCTACCGACCTTCGCCCTTTGACGGGCCAAAGCGGCCCTTCCGAAATCCTCGACGCGCTGGATGGGAATGCCCTGACCGAATTGGTCAAAAAATATCACGTCACGCAGATATACCACCTTGCAGCCATCCTATCTGCCACGGGCGAAAAGAACCCCATGTGGGCCTGGGATGTGAATATGCGCAGCCTTTTTAACGTATTGGAAGTCAGTCGGGAGAATCAATTGTCGAAGGTTTATTTCCCCTCTTCCATTGCTGTTTTTGGCCTCCAGGCCGCACCGGCCATGACTCCTCAATATTCTGTTTTGATTCCCGAAACAGTGTACGGCATCAGCAAGGTGGCTGGCGAAAACTGGACAAACTACTACTACCACCGCTACGGGTTGGATGTGCGTTCCCTGCGTTATCCGGGTATCATCGGCTACCAAAGTATGCCCGGTGGCGGCACGACGGATTATGCCGTGGACATCTACCACTACGCCGTGCAGGGCAAGCCTTATGAGTGCTTCCTCCGTGCCGATACGCCCCTTCCGATGCTGTACATGCCCGATGCAATCCGCGCCACGCTCCAACTGATGGAGGCTCCGGCCAATGCGCTTTCAGTGCGCACGAGTTATAACCTGGCCGGCATGACCTTCAATCCCGGCGAGATTACTGCAAGTATTCAAAAGGAAGTCCCAGATTTCAGGGTCACTTACAAGCCTGATTTCCGCCAGGCCATTGCGGATTCCTGGCCGGCTTCTATTGACGATTCAGCCGCCCGCAAGGATTGGGGCTGGAAACCGGAATATGATCTGGATGCGATGACGAGAGATATGTTGTTGCACCTTGGGGAGCAGTATGGGTAAGGGATGAGTCATGCGAATAAGGGGTAAACTTGCATGGATTGGATAAAAAAAGCCACAGAGTGCCAACTGATTCGCATGACACCTGTTTGCCGCCGCTTAGTCCAGCAGTGCTTCTTTCATCTTGGGGGGCAGAGTAGGGGCAATGTTGCGCAATTTTTCCAGTTTTGAAGGTTCTGACTCCCTGTCCATGCTTGCGTAATTGCGGTAAAGCCAAATCAGGCGCAAGCGATTGAGATCATCCAGTTTTGGATTGGCAATAAATTCAAGTAGCCGGTCTTCCAGGAATTCTGGTTTTGAGATTTCGGTTATGGACTTGCCCAAATATTCAATGTTCCCTTTTGGCGATTGCTTGATAAACAAACTTGCGCCGATTGTAAGGGCAACAACATCAATGCCGGCCATTTCTATTTCTCGAAAATAAGTGCGCGATCTTGGATAGCGTTCGATTTTGCCCTAACAATCGTTCACGATCATAAAATGCGATTGGAGAAAAACAGGCAGATTGCCCAATTCCGCAGCCCGTTGTGCTGTTTTTAGGATGTGAAATCTTGGGGCAGGATCATTGCCGCAACTCCAGTTGAGCGGCTGGCGGGATAACAAATCAAACTGTTTTTGAAGTGGGAAACAAGGCAAAATAAAATCATTTACATGGTAAGGATAAAAGTCACCAATCAGCAAACTAGCATTTCCAATCACAAAATCAACATATTGAAGCAATCTTGCAGCATCGCCGGGCAATGGTTGTTGAGAAAGGCGATCATAGAATAGAAATCCCTCGCCGCTATTGCCGTTGCTATAGGTTTCAAGAACAAAATTTGAAGCCGTCGCGTTAGGGTGGACCCAGTTTTGCGGGTCGTGGCCGTGTTTTAAAAGGTAAGGCGCTTCTGCAAAAACCTGCCTTTTATTCCCTTGCCAATCGGTATCTTCAAAGCGGTAGACCAATACGGAATCGAGTACCCACTCTATAGAGGGGTATTTTTTGAACAATTGCGGATACGAAAGGCCACGAGTTAAATCACTTTTGAGCGAATCCAGCGAGAAAACGGCATTGTAAGCCCTAAAATAGCGCCCATATCCTTGCTGGGCGGATAAGATGACTTTTTTGGGATGATACTTTTCAAAATCTTTGTGCAACAAGTCCACTTTTCTGGTCAAGGCCGATAGCGATTTTTGGCTGTGGATGAGGCTATCGCTTAATTTCGGCCAAACGTATTGAGCAAAGCAAAGCTTTGTGCAAAATAAAAGAGCAAAAAAGGCAATAGGAAAGCGCATTGACAGAGACATTAGTTTGAATAACGATGGACGGTTTGGCGCGGTATCCTGGCAAGTGTAGATTTTTGCAGTTCCAGGCCTGTATTATGTTTTTCGTTCAAATTCTTAGAACAACAAAACCAAACGCGCTACATTTCGACTCTTTTTCAAGTTAAAAATCTTGTAAAGTTGCTGACATGAGAATAACCTTCCCCTTTTTCTGGCTTGCCTTTTGGTTCACGCCTTTGTGCGCCCTTGCCCAAGAACGTTACAAACCAGATTCTCTGCTCCAGGTATTGGACAAATCCAAAGGCCAGGCGCGTGTCGAGGTACTCCTACACCTGAGCCGCGCCTACATTGGCGCCGACAAGGAAAAATCTATTGCCTACGCCAAAGAATCCATCGCTGAAGCCGAAGAACTCGGCAACGACACTTCTATCGTTCGCAGCCTCAACAACCTGGCCGCAGCCTACCAAAATTGCGGCGACCATCCCAGTAGCAACCAGTACCTGGACCGCGCCATTGAGATCACCCGAAAAAATGGCAACCGCTCCCAGCTTTTAGAATGCCTCGAATTCAAAGCCACAGCCTTGGCGGGGAGGAAACAAACCGATAAGGCGCTTCCTCTCGCGCAGGAGGCACTGGCGATCGCTGAAGCATTGAAAGATTCGGTGGGGATACTCAATGCCCTGGAAATCATTGCCGCCGGCCACAAAGACCTCCACTTGTATGATGAAGCCATCAAGGTTTACCAACAGGAAATCGCCTTGCTTGAGCACTTGCCCAAACGCCTTTTTGAAAAAGGACGTGTCAGCGTCAACCTGGGAGAGGTGTACGTTTATTTGAACCGCAGACCAGAAGCCATCGCGCTTTTTGAAAAAGGGAAGCAATATTTCACCCAATTCGGCTATCCTGTCGGGGCTTTAATCGCTGCCAATGCACTCGCCGATTGCTATCTTGAGGATGGCCAAAATGAAAAGGCAGGTGCCTCCTATCGCGAAATTCTTGAATTTAACAAAGCCATCCAGGAGCCTGAACTGGGCGCTATGGCGCACACCGGATTGGGAATAATCGAGATGGAAAAACGGAATTACCCGGCAGCTTTGAGTTATTATAAGGAGGCAGAAACAATTGCCAAGTCGGCGGGGCATAAAGTCTTATTAAAAGACATTTACGATTACATGAAGGAACTCTACTGTTTGAAGGGTGATTACGAAACGGCTAAAACCTATAAAGAGCTTTCTAAAGACTACGCCGACTCTGTATTAACCGCCGATGTACGCGACCGCATCAGCGAACTTCAGGTGCAGTACGAAACGACGGAAAAAGAGCTCCAAATCGCCCAACAAAAAAGCCAGATATTCCGTACTAATGCCTTGAATTATGGCCTTTTAGGAAGCTTAGGTGTCTTTTTCGGATTCGGCTATCTGTTTTACAACCGTTTCCGACTCCGCAAAAAAACCGAACTCGACGCAGCCGTCATTCGCGAACAAAAACTGGGGCTAAGCGCTGTCATTGAAGCACAGGAGGCAGAGCGCAAGCGCATCGCCCGCGACCTGCACGATGGCATCGCCCAGGAACTCGTGGCACTCAAACTCGGCTTTGATGCCTTGGGCAGAAGGGTAGGAAAAACTACCCCTGAAGAATCGCCCCGATTGGCCGAATTAAGCGAGCAATTGGATGCCTCCTGCACTGAAGTCCGCAGTATCGCCCACATCATGTCGCCGCCCGTGCTCGAACAGCAGGGCCTCGCCCCCAGCCTCGAACTCCTGCTGCGGCACACCTTGCAACACGCCGGCTCGGAAGCCAAATTCAACGCCCATGACCTGCCGCTTCAACTGGACGAAAAAACGGAGATCGGTCTTTACCGCATCACGCAGGAACTGCTGAACAATGTGGTGAAACACGCCCGCGCCGCGAAAGTGGTCGTCGAGTTGTTCCAATCGGGAAGCCAGTTGGTGCTTCGTGTAGAGGACGACGGCACGGGCTTCGATTTTGAAGCGGCCCGCTCTCGTGGCACAATGGGGGTACTGAACATACTGAGCCGGGTGAGTACGCTGGGCGGAGAGTTTTTTTCAGAAAGGAAAATGCCGCACGGCACGATAGCACTGGTGCGGGTGCCGGTTTAAATTTTGGCGTATTCCATTCCCAAAAACGCCTCAAAATTGGCAGGAGTGATCAATTCCCGAACCTTCGGTTTGTAATTTTCAAGAAAATTTTTGGGCAATGAAAAGGTTTTGGTAGTGTTCCATTTGAACTCATAAGCAGCAATTTCGCCGTCCTTCTCTTCTACATAATCAATTTCCTGTTGTTGGGCGGTGCGCCAAAAATAACTGTTGGCCCACACTTCGTTGTAATGCAGGTATTTCATACGCTCGCTCATCAGCCAATTTTCCCATAATGCACCGATGTCTTGCCGAAGTCCCACCGGATGGAAGGATGCAATGAGCGCATTGCGTATGCCATTGTCGTAGAAATATATCTTACGGCTACTTTTCAACTCATTTCGAAGGTTTCGGCTAAAGGTACTTAAGCGAAACACGATGAAAACCTGCTCCAACAGGTTAACATAGCGCTCTACGGTTTTGTGGTCCAAATCTACCAGATTGCTTAGCTCATTAAAAGATACCTGATTGCCCACTTGAAAAGCCAGTGCTTGAATCAACCTTATTAATTTTTCTGGCTTCAAGATGTTTTCCCATAGAAGGATATCTTTGTACAAAAAGCTGTCTGTCAGCACCTTGAGCCGTTCGCGTTCCTCCCCGGGATGGGTGACGATCTCGGGATAGTACCCATATACCAGACGATCATGCAAGTGCCGTTTTTCTTCCAGAAGGCCGTGATGCTGCACCATTTCGCCAAATGAGAGCGGAAAAATACGGTACTCCCATTTGCGACCTGTAAGCGGTTCGCTGGTTTTATTGGCCAACTCAAAGACGGAAGACCCGGTGGCCAGGACCTGAACTTCCGGAATGTTGTCGGTAATCAGTTTCAGTTTTAGCCCGATGTCTGGAATACGCTGCGCTTCATCAATCACAACGTACTTTCGGCCTGCAAATAGTGTTTTGAGCCGTGAGGAATTCACTTGGTTAAAAAGCGCCTGAACATCTGGTTCATCGCCGTTAAGCCAAAGTGCGCTCTGGTCAGTTGCAAAAAGTTTTTTTAACAGGGTGGTTTTGCCCAATTGCCGTGCCCCAAAGAGCAGAATGGCTTTTTCAGAGCCTAATTTTGCTCGAATTTTCGGTTCTAAAAATCGATTTATCATATTTTTATGGAAAACTTTCCCAAAAATACATAATATTTTGGGATTCTAATCCAGAAATATTAAAAATTCATGCTTGACAAAATAAAAATCCTGCTTGCCGACGACCACCAGCTAGTCCGAAAAGGATTCCGCGCCTTGCTCGAAGAACTTGATTTTGTGGAAGTTGTGGGCGAGGCCGCCAATGGCAAAGAAGCCGTCCAACTGCTCCGCAACGGCGCGAAGCCCCACGTGGCACTACTTGATTACGAGATGCCGCTGATGAATGGACTCGAGGCCACTGTGGAAATAAAACGCGATTTTCTAGGCGTGAAAGTCATCATGCTCACCATGCTGCAGAGCAAAGAACTGATCGAAGAAGCCGTGGCAAAAGGCGTGAGCGGGTTTCTCTTCAAAAATACTTCTCTGGATGAGCTCAGCGATGCCATACAGCGCGTTGCCGGGGGCGATACGTACTTCAGCAGCGATGTGACGCTTACCTTGCTCAAGCCGGCCCACAACCCCAATGCGCCTTTACTCGCCCTGCTGTCTGATCGAGAAATCGAAATCCTGAAACTCGTAGCGAAGGGACTTAGCAGCACCGAAATCGGGCAGCAACTTTTTATCAGTCCCCGTACAGTGGACACGCACCGCAACAACATCATCCAGAAACTGGAGGTGCCGGGCATTGCGGGGCTAGTGCAGTTTGCGGTAAGGAATAAATTGGTTTGAGACTGTGGATTTGGTTATTTGTTGGCTTCGAGCTTGGCGTCAGTACCTATTTGATTAGATTTAGGATGGCATGTATTACCTCAAACACGGCCTCAACAAATCCCCAAAAAAACCAATAACCAGTTCCCCAATTCCAAAAATCCACAGCCCATGCGCTTCCCAAAATTTGTCGGCCTCCTCCTCTTTTATTGTTGTGCCTGTACTGCGAACAAGCAACACGTCTCCGTATTCAACCCCAAGGACGACTGCTACCTGATCGTCCTCGGCATCACCCAGGACGGTGGATACCCACATGCAGGTTGTCAGCGCGAATGCTGTCGCCTGGTGTTTTCTGGCAAACAGCAGCCCAAGCTCCCAGTCTGCCTCGGGTTGGTGGATCGGCGGGCAGGAAAGATGTTTTTGATCGAGGCTACTCCGGCCTTTGCCGAGCAATGGCGGCGTTTGCAACAGACAGCTGATATGCAGGAAAAACGCGCCCCGGACGGCATTTTTCTTACCCATGCCCATATCGGCCATTATACAGGGCTGATGCAGTTAGGACGGGAAGTGATGGGCGCCAAAAACGCTCCTGTCTGGGCCATGCCGCGCATGGAAAAATTCCTGCGTGAAAACGGCCCCTGGAGCCAACTGGTTTCGCTTCAAAACATAGACCTGCACTCGCTTCGAGCCGACAGTACCGTGCAATTGACTGAAAATCTGCGCATTACGCCTTTCCTCGTTCCGCACCGCGACGAGTTTTCGGAAACGGTTGGCTATCGGATCGAGTGCCGAAATAAGAAAGTGCTGTTTATCCCGGATATTGACAAATGGGAAAAATGGCCGCGTGACATCGTGGAGCAAGTTCGCTCGGCGGACTGTGCGCTGCTCGACGCCACGTTTTTTAAGGATGGCGAATTAACAGGTCGCGCCATGAAAGAAGTACCCCACCCATTCGTAGAAGAAACCATGCGGCGTTTCGCCCTGGAACCTGCCGCCGAAAAAAACAAAGTGACCTTTATTCATCTCAACCACACCAATCCGCTGCTTTGGGAGGAACAGGCCCGAAAGGAAGTGTTGAAGGCCGGATTTTCCCTTGCCAAAGAAGGTATGGTGATCGGGTTGTAAAAATGGGTAGCACGGCCTTTAGGCCTACGGGACAAGGGGCGTTTACGCCCTTGTTATTGCAAACCTGCGCCGTAAACGGCGCAATTCCCGTAGGCCTAAAGGCCGTGCTACCACTTGTGAGACGGCCTCTTCATTTCACATAATTCCAGATACTTTTTCCTAAAATACGCAAATCTGCGTAGCCCATTTACGCAGACCTGCGCGTGACTGCCGCCTGACAGCAGCCCCACCTTTGTATCATCAAACGGAACGAAACAAAGTCACTTTTAAAAAACAAACTCTCCGATGAAAAAATCCAGCACTTCCCAAGCCTCCAGCAGCCTTTTAGGCGCACTCTTGTTTATCAGCCTTTTGGGTACTGTCACCTTGACCAGCTTTGATGCTTTTGCTGGCTTATACGCCGCCTTTAAAACCCAGTGGCTAAACTTCACAGACAGCCTTTCGATGCTGCAGCCGCACCGCGCGGTGTTCCCGAACTGACAGACCTATAAGGTTTTTAAAAACCTTATAGGTCTCGATCCTCCTCCAACTTTTTGATTTTCAACACAAAACCGCGTCGCGTGTCGGCACGGAAAGCCAATACCATCACTTTTTTTACCATTCTTAACTTTCACTCACTATGAAAAACTCCGTATTAAATTGCTTCATTTTCTGCGCCTTCGCACTTTTTACCCAAAACATCCAGGCTCAAACCATCTCTGCCGCAGATCAAGCAGGCATTACAGCATGCTACAATGCGTTCATGGCTGCGTTCGAAAAACTGGATGCTGCGGCTATCGGACCCTTGCTCACTGAAAATGCAGAACAGATTATTCCTACCGGTGAAATTGTTCGTGGCCGTGCCAATATCGTAGCGAGCATGGAAGGCTACATGGCTTTCCTGAAAACACAACCAAAGCCAGACCGTATGGAAACAAAAAACGTGGCACAGCAAAACCGATACCTCTCCACCGATCTCATTCTCACTACTTACACCGAGGAATCAACCCTGTACTTCGGAGATAAATCGAGGACCGAGAAAATGACAACTTCGGTCATTATGCGCAAAATCAATGGCAAATGGTTGGCCGATCTCATCACGCTTACTCCTGTAATGGCAATGCCGGAAATGGGCAAGTAAGGCTGCGTTTTGTTCCATTGCCGGGTGGCGTAGGTCTGCCCGGCAATGGAATCATTAAACGGGACGATACAATCACACTTTCAAAACATCTTTCAACAACATGAAAAACTTTCTTTCAGACCTACTTTTAATGACCGCCTTTTGTCTGCTTGCCCAATGGGTTAATGCCCAAGAGGCCGATTTGAACAACCATCTCAATGAATCCTTGGCCGTTTTTAAGGTCAGCGACAGCGGTACTTTCGCCAAATTTTTTATGCCAAATGCCGAATTGATTGATGCATCCGGCAAGACATTCATTGGCCGAAAGGCTATCCGCGAGTGGCATCAACAAATGCACCGCAACTGCGCACCAGCCAAGGAAATAACCAGCGAAATAATCAGCAAGCGCACCCGCTCCATCCGTCCCGACCTGCTTGTAATGGTAGCCACCACGGCGGTAAAATGCCAAAACCACTCGGCTACCGTAGCCTACAATTGTCTTTTTCGACGCATTGACAGCCAATGGTATGTGGAGACCTGCGCCATTGTGCCAGTAGAAGGTAGTGCTGTTGAGACCATCGGACTAAACCGTTGATCCGATTGTTATACGCAAACCATCCGTGTTTTCCTGCACGCTTAATTTTTCTCACAATGCAAACAAAATCCTTCTTTCAAGATGCATCCGTTTGGCTCAGCATCTTTGTTTTAGCCATCATTGCGGGTGCTACGGTATACCAAATGATTGTGATCGTGCCAGACATGAATGGGTCATCGCCGACCACTTCAGGTTTTGGCTCTTGGTGGTGCCCTCCTTCTTTTTCGCACTGAAGGCAGCAACGATAGCTGCCTCGAATGGCAAGTAATCAGTTTTTTCATCAAAAACATTCCTAAAATCATGAAAAAAGTACTCAAATGGACGGGGATCGTCCTCGTCTCGCTATTGCTCTTCCTCGCAGGAACAGCCTTTTACCTCAGCAGCACAGCCCAAAGCCGTATTGTCCAAAAATACGACGTGCAGCCCAAAGCCATCTCCATCCCAACAGATTCAGCCTCCATCGTTGCAGGTCAAAAATGGGTGAGCGTACTTTGTACAGGTTGCCACGGCGAAAACCTGGCGGGTACTGCATTCTTTTCTGATCCGGGACTTGGAACCATCCCCGCTCCCAATATCACCCCTGGCGGAGTAGGCAAAAACTACACAGATATTGATTGGGATCGCGCCCTTCGCCATGGTGTGGGCAAGGATTGTCGTCCATTGCTCATCATGCCTTCCAAGGATTTCAAGTACATGTCCGACGAACATATTGGCCAAATCATTGCCTACTTGAAAACCCTTCCTGCCGTGGAGCAATCCTGGCCGGGTCCTCAAACAAGTTTTATGTGTGACATTCTTTTCCAAGTGGGTGCATTTGGCGATGCGTTGAACGCCGAGACCATTGACCATAAATCGCCTTCGCATACTGCCCCACCACGCGGCGCAACGGCCCAATACGGCGATTATTTGGTAAAAGTCAGCGGTTGCCGTACCTGCCATGGCCCACAGCTCAATGGCGGAAAAGACCCAAACCCGGAAGCACCCATCGGGCCGAACCTAACGCCCGGCGGCGGTTTGGCAAATTGGGAATCGGAGGGCTTTATCAAAACCATGCATACAGGTATAACGCCCTTGGGCAAGGAAATCAACGGTAAGTTCATGCCCTGGAAGGAAATTGGACGGTACGACGACGAGCAATTGAAGGCCATTTATGCCTACTTGATGGCGCAGCCCAAGTTGGAAATGGCGGAAATAAAGTAACTCAAACCACACCATTCTTATGCAAAATAAATTTCCATTCTCCATTGAAACAAAATATGGAGAGAAAATCACTTTCCTCCGCATGGAAGGCAATAAACTAATGCTTGAGGGCTTCTGCGCCCCGATGGCTGGCCCCGGTTTTCACACGCATCTTCGTCAGGACGAAGGCGTTACGGTCGTAAAAGGCAAAATCGGATACCAAATTTTTGGCGAATCGGAACAATTCGGAGGCGTTGGCGACAGCGTGACTTTCAAACGTGGCGTACCGCACCGCTTCTGGAATGCCGGCGAAGAGGAACTGCACATCACAGGCTGGATTGATCCGGCTGAAAACGCAGTGTTTTTTCTCTCCACGCTCTATGATGCACTCAATCAGGGCACTGACAAACGTCCAGAAATGTTTGACGGGGCATATCTCACTTGCCGCTACCGCAACGAATACGATGTGCCGGATATGCCGGGATTTGTCAAAAAAGTGATCATGCCCATTGCTTATTCTATTGGCAAGATGACGGGCAAATACCGAAAGTTTGCCGATGCGCCAAAGTCGCTTTGATCGGCTTATAATGCTCCAACTTTTTGTTTTCAAAAAAAATCCCGGGTAGCGTTTGCGCCCCGGAGAGCCACACCTATTTCTTTTCACATTCAAACCATAATTGAACATGAGAACCTTCTTTTTTCTACTCTTAATTCTTGTTGGAAACTTCGTTTCCGCCCAAACTTACACCGTTGTCGCTGACAGCCTTCGCCTGCCCAATGGCCTGGAATTTGACGCTCAGGGCCGCCTTTGGGTGGTGGAATCGGGCTATGGTTTCGACGACGGGGCGGTTTCAATCCTGAAACCGGACGGCACCTTGTTTCAGGTAGTTGTGGGTTTGCCTGCCTTTTTTGACACGACCAGCCAGGAAAGCGTCGGGCCATGGCACACCACAGCCTTGCCCAACAGCAAACTGGGTGTTTTTTCGCCCATCAACGGGGGGGTGCTGATTTTTGACCTCACAGACTTTGTTCCCGGGCAGTCTCAACCGCTTACGGTGGCAGATGCTGTTGGTTCAGTCGTCATCTCTGATTTTGTGTACCAAAACCAGCCTCCCAGCATGCCCGACTCCAACCCATACACAGGCTTGATGGACGCCAATGGCAACTGGTACATTGCAGATGCAGGGTTCAACGGCATCGTAAAAGTAGATGCATCGGGACAGCACTCGGTGTTCTGCAAATTTGACCCCATCACCAAACCCAACACCGATTGGCCCGCCCTTTTACGATGCCGTGCCAACCCGCATCATTGCCAAGCCGGGTGGAGGGTTTTATGTTTGCAACCTCACGGGTTTCCCCTTCCTCGAAGGCTCGGCTTCCATTTTTGAAGTGAGCGCCAACGGCGTAGTGAGCGCCCATGCTACCGGTTTTACCTTGCTGACCGACCTGCTGCAAAGTCCGATCTCCAGCGATTTGTATGCGCTTCAGCTTGGCGTTTTCGACCTCAGCATTTTCAATTTCGCGCCCAATTCTTCCAAAGTGTGGCGCTTACACTCGGATGGATCGCGCGAGGTGCTTGTCGAAAATTTTGACCTGTCGCCCGGCATGGCCATTGATGGGCAGGGTAATCTTTATACAGCCGAACTCGGTTTGGGCAGGGTGTTGCGCTTTGATGGCGCGGTTTCAGCCACCCAGGAACATGCAAGTGATCTGGCTGATTTCAGTCTGTCGCCAAACCCGGCAACGGATCTTGTGCATATCAACTTCTCACTTAATGATACTTCGCCAGTGGGAATCCAAATATTTGATGCAAAGGCAAACCGCGTTTTTGCGCAAAAAATGGGCACTCTGGAAGCTGGCAAACACGCGGTGGTTTGGCAGCGCCAAAATCAGGTTGCCGGTATTTACTGGGTTGATATTCAAACAAAAACAGGCATAAAAACACAGAAGTTATTCCTAAAATAAGGAATGGTGATTTTTTCACTGAGAGCCTGTCCCGCAGATTGCGGGATGGGCTTTTTGAATGACCAATGTTCTCGGTGGACTTTCAAAAACTCTCCTCCCGCCCCAAATACCCTCCACGCGCCTGCCAAAGCGGGTCGGCATTGTATAGGCGGTGGCGCACGATGTGCTCATAATTCAGTCGTTCATAATTTTCGGCGCGAGCGCGCACCTGGGTGTTGAAATCGTAATTTTTCAATGCAGGATATAGGTCACCCAAAGCCTTTGGCACATCAGGCAAGATGTACAGGACAATGCCATTGATCGGTTGGGTAATCACCTCCCATTGGATATTGGGAGTACCTGTTCGGTTGCGTGAAAACGCCAGCAAGTCAAAACCGCCTATACAGGTCACCGCAACAGCGCGGTTGTTGGCAAGGGTGGTGGCCGTAAGGTCAAAAGTGGGTTCTGGCAGCGAAGAAGGCACGGCCGGGTAGAAATTGTCGCTGATATAAGTGTAACCATCTGCTACACCCGAAGGCCCAAATGTTTGAAGCCGAAAAAGGTCTATATAAGGCCGGTTGGGATCAAAAACATCATTGTTTACAGGTTCAAAAACTTTTTGCGAATTGTACACGGGCACTGTCCCGCCTGGAGCGCGGATATAATCGCTGAGCGGAAAAAATTTCAAATTCGACGTATCCATCACCCCGTCGAGTTTGTAGTCCCAGGTAGTTACAAAAGGCAATCCCAAATTCAGTGGGGGAGCAAGGATGTGAAGCAGTTGCATTACATTGATCGTACTGGCATCAACGATTTCCTCCGCATTGTTGATGATCAAAAATCGCCAAAAAGGTTCACCGTTCACCAGTACGCGCATCCAGAAACTGCCTGTGTTATTCACCAAATATTCGCCGTAATAGTTGTTATTGGCATGTGGGCGAGAGAAAGTTAGCGCATCAGATACTACAACCGAATCAAGTGTAGTAAAGCCCGTGAGCGTGAAACTCAACTTCGTAACATGTTTGAAAAAAAGGTCTCGAAGATTGATGTGTTCCCCGCTCTTCAGGTTGGTATATGTAGTAAGGGTCAGGCTTGTATCCTTTACTCCAGAACCGGGAGCTTCAAGGGTAGTCACTTTTAAAATCGTGCAATCAAATCGTTCATTTGGGCTGCTGCCGGGCACTTGCACAAGGGCGGTGTCTTCGCTTGGTAGCCATCGGAAGGCAACTGTTTCTCCGTCAGCATTGGAGAGAAAGAGCGCGTATTTTGCCTGAATCTCAAAATAATCGTTTTTGACAAGCACCTCGAAAAGAGGGTCTGGATCAACAAGCGTTTTGGCTTTATTGCAGGAAAAAAGGCTGAAAATCGCGAGCGCGAAAATCGCGGAGCGTAGAATGTTCATGTGTGGAATCGGTTTGAGTAAAATATACGAGGTTTGCGTCACAAAATTAACGCATTCTCTCGTATGAAATCAATAGCAGTTTATTGTGGGGCAAACAAAGGGAATCACCCTTGGTTCGCTGAAGCCGCGACAGAACTTGGTAAAACCCTTGCCGAACGTGGTATTCGCGTCGTTTTTGGTGGCGGCAGTGTGGGCCTTATGGGTGTGCTCGCCGATGCGGTGTTGGAAGCGGGTGGCCTTATCACCGGCATCATAACCCACCAACTCAACGGCCTGGAACTCGGCCATCCAGGTGTGAAAGATATGATCGTGGTAAACACCATGTCCGAACGCCGCGACCTGCTCATCCGCGACACCGATGGGGTCATCACCCTGCCAGGCGGCTATGGCTCTATGGACGAGCTTTTTGAAGCGCTCACCCTCGCGCAACTTCGACAATATCAAAGACCCATCGGGCTGCTCAGCCTGCGCGGTTACTACGACCCACTGCTTCACATGCTTGACAACATGGTTGAAAATGGCTTTCTAAAAGATCAAAACCGCCGCCTCTGCATTGCCTCCGATACCATCAACGGCTTGCTCTCCGCAATGGAAAAATATGAACACCGGGCTTTGGATAAATGGCATTGAGGTTGGGGTATTGAGAAATTAGGATATTATGATATTCACATAATATCCCAATTATCACAACACACCATTATGCGTCTGATATAGCACCGCCGTCATGGTTTGTCCCACGGCTTTTAGCACGTTCTTGTCAATAATATTGATGTTGTCGGCATGGGTATGGTGATGCGCACCGAATGATTGTTCGCCTTCGTTGGGCATGCTGATGATGTCAATCATAGGGATTTTTGCCCCGCGGATAACGAAAACGTGGTCGTCTGTTACGCCACCACGGTTTTCATTGACGAAATATTCGCCAAAACCGAGCGAGAGAGCCAAATTCCACACCTTATCTACTGTTTGCGGTGCAGCTTGTCTCGAAAAGCCTTCCTTGTAAAAGCGCGCGCCTTTTGCACCCACCAGGTCAAGCAAAATGGCATAGTAAGGCATATAGTTTGGGCGATGGAGGTTTTTGGCCCAATGTTGCGAGCCGAGGCACCAAGTTTCGGGGGCGCCATTGTCGTCTCCATTGTCCTCCAAATCAAAGCAAATCAGGTCTACCCCAAGATCCAATGGATTGTTGTGAAGGGTGCGTGCAAGTTCGAGCAATATGCCCACACCACTTGCACCGTCATCGGCGCCGTCAATGGGTTTGTTGACATCCTTTGTGTCTTTGTCCGCTTCGTTCCGACTGTCCCAGTGCGCAGCGATTAGGATTCGCTTCTGCGCCTCAGGTTTGTATTGGGCGATGATATTCACCCCGTTAAACGTGCCGCCTTTGTAGTAGGGCGCTTGCACTTTTTGCTCAATAACGGTAAACCCGTAGCGTTGGAATTCATTGACGAGCCATGCCGAACATTTTTTGTGCGCAGGCGTATTGGGCACACGGGGACCAAAATCCACCTGCTTTTTTACAAAGAGAAAAGCAGAATCGGAATTGAAATCCGGCACAGCAATTTGTGGAATATTGGGCTTGGCCTTTTCGGCCTGTGGATTGGTGGTTGGGCCAGGCTTGTTGTTCAAAAAGGGTTTAATGACATAAAAGACTGCGAAAAGCAGCAGAGCAGCGATGAGAACGTAGGCCAGTATGGGGCGCTTTGACTTTTTTTGCATGGAGAAATTTGAATTTGTGGCGCAAAGAACGGAGATTTCACTTTCGTATTTTTAAATCAAGGCCATATCCGCTCCCAAGGCCAAAAAGACTTGATTTTTACCAACGCTATGCCTTCAGCCACCTGTTCGAACCAGCGCAAAGGAGCTTGTATTTTGTCGCCCGTCTGGGTGTCGCACTTGAAAAACAGGTAGTAAAGTTGGAGGCAGTGCCCCACACGCGAGAGCAGCGAGTCAAGCTGGCTGTGTGGGGAAGGGCGACGACGTTGAGCCAGCCATTTATAATAAGCGTCGTCGTGGGTTTCTATTACATCCAACACTGCGGAATCGTTCGTATATCCCTCCAAGAAGTTGCGGGCAAGCAGGCCGTGACGTTTGGTCCAGTCGCGGGGACGGGTTCTGCTTTCAGCATGTTTGAAGGTATCATGGACGATAGCAATGAGGCGCAAGCGACCTCGATTTTCAGACGAGAGATTTGGGATGATTTCAATATTATCAAGCACTTCGCGTACATGGAGCGCTACTTTGCCTTCAGGGTGACCAAAACGCGGTTCGCCCCAGATAAGCCCCTTGCGGAATTCGGGCATGGCCAACAACTTTCGCTCCAAGTCATTTTCGGGGCGGATCAGGTGTTCGAGCGAATCATTTCTGTGTAGATAGCGGTCAGTCACAGGCGTTTGTCTAGCTTGTTTGGACGTTGGTCGGAGCTTCAAAACATTGGTTGGGCAAGCACCGTTTATTCGTTTTTGAAATCAAATTTTTAGAAGTCCTTGTTGTTGGTTAATGTGCCGTTAAATCAAATCATTCTGACAGCAAAGAAGCATCCTTCTCGTTTAACTGCGGTTTTACATCAAAATATAAAACACTGAACAATGAATAAATTGTGGTCAACTCTACTCGCTGGCGCTATGGGCGGACTTGTCACCTTGGGCGCAGCCAAAATGCTCCACCCCCCCCAAATTCCCCAAGTCCCGGAGGCACAAACTTACTCCAAACAAGTGAACTACGGTGGTGCCCCTGTGCCATTTGATTTCACCAAAGCTGCGGAACGCGCCATGCCCTCGGTCGTGCATATCAAAGCATCTGAAAGCAAAGAGGCTGCTATTCAGCGCCAACGTGAAAATCGTTATTCCAATCCATTCCAATATTTTTTTGGGGACAATTACGGCTACGAGCATCAGCCCCGCTCCGGCACTGGCTCAGGTGTGATTTATACTTCGGACGGTTATATTTTGACCAACAACCATGTGGTGGAGTTTGCCGACGAGTATGAAGTGACCCTGTACGACAACCGCGAATTTCGCGCTCGCTTGGTGGGTCGTGACCCCAATACCGATATGGCTGTCATTAAAATTGATGCCAACGATTTGCCAGCTTTTGAACTCGGCAACTCTGATGATGTGAGGGTGGGTGAATGGGTGCTCGCCGTGGGCAATCCTTTTGACTTGACTTCTACCGTTACCGCAGGTATTATTAGTGCCAAGGGCCGTGACATTGACATCATTAAAGGCGGCAAGGCAATCGAATCTTTTATTCAAACCGATGCTGCCGTGAATCCTGGAAATTCTGGTGGGGCACTGGTGGACGTGGACGGCAAACTGATCGGCATCAACTCGGCCATTGCTACGCCAACAGGTGTTTTTGCTGGCTACTCATTTGCCATTCCAATCAACTTGGTGAAGCGAATCGGGGATGATTTGGTGAAATATGGAGAGTATCGCCGCGCTTATCTTGGTGTGCATGTTGCTACAATGGATAGCCGCATAGCGCAGGAAGTTGGTATCCCTTACACAAAGGGAGTTTTGGTTGCCAGCCTCGACCCAGAAGGCTCAGCCGCGCAGGCTGGTGTGCAGGAGAATGATGTAGTTACCAAAGCAAATGGCAAAAATGTGACAACCACTTCTGAACTAATGGAACTTATTGGGCGTTCAAAGGTGGGCGAAACGGTGACGCTCAACGTGGTGCGTGGTGAAGACTCCCGTGAAATCCCGGTCCGAATGAAGATTCGCGGCAACAACTGACCTAAAAGGCCGTTATATAGCCTTCCAAGATAAAAAGTTGGTTTTTCGTTTTGTTTTGATGTGCCGGCCCTTGCGCAATGCAGGGGTCGGCTTTTTTT
>CAZPTQ010000029.1:0-34522 GCA_964589365.1 uncultured Saprospiraceae bacterium
GGGAATGTCCAATGTCCAACAAGGAATGTCCAACTCCCAAGTGAGCGCTGCGCTTGAGAGTTGGACATTCCTTGTTGGACATTGGACATTCCCTAGGCTGCATTCCTTTCGTCAACCTCTGTGAGCACCGCTCCAGCAAATTTACCATCGAGGGTGCGTAGAAATTCGAGCGAAGTTTGATCGGCATTTTTCAGCACCGAGTTGGCGTTGAAAACAGCCAGTACTTTGTCGGTAAAGGGCGCGAGTTCCTGGGCATCGGAGTACTGGTTGAGCGCGGCAGCTTCCATCAGCACGAAGTCATAGTGTTGGTGCATTTCGGCGAGAAAAGCCCGGAATTGCTCTGGATCGAGCAATTCGGCAGGCGATTTTGGAAGGCCGGTGTTGCCGAGAATATCTACCCGTTGGGTTTCGCTTTTTTCTGTTGTTTTGCTTTTTAGTTGGAACACTTCGGCCAGTCCGTGGTCCTGGAGGGCTTTGTTAAGGATCGTTTTGTTCGCGCTGGGCTGGTCTGTGAATGTTTCGGGCAACGGGGCCTTGAAATTGGTGTCAAGCATCAGCACCCGCTTGTTGTTAAATGCCAGCGAGTGCGCCAGCGAAAGCATTGCGAAAGTTTTCCCTTCCTTGGTTTTTGGACTGACAATCAGGATGTTACTACTGCCAAGGGCGATTATTTGCCCCCTAAGTTTCCGCAGGTTTTCGCGAAATGAGGTGTATGATGCGTCCTGGTTTTTGGCCGAAAAAATACGTTCCAAGTCAAAACCCTTGACTGGCACAGCGGGGATGGTGCCAAGTAAAGGAAGCCCATTGGTGTATTTTTTGAACAGTTCGGGCGACTGAATTGTGTTGTCCAAATAAGCCATTCCAAACAGCGCGATGGCCGTCAGAGTACCCACCACAATGGCCGCAAAAATGCTTATCAAGGTACGGCGATCTGGCTCAGGCCATTCGGGCAATTGCGCGTTCTGGACGATGGAGATCGGGTTCTCGGCATTTTCGAGCAGGAGTTTTGCTTTGATAAACTCATCATTGACTTTATCGAACTCAAGTTGGGCATTGTCTTGCTTAGACTGGAGATTAGAGAAAACCTCATCGCTGACCACCATGCTGCTAAGTTTGTTTTTGAGGGAGTAGATTTCGCTGCTCGTGCGTTTGTAACTTTCCTCTGCTTCTATGCGGTCGAGGTCATAGTCCACGCGGTCTTTGTAGAGGTCTTCCTTGGTTTTTTTGCCCTCTTCGTTGCGCGGACGACCTTGTGAGCGGGCGGAGGAGCGCATAGCGTCGTCCAGCTCGGATTTGGCTGCGGCAAGTTCTTCCGCCAGTTCGGCATTTTTCCCGCCAGCCTCGGCATTTCGACGGGTGAGCTCGCGCACGCGTTCCATCTGTTCGGCGGTGTTGTTCTTTTCCAAAAGCCGGCTCTGTATCTCCCGTGCATCACGCGATTCGCGGTCGCCTTCGTATTTTTTTATACGGCCCACGGATTCGGCGGCTGACATTTTTTTTGCTGCGGCGCGTTGACGCTCGAATTCCAATTTTGTAATTTGCCCCACCAGCTCCTCGCTTTGTTTGCCCAAAACGGGAAGGCCTTTTTGTTTCAAATATTCAAACTTCAGGTCGCTGATAGAATCCACCACAGCCTTCTTTTCATTGGCGAGTTTTGTGTAAGATTCCACGTTTTGGCGTTTGTCACGAACGAGGAGGTTAAAATAGTAGGTTAAAAAGCGCGTGGCGTAGGAATTTGCCAAATGCTGGGAAAGCGCTGGAATTTCGGTCGTGACAGCAATATCCAAATAGTCTGTTTGAGCCTTCCTTTTTACGAAAAGGCTCCGCAACAGTGCATCGTTGTCGTAGCCGTAGGCACGGGCAACTTTATCCAACAAGAAATCAAACTGTGGGCTGAAGGAGGGATCTTCGAGGCTGTCAAGCTGAATCTTTTGGAGTTCGGCAAACAATGTTTTTTTCTCTTCTTCCGAAATATTGGACAAGCCAAGATTGGCCTGTCGAAACGGTTTTTCCGGGCCATTGCCACCCTCTGCTGCCAAATCATGTTGGAGCATTTCGATGGTGACCAACTTTAGGGCAGTGCGCGATTGGGCGAATTCCAACAAATTGGAAAAGGCATTGTCAATCTGGTATTGCTGCACAAAAGCATCGGAATTATCGGATTTGATGCCCTTGTAATTAACGATGCCCGTCGCCATCACCACGCTCGATTTGAATCGCTCGGGTTTTTGGCCAATAAAGAAAAATGTGCCCATGGCGGCGGCAGCCATGACACCTAGGATTAGCCATTTGCGGCGCAGGAGTATGTTGAGGAGGTAAGTGAAATCCATTTTTGAGAAAGTGATTAAATGTGGTCAATTGGATTAATGTGGCCAATGTGTGGAAATCACATGAGCAAAAATTCTGCCGAAAGGTACGGCGTGAATCGGGCTATGTTAAATCTTCCGTGAAGAAACCTACGAATGTGAAAAAAAGATATCTTTAGCCGCGCTTTCCCAAAAGTGTGATTCAACAACCGATTTTTTCACCTAAATTTTCAAACTATGTTAATCTACCACCGTTCCTTACGTGCGTTCACAAACAGAACCATCACAAAGGTTTCTTATGTACTCTTTCTCGCGCTTTTCCTTCCATTGTTCCTGCCCAAATCTGGGGCGATGGTGAATCTCTCCACATCACGCCTGAACAAGTAAGGCACCAATTGGCTTGGATTGAGGAGAACAAGGGTGGCGGGATGGCAGAGAGTGGAATTTCTGTGCCAATCCATTTTTATGTAGTCCATAATGATCAAGGAATTCCACCATTTATGTTTCAAAGTATTAGCTCTTTACTTGAATATCTAAACTCTTCGATGGGGGGGGATGTCACTTTCTATAGATGTAAGGAAGATCACATCAGTAGCGCAGACTATTACTCTTTTACGCTTACAGAAGCCGATGCACTTTGGAACACCTATCATGACGATAACGCCTTAAATGTTTATTTAGTTGGCGACATAAATGGAGCTACCCCGTCTTTCTTTACCTTTTATCCCAATTCCCCGAATTCTAAAAGAATGATTCTTATTGCTCCTATTACAGGTGGTTTATGGGCACCTACACTTCTTTCTTATGCTTTCGGAACACATTGTGGGTTACTGCCTACGTGGTTTCCACCTACTATCCCAAATGGCACCTGTCCGATAGACCCAGCATTGCCTTGTTTGGGTGATGGCATCTGCGACACTCCCGTTGATCCTGGGCTAACTTTGTGTAAGTGTAGTAATCCTGTTTATACGACCACCTGCACGGATGCCCAAGGGAGCACACATACTTACACCTATACACCCAATCTTTTCAATGTAATGGGCTGGCACAGAAACTGTGCAGGAACGGGCAGCTTTCACTTTACACCAGATCAAAAGTCTATCATTCAGTCATTTGCCAACAGCACTTAAATTTCACCCCAACCGTTTGTCAGACGGAATTTGTTGCCGATATGGCCAGCATTGATAGGTTTTGCGAGACTACAGGACGGGAAGGAGTTAGGGATATTTTAATTCCTATAACCAATTATTCCTTCAACCTCACACCCCAGAATTATCTGACACCCTCCTCGTCTGATGATCCGAGTAATCTAGGCGATTATTCTCTTGATAAACACGTATTCACATCTGAGGATATACTTCTTCTTGAACCCATCAAAACAGATATACATGCAAATTTTTCAATAATGAACCCTTTGTTGGGGGTAACAAGCTTTGATTTAGTTAGAATCAGCAAACATATCCTTGCAATTGAACCATTTACTTACGCAAGCCAATTTTTTGCAGCCGACGCCAATTACAGCGGCACCATTACCACCTTTGACATTATCACCATTCGAAAAGTAATCTTAGGATTTGAAACAAATTTTCCGCCAGAAACAGGTACTTGGAGATTTTTACCCCGGTACTATATGCTATCCGATCCAGACTTTGCCTTTCAAGTCTTTGAGCCAATCAACCCTTTTGCTGCCAAGTGGATGGCTGGCACATCGAATGAACAAGTTTATGCCACTGGCGTAAATTCATTTATGGATGTATTGGCTATAAACCTGACTGGCAATCCTTATGTGTCAGACCCCGAGACTTATTCTTTCTGGGCTGTCAAAACAGGCGATGTAACGTGTGATCTATTACCTCTTATTGGAGGAGAGGATGAAGGAGAGAGTTATGAATTGATCTATCCCGCCGGAGGGGCTCTGCCTTCTGGCCAATTTTTCGAGATCAATGTCAAGGTTGGAAGCGCAAACCCACTTACTGCTTACCCAATTGCCATAAATTTTGACCCAAGCAAAATACAGATTCTGTCTCCCCAACCAGGTGAAGTTTCAGGCTATAATACCGAAAATTTTGGCCTAACTAATTTGGTAAACGGTAAGTTGAGAGCCTTATGGTTTAAGGAGGATGGCATCCCTTATACTTTTGGCACTACTGAAAAAACCATTTTCAAATTGCGATGCCGCTCGCTTGCCCCTATTTCAAATTTAGCCTCTGTTTTTGAAATCGAAGAAGAAGGTTCATTCAACAGCGGTTTTTATAATACTGGAGGTATGGAAGTCCCTGTCCAAATCTCGCTTCAAACTACCCCCCTTTCTAACTTTTCTTCTGGCGGTAGCGACGCACTCTTTTACCCGGGGCTCTTTGAAAGCAACCTTAACCTACAGGTCTCGGCCAAAAGAGCAGGCAATATAAAAGTCCGCTTCTTTGATTTTCTCGGCCATTCCGTGTTGCACAGATTTGAGTTGACAGAAGGTGTCAATAACCTCCCAATGGAAGTATCAGGTGACCTACACTCTGGGATCATCTATTATCAGATTGAGCAGGACGGGGTTATTTCTGTCGGCAAGCGGGTGAAACTGATTATTCCGGAGCCAAAAAACAAGTGCTGCGGTTTGTGGTGACTGGTCAGTAGCCGTTTTTCGCAAGATTGCAGATCACTTGCAGCCCTCACTCCACCCACAGCCATTTCTCCACCGCTACCGCCTGCCCATAGGAATCCCGCAGCAGGACAGAATACAGCCCCGGTGGCGAATTAGGAAGCTGTAGCCAGCCTTTCGCGGCCACGCTTATACGTTGTATCTCGCGACCATCGGCAGCGCGGATTTCCAAACGCCAGGAGATTTCGTCGGCATCTTCGCCAATGACTTCAAAATAGGCCAAGCCCTTCCCGGAAGTGACGCGCAGACTGTAGCCACTGGATGCAAAACTCAAAGCCCGCACAGGACTTTTGGAAGACTCGCCGGAATAGTCAAGCTGATCCAGGCGGTAGTAATTCAAGCCCTTGAGTGGGTTTAAGTCCCTGAATTCGTAAGTGATTTCGCCCGATGAAAAGTTTCCGCGACAGGGAATTTTGCCAACATCAAACCAGGTAAATCCGTCGCTGCTTCGTTGAACCGTAAAGTGCGAGCAATCATTTTCAGAACCAGTAATCCAGTTAAGCTGCGCAGTTTTTCCGGCAATTTTTGCGGTAAATTCGAGTAGCTCCACGGGAAGCGCGGCGTTCACCGCAGCGAGGGCATCCACGCGCCCCCAGCCATACACGTTGTTTGGGAGTGAATTGGCATTGTCAGCGCCGCAAAAAGGGGCTGTGGCAAAACGTGCCACCGCATTGTTCCGCATCAAATCCTCAATCGCATCTACATTGCCAATAAGGTCGGGGCGGGCACACATGATGAGTGCCGCCACGCCTGCTACATGTGGGCCAGCCATACTGGTTCCGTTCCAGATAGCATAGCCGTAAGAACCAGCGTCGTTGTCGTGACCAATACAAGAGCGGACGAGCGCGCCGGGTGCGCTGATGTCTGGCTTCATAATATTGGTATAAACGGTGACAGGGCCACGGCTGCTGAACCCGGTAATATTGTCGTTATTATCCGTTGCCCCTACGGTGAAACTGGCATCGAAAATAGCGGCGGGTGCATCCACAGTGCTGCAACCGGAACCGCTGTTTCCAGCGGACACTACCACTACGATACCTGCCGCTTTTACATTCTGTACGACGATTTCCATATCATCATAATTGGAGTTATTGCAACCCTCTGATCCTGGGCAACTCCATGAGTTGTTGATGACGTGCGGGGCCATGCCGGGATTTGGATTTTCATCGCCCAAATCGGTGGGCGCCACAAACCATTCAAAACATTCTATGTAGGTCGCAGCGGTACCATCGCCTTCTTCCATGTTGCGGCAACCCATCCAGGTAGCCTCTGGGGCGACCCCAATATCATTGTTGCCGTCCTCGCCCACCATGGTTGCCCATGGTGTGGGTGCCGTGGCTGTGGTCGTCGCAGGGTTCAACCAAATCAAGCCCGCAAGAGTTTGCACCACCATTGACCAGTGCATGGATGGCATCGTGCCAGTTGTAGTTGTGATCGGCAGCACTGCCGTTCCAGCCCCTGTATTTTTCCTTGATGGCCGGGTGTTCCCATTCATACCCCGTGTCTTGTCCGCCTACAACTATACCGGCGCCCTTTATGCCTTGAGTCCAAACATCATCGGCGTTTATTTTGACTATTCCCCATTCAACGGCACGGTCCTGAGCGGGCATGTTTGCTTCATCCACGGGCAGGGGACTCTGATGCCAGATAGGGTTGAGTTTTAACCTTCCCACTTCAGGCATTTGAGCGATTTGTTCCAGCAATGCGCTGGACCCCTTGGCCCATAGTCCGTTAATAATCCAGAAAGAATGGAGTGGCACATTTGCGTTTTGCAGCACATCGCGTACTGTGCGCTGGTCGTTTTCGGCAAAAGTGGAGAGCGTTTCGAATACAAACCGGCCTTTTTCGTCTTTCTTTCGGAGCTGTTTGGCGGCGCTCACATCGGCCTGTTTTTGCATTATGATGAGAAACTCAACCGCAGAATCAGGCTTTTGGGCCAAATCCCAAAGTTTCGGGTCAATTTTGGAATGCCATTCAGAATTTTGGGCAAAGCCGGACGTGCAAAAACAGGCTACGAGAAACAGGGAGAGGAGATATCCACGCATAATAAACCATTTTAAAAGCGCCCAAATATAGTCTATAACAGATTTTGGTCTGTGCTTTATTTAGAATAACGTGAGTTTTGGATAGCCTTCCAGTATTGAGGTTTCAACAAAAACGTCGTAGCCGTGCCATTTTGGTAGCCCGCAAGGGCGTTGGTGAGGAAAGGAACGGCGTAGCCGTGGCATTATTTCGACATAAAAATGCCACGGCTACTCCGTTCTGAAAAAATTTAGCGCGACAGAAATGTCGCCGCGATGCGGCTAAAAAGCCTCTTTTCGCTTGAACTATCCAAAACTCACGTTAGAATATGAAGCGAGGCAGGGAAGATTTGGTGCGTGAAACAGGATTTTCTCCATGAAAAATTGTACCTTAGCTACCTAATTTACATGGATCAATGTTTTTCGAACGCCACTCAACACCGTTATTGCACTACTACTTGCAGCATTTTCCAGCCGTGGTTTTGCTGGGATCCCGCCAAGTTGGCAAAACAACCCTGGCAAAATCCCTGGAAGGTAAAATAGCCCGAACTGTAGTTTATCTTGACTTGGAACGGCCTTCCGACTGGGAAAAACTGCGCCACCCGGAGGTTTTTCTCCCGCCTTTGCAGGATCATTGCGTGATCATAGATGAGGTACAAAGTCATCCATCTTTGTTTTCGGTGCTACGTCCGCTGATAGATGAGCATCGGGTGCCAGGTCGCTTCGTTTTGTTGGGTTCGGCTGCGCCATCGGTGATACGCGGGGCTTCTGAGACACTTTCCGGGCGAGTGGCCTACCTGGAACTTTCTCCACTCAGTCTCCCGGAAGTTTCTCCACAAGTGTCACAAATGGAGCATTGGTTTCGTGGAGGATACCCAGAGGTGCTGCTCTCTGTGGACGATGCTCTGGCCCAGGAGCGTTTGCAGCAGTTTGTCCGAACATTCGCTGAACGCGAACTGGCCGGACTTGGGCAAGTAGTATCAGCGCCACAATTGCTCCGACTCTGGCAAATGCTGGCTCACGTGCACGGCCAAACCACCAATGTCCAAGATTTGGGCAATTCGCTTGGTATGTCGAGCAAAACAATCAACCGCTACCTCGATCTTCTCGAAGGCGGGTTTATGACGCGCCGTTTGCAGCCATGGTTTGTGAATGTTGGCAAACGCCTAACCAAATCTGCTAAGACCTATCTGCGCGATTCAGGTATGTTGCACACGCTCCTCCGGATTCCATCGTTGGAAAATCTCATCGGGCATCCAGTATGTGGTGCGTCTTGGGAGGGGTATGTGATCGAGCAGATCATTCGCACTGCGGGACCACGGTGGGGGTTTTATTTTTATCGAACCCAGCAGGGTGCTGAAATTGACCTGCTGCTGCTCAGCCCTTCAGGGAAAAAAGTAGCGGTGGAAGTAAAGTTTTCAAGTGCCCCACAAGTTTCCAAAGGTTTTTACTTAAGTTTGGAAGATGTTAAGTGTGATCACGCTTTTGTTGTGGTGCCCGACTCAAGTCTCTACCAAAAGCCCAAAAACGTGACGGTATGTAGTCTGAAATCCTTTCTCTTGGAAGAACTTCCTACGTTGGGATGACCGCTATCTTTTCCATCCTCTTCAGCCTCGCTTACGCCGCGTTGCTTACAATCTACCGCAGTAGCTGGAAGGCGATACCAGAAGCGCAATTGCCACAAAACTTTAAGCCCAAAAACTTCATCACCATAATCATCCCTGCCCGCAACGAGGCAGGAAACATAGCGGCTTGCCTCAGGTCCGTCTTGCAAGGAAGTTACCCTCACAATCTATTGGGAGTCATTGTGATAGATGATTTTTCAGAGGATGAAACGGCCGAGATCGTATACCAACTTTCCGAAAGTTTATCCCGAGGCCTCGGGACGGGAAGTTCCGTTACCTGCATCCGCTTGGCCGAGCACCTGCCGCCCGAAGCCCGGTTCACTCCCAACAAAAAAAAAGCCATCGAACTGGGGTTGGCCCAGGCCAAAGGCGAAATCATTGTAACCACCGATGCAGATTGCCTGGCGCCAAAAGATTGGTTATTATTAATCGCTGCTGCTTTTGATAATCCTCATATCAAAATGGTATGCGGGCCAGTCGCTTTTCACCAAGAAAAGAACTTGCTTCAAAAATTCCAGTCGCTGGATTTTTTGGGAATGATGGGCATCACCGGCGCGGGCGCGCAACTGGGTTGGCACTACATGGCCAATGGGGCAAACCTCGCTTACCGAAAGCAGGTTTTTAAAGAGGTGAACGGCTATGCAGGCGATGAAGATTTGGCTTCGGGCGACGATATGTTCCTGGTGCAAAAAGTAGCAAAGCACTGGCCCAGAAGTACAGTATTTCTAAAAAACCAGAAAGCAACTGTGCTTACCGAAGCCGCGCCTGATTGGAAATCGTTTTGGCAACAACGCCTGCGCTGGGGCACCAAAAATGCGGCACTTCCAAGCTGGCCGCTGCGACTGTCATTGCTGACGGTTTTTCTTTTTTGCTGTAGCATTTGGGTGAATCTGGCTTTGGTGCTGATGTATCCCGTTGTTGGCCTCCTCGCCAACAATCTCTGGATTCTACTTTTTCAAATCACAATCAAAGCCCATTTCGACTATCTTTTCCTCTCTGAAATGTGCCGCTATTTCAATCGGAGAGATTTGCTACGCTGGTTCTGGCCCTCGTTTTTTTTGCATACGGCCTATATTGTGCTCCTTGGTACAGCGAGCATTTTTTTAAAAAAATACGAATGGAAGGGGAGAAAAGCCACCTAATGGTGGGGATTGATGATCTTGTCCCCTGAACAAAAGATACTGAAACCCGTTTCTCACAGCCTCTCACTTTCTCACCCTCTCACACGCTCTCACACCCATGTCCCACTTAAAAGAAGGCGATCTCGCCCCAACATTTTCAGCCCAGAACGAAAAAGCCGAAACCCTGAGCCTCGCCGATTACAAAGGAAAAAAACTAGTGCTTTATTTTTACCCAAAAGACGATACACCGGGCTGTACGGCAGAGTCTTGCAGTTTGCGCGATGGATATCCGCGCTTTCAAGCAAAGGGTTATGAAATCCTGGGCGTAAGCCCTGATTCGGTGAAAAAACACATAAAATTTCAGGACAAGTACAACCTGCCGTTCAGTTTGCTGGCCGACGAAGACCATACAGTAGCAGAGGCTTATGGTGTGTGGGGCGAAAAGAAATTCATGGGCAAGGCCTACATGGGCATTTTACGCACCACATTTGTCATTGACGAGACCGGCAAAATCGAGCGTGTTATCTCGAAAGTTGACACGGGCAATCATACCGAGCAGCTGTTGGAACCGTAATAAAGCGGCCGATCTGTGATTAACCGCCATAACCTTCCTGCCCTTCAAGCCCAGGCAGGAGGGAAGGCTATGGCAGGTAAAGTAAATTTCAATTGTTGATTTTAGCACTTTGAGTAGTTTTACGGCTTGCCCGCCGTAGCCCCGAGGACTCGGGGCGAAGGAGGGCTGTTTACCCATCCGCGTACAGCTCTTCAGGGCGTAGGCGGGCCTTGTACCTAAACCAAATGCACATAATATTTGGTCTAAAACTATAACGAATCAAAACGACCCTCCTTCGTCCCGAGTCCTCGGGGCTATGGCGGGTAAACAATCTAAAACGACCCTCCTTCGTCCCGAGTCCTCGGGGCTATGGCGGATAAACCAGCATTCATGAAAAAAATCGGAATCCTACACGGCAAAGAGACCTCTTTCCCCGAAGCCTTTGTGGCACGGGTCAATTCAAAGAACGTAAAAGGCGTGGCTGCTGAGCCTGCCCATGTGGACGAGCTCATGCAGGGCAACCCCAGCCCTTATGCAGTGATGATTGACCGTATAAGCCAGGATGTGCCTTTTTATCGCGCTTATGTGAAAAACGCTGCGCTCAATGGCACGGCGGTGTTAAACAACCCTTTTTGGTGGAGTGCCGACGAGAAGTTTTTCAACAACTGCCTCAGCACCAAAATCGGCGTCCCAGTGCCCAAAACCATTCTCCTGCCGTCCAAAGAAATGCCGCCAGACACTTCAGGGCAAAGTTTCCGAAACCTCAAGTACCCCTTAGAATGGGACAACATGATCGAATACCTCGGCGGTTTCCCGCTCTTTATGAAGCCACACTCGGGCGGTGGATGGAAAAGCGTTTACAAAGTGGAAAATTTCGACGAGTTCTTCCGCGATTACAACGAGACCAACACCCTCGTGATGATGCTGCAAGAGGCCATTGATTTTGATGCGTATTTCCGATGCTACTGTCTGGGCGGAAAGTATGTGCGCATTATGGACTACGAGCCGCGCAACCCCCACCACCTCCGTTATGTGGCCGACCACAAGGTGAGCAAAGAACTCCGCCAACAAATGCACGACCTCGTCCTCCGGATCAACCACTACCTTGGCTACGATTTCAACACCGTAGAATTTGCCATCCGCGACGGCATTCCTTATGCCATTGATTTTTGCAATCCTGCGCCCGATGCCGATATAAATTCGGTAGGCGAAGAGAATTTTGAATGGGTGGTGGAAACAGCTGCCAAGATGACCATCGAAAAAGCATTGGCGCATAAAGCCGGCGGCAACAATCTTACTTGGGGCCAATATGTGCAGGATTCAGTTGCAGGCAGGATGTCGTCTATTCCTACGGAAGCCAAACCGGTAAAAGCAAAGAAGAAATGATTGGTTTACTGGTGAGTGGTGGATAGGTGATTGGTGGATTGGTGAGTGCTTTTCTGGTGATTGGATAACCTCCGTATTAATCACCAATAAACCAATCACCAATAAACCAATCACCAATCCACCAATCACCTATCCACTAATCACCAATCCACCAATCCACCAATCACTACCTAAAATGTACCCAGACCTTTCCTATCTCTTCCACGACCTGATCGGCACTTCGCCCGACAATTGGCTTTCTATTTTTAAGACCTTTGGTTTTGTCCTTGCCCTCTCGTTTTTAGTGAGTGCGCTGGTATTCAACATCGAACTCCGACGCAAAGCCCGAGAGGGTTTTTATCAGCCCGTTTCGGTGTCGTTCACCGAAGGATTGCCCGCTACCGGAGGCGAGATTTTTGCCAATGCGCTGGCAGGGCTTCTTATCGCCGGGAAGGGATTTTATGCTTACCAGCATTATGGTGAGTTCCGCATTGACCCGGCTTCCGTGATCCTTTCAGCAAAGTTGCACTGGATAGCGGGGCTGATCGGAGCGGGGTTGCTGGCAGGCATAAGCTGGTGGGACGGCAAGCGCCGCAGTAAGAACCCGCCCGTTACCGTCGAGCGGCAACTCTATCCACACGACCGTTTGAGCGAAATGACCGTGATGGCAGCCATTGGCGGCATCCTGGGCGCAAAAATTTTTGATCTTTTTGACAACTGGGAATCCTTTTTGGAAGACCCCATTGGCGCCCTGACTTCTGGCGGTGGGCTGGCATTTTTTGGCGGCCTGGTAATGGGCTTTGCAATGGTGGTCTGGTTCATGTGGCGGCACAAGATTCCATTTTGGCCAACGGCAGACGCTGTGGCCCCTGCACTGACTGCAGGTTATGGCTTTGGGCGCATCGGCTGCCAGCTGTCTGGCGACGGGGACTGGGGCATAGTCAACAACGCCCCGAAACCCGGTTGGATGTCGGCCCTTCCCGACTGGATGTGGGCTTACCGTTACCCACATAATGTGCTCAAAGAATCGGTTCCGATAGAAGGTTGCAGATTTGATTATTGCAAAGAGTTGGCCGAACCGGTGTTCCCCACGCCATTCTACGAAGTTATCATGATGTGCATGGTTTTTGGCATTTTGTGGGCTTTGCGCAAGCGGTTTAAAGTAGAAGGCATGATCTTTTTTATCTATCTTGGCCTTATTGCTATTGAACGTTTCATCATCGAAAAAATCCGGGTAAATGTAGTCCACGACGTGTTGGGATTTCAACTCACACAGGCGGAGATTATTTCCATAATTCTATTTTGTATCAGTATTGGCGGTATGGTTTATGTGTCGAAATTTAGGAAAGCGCGTGCGTTGGTTTAAACCTGTCCACATGAAATACCCTTTGCGCAAACTGTTCATTTTTCTATTTCTGGCCTGCTACCTACCAGCTTTCGCTCAGCCAGAGTTTGACAAACGCCTGACTTTTGACGAAATTCAAGATTTGCTCAAAGAAGGCATCAAGCCTTGGGACTTGCGCAAACAAGCCCTTGCTTGGTATCAGTGGGCTTACTATGATGAGGAGCAGACAGGAATAACAGATTCGGCGTTTCAGTACCTCGCTCGAAGCGCCAACTTGTTTTTGAAAGCCAACGACACCCTTGCCTATTACAGGGTTCGTTCTGATTTGGCCGACCATCTTTCAGCCCGACAACTATGGGACGAGGCGATCAAGATTCAGCAGGAAGCCCTCGATTATTATCAAAAAACGGGCAATCTGCATTACGAGACCCATTTGCTAGCCAAATTGAGCAGGGTGCATGCCAATAAAGGTGATCTGCAGCAAGCCGCAACGCTCAAAAGGGCTTTTTCTGCCAAAAATCGCATTCTGAAAGATACCATTCTCGATATAACCATGGCTATGGACGAGGTGGAACGCAATGGCAAAATGGGCCGTAATTCCATTGCGCGTTATGAAGCTTCCAACGCGCTTCGATTGGCCGAACAAACCACGCGCACGGATCTGATTGCCTGGGGACAGTATGCTGTGGGGCATTACAGCTACCTGGATCGCAATTACAAAATGGCGCTTTTTTTTCTAAAAAAAGCAGAGAAAACGACTCCTCGTGTCAACCTCGTTTTGCGCCACAATATTTGCCGCCAGCTTTGGAATACCTACGAGGCACTCGACAGCCTTGAATTGGCACTTCAATACGCCAACCGCTCGGCTGCAACAGGCGACTCCCTGCTCGCTCAGGAGCGAGAGGCTTCACTTCATCGGCTTGCGATCCAATATGATACCCGCGAAAAACGAAAGGAGATTGAGCAGCTTGTCATGGAAAAAGGGGAAGCCGAAGCACAATCAGAACAACAGAGAGTAGGCCTTGCAACCTTGGGCGTAGCTTTGGCCGCAGTGTTGCTTGCTTTGTTTTTTATCGTGCGCGACTACAATCACAGGATGCGGGTAAACAAGGTGATCGCAGCGCAAACCGAAGAAATCAACCAGCAGAAAATCAGGGATTTAGAAAACAACCTGAAAATCGAAACCATGCAAAGCATGCTCGCCGGACAAGAAAGCGAGCGACAGCGCGTAGCACAAGACCTGCACGATAGCGTGGGGGGATTATTGGCGGCAGTCAAAATTCAACTCGAAACCATGACGGCCAAAAAGCCGGAACGTACCCAGGACGAAGACTGGAAAAAAATAAGGAGCTTGCTGGATGAAACCGTATCCGAAACCCGTCACATTGCCCGAAATATGCAACCCAGTGCCTTGATGGAGTTTGGCTTGGTCATAGCACTGCGCGACCTCTGCAATCGAGTACACGGCGAAGGCGTGCCGCACATAACTTTCCAGCATTTTGGCGAATTTGCCAATATTGACCGGGAAATTGCGCTGAATTGCTATCGCATCATCCAGGAACTGCTGCAAAACACGCTTAAGCACGCCCACGCAAAAGAAATATTGGTACAGATAACCCGCACGGACAACCAACTTGCCCTCCTGGTGGAAGACGATGGAACAGGCTTTGATACAAAAAGCACAAAAAAAGGCATGGGCACCGACAATCTGGCACGCCGCGCTCAATTCCTCAAAGGCGAACTCAGCGTACAATCGGCCAAAGGTCAGGGCACCAGCACTTTGGTAACCCTGCCGTTTTCAGAAACTCAGGGTAAACCCTGAATATAAAACCCGGCTTTGCCCTGATAAAATCGGAAGGAGGTATGAGGACTTTTGTGCCGGGCATTTCCTGAACCGATTACAAAATGCCTTACCCCCCATTTTTTTTGAGAGATTGTTTTCTTTTATAGGGTTTGTCCTGACCCAAATCGGGACGGCTTCGTTCTAAACCTTTCGCGGTTAAAGAGCCGCAATTTTCCCCCTGCTACACGCTTGTGTGGTTTTTCTAATCTTCCTACCATACGCAATTATGATCGCCCGCCGCTCAATGGAGCAGCGGGCGATTTTTTTGTTTTGGGAGAAACTGAACATCTTACTTTTCGGCCTGTTTCAGATTAGATAATGGATTTTGGACCTTAGACATTGAATCATACCACAGAGCATTTCCACTGACAATAAAATCAACAAATCATACCCTCTTCCGCTTTTACTCGCCCACGTTTTTACTAACGGCGAAATGCTTTGGCGGGTAAAAAATCAACAAAATATGGCATTTACACTTCCCGAACTCCCCTATGCGCTCAACGCACTCGAACCCCATGTGGATGCGCGCACCATGGAGATCCACCATGGCAAACACCACGCCGCCTACGTCAACAACCTAAATGCCGCGCTGCAAGGCACTGAGCACGAGGGCAAAAGCCTTGAAGAACTGTTCGCACACATTAGCAAACTCCCGCCTGCTGTGCGAAACAACGGTGGTGGCCATTGGAATCATTCCATGTTCTGGGAAATCATGGCCCCCAATGCCGGAGGCGAACCTGCGGGCGATTTGGCTTCCAAAATCAACAAAGATTTTGGCTCGTTGGACGAGATGAAAAAACAGTTTGCTCAAGCGGCCACCACGCGATTTGGCTCCGGCTGGGCTTGGCTTTGCAAGGATTCCAGCGGCAATCTTTTTATTACTTCGACGCCCAACCAAGACAATCCGCTCATGGATGTGGCCGATAAAAAAGGCCAGCCGATCCTTGGGCTTGACGTGTGGGAACACGCCTATTACCTGAACTACCAAAACCGCCGCCCGGATTATATCACGGCTTGGTGGAACGTGGTGAATTGGAAAGAGGTAGCCCGACGCTATCAAAGCGCGCAGTAGTTGATAGTAGGAAATTGAGATATTAGGATATTGGCTCAATATCCTAATATCTCAATTTCCTAATTTCCTAATATCGTTTTCCAAACTTGAAAATAAGGTACGAGTCGCGCCCCAAAGGCTCGGAACGTATGTTCTATGTTTTTGTCCATACTTCCTTCAAAATCTAGGCTGAGCTCGCGTTCCGAACAAAAACGGATGGCCTCCATAAAGAGGCTGTAAATGGCGCATTGACTTTTGAAAGCAGGCTCGGTGCCAGTGAGCAGCACTGCTGCCTGTCGCTCGTCAAAAACCAGGTAAAGCCCTGCGCTGGGTTTTCCAGAAGTCTTATCGTACGCTACAAAACAGGCTGATTGATTGCGCTGGTTTAAGGCAAAGTGGAGGTTTTTGAATGCCGCTAAAGGGTAGGGTTGGCGGCGACCTTTGCTTTGGAACGAACGCTTGTTGAGTGCAAAAACCGTTGGCCAAGCCTCGTCGTCGCGCCGCAATTCGGTGCATAATTCCGCTTTTTTCAGGTCGCTGCGCAGCGTGTCCTTAAAACCTGTCGTTATTTTTTCCAGATCATTTAATTCCCCGAAAATGTAGGTATAACGGGTGGTTTGACGGAAACCTGCCCAGTAAAACGGGAGCCAGTTTGTGATTTCGGGTCTGAAATTCTGTTTGAAAAACACTGTGCGCGGCAATTGCCGGATAAGCTCAGCCATCACTTTTTTTTCAAAGGACAATCGGCTAACATCTTTGAAATCAACATCTTGCGGATAACAAAGCCAAGGGCCTCCGTGAGTGGTAAGGGGCGGAAGTTGTATCCCCTTCAGGCCCCAGCGGCGGGATGTGTAGTAAGGCATGGCGCCCCTGATTTTGCCGCTTTTGTCTTTCGACAATGCAACTTGCCAACCTTTAGCGCCACATACTGCATCAAGCCACCAGGGCTGCAAGTGGATTGGAACATAGGCATTATGGCAGAACTCAGAATATCGCGCTTTACTATCGGGCAATGCTGACTATTTTTGCTGCGAAGAAAACACTTACTTATGACGCTACGTGAACTATTCGACTACCTGAGCGCAAACCCGCTTACCGTGGCTGCCTACTTTTTCCTTCTTTTGGTCACTGCAATCTTAGCCGGGCTGCTTGGCAAAGGGGAAGGCCATCTCAGCCCCTGGAAATACCTCTATTCTGCCATTGTCTATATGGTGTGCGTACCGGGCATTTTTGCAACAGCCTTGGCTGTTTATCTTTTTCTATTTGAACAAGGAGGCAGTATCTACAATGTAAATCTGCTTACCCAGGTATTGCCCGTTGTGGCCATGATTATTACACTGAACGTGGTACGGAGCAACGTTGAATTTGGGAACATCCCCGGTTTTGGAAGACTGACCGACCTGATGATGACCATTTTTACGGTATTTCTGCTGATGTATTTACTCAACCGCCTGCATCTGGTGGCTTGGGTGTACGTGCCCGTGCAATGGCTGATACTCATTGTGGTGGGCTTGTTGCTCATAGTCCGCTTTGGGCTTAAACGTTTGACTTCGTGATAATTAGAAATAGTTTTTGTCTGTTAGTGTTGGTTGCCGCTGCGTGTACCGACCCAATAAAGGAAACACGTCAGGTTTTCACGCAAGACGATGTGGCTGTGGAAGTCGGGAGAGAAGTAGAAATACTTTACTCAGACAGCGCTGTGGTGCGCGTGCGCGTGACGGGGCCAGTGCTGCACAATCATTCGGGCCGCGAAAAACCCCGACAAGAATTTCCTGAAGGGATAAAAATGGACTTCCTGTTGCCCGACCTTTCGGTGCGCAGCGTGCTGACCGCAAAAACAGCCACGCGATATCAAGACCAAGGGAAAATAATTGCGCGAGACAGTGTGGTGTTGACGACGGTAAAACAAGAAAAACTGGAAACCGAAGAACTTATCTGGGACGAAAAAACGGCCAAGATCCGCACGGACAAATTTGTGAAAGTGACCCAGCCAGGTGAAGTCATCTATGGCTTCGGCCTGGAGGCCGAACAAGATTTTTCTTACTGGAGGATACTGGTTCCAAAAGGCCGTATTAAGGTGGATCAACTAAACGAGGTGGTTAAATAGCCCATGGAAATTCCCTATCCAAAACGAATCATAACCTGGGCTTCTGCCTTGCGCATCGGGAGCCACGGCTTTCAGGCTACCCTGTTTCTGATTGCTTTGGCTATAGGGGCAACCTGGGCTTTGCTTCCGGGTTTCACATATGTTTTTGGTACAGGCTGGGTAGCGGGTGCTGCGGTGGCAGTGCTTCTTTTTGGCGTGTTCCTGTTGTTTAAAAACCTGATTTTCAAGGGTATTTACAAAAATCCACATTTTGACGGCGAAGCCGCGTTGCTCGAATATCTAGTGCAGCAAAACCATTCGGGCTTGCCCGGTGAGGAAGAAGTAGAAATGGAATTGCTGGAAAACGCGCTTCACCTAAAACAGGTGCGGGCACACGATTGCATGGCACCCAGGCCAGAAATCGTACACATTGAAGTAGGGGCTTCAGTGGGCGAATTGCGCAAACTCTTTATTGAAAGTAGTCTCTCGCGAATCCTTGTTACAGAAGGTGGCGACCTCGACAAAGTACTCGGCTACGTCCACGTCCAGCAACTTTTCTCGCACCCCCAGAGCATCCAAAGCATTGTAATGCCGATCACATTTGTGCCAGAGAGTATTCAAGCCAATGATTTGCTCAGCAAATTCATTAAAAACCGCACGAACATTGCCTGTGTAGTAGACGAATATGGCGGAATCGCTGGTCTTGTGACCCTGGAAGACGCGCTCGAACAACTCTTTGGCAAGATTGACGACGAACACGACCAAGAAGAATTTATCGAAGCACAAGTGACGGACCAGGAGTTCATTTTTTCTGGCCGACTCGACGTGCAGTACCTCAATGAAAAATACCCTGCCCTCCATTTGCCAACTGGCGACTACAACACACTTTCTGGCTACCTTGTCACGGCAACCCAGACCATTCCTGAGCAGGGGCTAAGGCTCGAACTGGATGGTATAATTTTTGTCCTTGAGTTGGTAAGCAATCGAAAGATCGAAACGGTGCGCGTCATTTTGGTAAAATAATAACAAGTAACAAGTCACTTGGAAACTTGAAACTTATAACTTGAAACTTGAAACGCTAACAGGAATTCCAAAAGGTCATCCACAGGGATGGCTTGTGGTGGCATTTGTGACCATTAGCCTCCTCGCCATTTTTGCCGGACTGTGGTTTGAAATGACCTGGTTGACCTTGCTCCCAGCCGGTTTGGCCGTAATTTGGCTGGCATTGATGGATGTGCGCAAGGTTTTTTTCCTGATGATGGGCTGCATCCCGCTCTCAACAGAAGTATCGTTGCCGGGAGGTCTGGCTACTGATCTGCCCTCGGAACCATTGATGTGGTTGCTTACTTTAGCAGGCCTGGCCTGGTTTTCTCGAAACTGGCGACAGGTAGATGTGCGTTTTTTCCGCCACCCTATCACGCTCGCCCTTTTTGCCCATTTGTTCTGGCTGACGATTTGTGTCGCTACTTCTCAAAATTTTCTCATTTCCTTCAAATCCTTGTTAGCCAAAGGTTGGTACGCCGTGGTTTTTTACTTTTGGGCAGCGCGTTTCCTGAATACTGAGCGCGATTTCAAAGCATTGATGTGGTGGTTTTTCGTGCCCCTGTTTTTTGCCACCCTCACCGTGATTTGGCGGCACGCAGGTTACAATTTTTCTTTTGAAAGCATCAACGCTTGCCTGGAGCCCTTCTTCCGAAACCACGTTATGTACGCCTGTTTGTTGGCAATTTTTCTGCCTTTTGCTTGGTACGGAACTTATTGGTATAAGCGATTTTCCGGGGCATGGTGGCTTTTGGTAATCGGGGTGCTGGTGTTTTTAGTAGGCATCTATTTCGCCTATACCCGTGCGGCGTATGGAGCACTGGTGCTGGCCGTGGGAGTTTACTGGGTGGTCCGCTGGCGATTGATGAAAGCATCTTTGGTAGCCTGTGCATTGGTGTTTACTTTGTTCATCACGTTCCTTGGCACCCGCGACAACTGGCTTTTGTTTGCACCTGAATACGAAAAAGCCATTTCTCACCAGCGTTTTGACCGACTTCTGGAAGCTACCACCAAGTTGGAAGACATCTCTACCATGGAGCGCGTGTACCGTTGGGTGGCCGCTACATACATGATCCAAGAACGGCCCTTGCTCGGTTTTGGCCCCGCTACTTTTTACACGCATTATAAAAACTACACGGTCACCAGTTTTCGCACCTACGTTTCTGACAATCCGGAGCGCTCGAGCACGCACAACTATTTTCTGATGGTGGCAGTGGAACAGGGATTGCCGGGGCTGATCTTTTTCCTGCTATTCTGTGTTGTGGTGATGCTCAAAGGTGAATCTACCTACCATCTTGCCCGGGATCGCAGCACAAAGGTCGCACTCTTGTCGGCCTTGCTTTGTTTTGTGCTCATCAACATCCTGATGCTGATGAACGATTTTATTGAGACTGACAAAATTGGCTCGCTGTTTTTCCTTTCGGCGGCTATTTTGGTGAATATTGATTTGGCAAATAAGAAGGGGTAGATACCGGCGCTGTTATGCTCGTTATCAACGAAGATATTTGCACTTATCTGGGTTTGATATTTTTGACCAAAAGCCCTCTATGCTGGCAGATGGGACGCGGTTAATGCTCCCTGTGGCCGGGCCAGTGGAAGTGCGTTTTCAAGGTCGTGTTTGCCGCATTGATGCCTTGGTATTGCCCGGCGACGGCGACCCATTGTTTGGTGCTGTACCTATGGAGGAGATGGATTTAATCCCTCATCCTGCCAAAAACAGGCTCGAACCCATGCACCCTGAAGGTCCGATGATGATGTTGAAGTAAGGGAAAGGTTCGTCTCCCTTACGCCGTTGTTGGTATTCTAGCCAACAACAACAGCCTGCAGGTTTACGAGCTTGACCAATCATACCACTGTGATTGTTGATGGTTACGCCGACAACGGCAAAAAAATTTCTTGCTCCCCTTTTCAACTCAATTTCGACCTTAGCGTTCAGGAAGACGCGCCGTTACATTTTGTTATTTCCCCTTGCGTTTACTAAATCCTGCAAACCAGGGTTAAAAATGACCTAATGACCTCAATGACCTAATGACCTAATGACCTCAATGACCTAATGACCTAATGACCTCAATGACCTCAATGACCTCAATGACCTAATGACCTCAATGACCTAATGACCTAATGACCTCAATGACCTAATGACCTCAATGACCTAATGACCTCAATGACCTAATGACCCACCATCCATGAGCCTACCCGACTTCTCCCTCCGCCGCCCCGTCTTCGCCACCGTGATGAGTATCCTCATCATTTTCTTTGGTGTGGTGGGCTATACTTTTTTAGGGGTGCGCGAGTACCCGGCCATTGATCCGCCCAACATCACGGTGCGCACCAACTACACAGGCGCGAACGCGGAAGTCATTGAAAGCCAGGTTACTGAACCGCTTGAGCGTGCCATCAACGGCATCGCAGGCATCCGCACCATCTCCAGTTCTTCTGCGCTCGGCAATAGCAATATCACCGTCGAGTTTGACCTCAGCATAGACCTCGAACAGGCGGCTAACGACGTGCGCGACAAGGTGAGCCAGGCCCAGCGCAATCTCCCGCAAGACATTGACGCACCGCCGGTAGTAACAAAAGCCGACGCGAGCGGCGACCCCATCCTATTTGTACCCATCCAGAGCAGTACCCGCAGCATCATGGAGCTCTCGGATTACGCCGAAAACGTAATTCGCGAGAAAATACAGACCATACCCGGGGTATCGGCGGTCAATGTGTTTGGCTCTAAACTCCCCTCCATGCGCCTCTGGATGGATCCTGGCAAAATGAACGCATACGGACTCACTGCACAAGATGTACTGTCGGCACTCGACCGAGAAAATGTGGAACTTCCTGGAGGCAAATTGCGCGGCGACGCGACTGAGTTGACGGTGAAAACCTTTGGCCGACTGCAGACGGAGGAAGAGTTCAACGATATGATTATCAGGCAGGTCGGCAGCAGCACGATTCGTTTCAAGCACATCGGCGAGGCGGTTTTAGGCCCTGACAATGAAGAAACTGGAGCGCGACGCAACCTCGTGCAAGGGGTATCGCTGGCCGTGATTCCGCAGCCAGGCAGCAACTGGGTGGAGATCACCGACGAATTTTACCGCCGCTACGAACAGATTCAAAAAGACCTCCCATCCGACATTGTGATGAGCGTAGGCATTGACAAAAGCCGTTTTGTACGCCGAGCCATCAGCGAGGTCACGGAGACGCTTTTCATCGCCATAGGGCTGGTGGTGCTTATCATTTACCTGTTTTTTCGCAACTGGATCATTGCGCTCCGACCGCTCATCGACATTCCGGTTTCGCTCATTGGCGCGTTCTTCCTTATGTGGCTTTTTGGGTTCAGTATCAATGTCTTGACCCTGCTTGCCATCGTGCTCGCTACTGGTCTTGTGGTGGATGACGGTATTGTGGTAACAGAGAATATTTTCAAAAAACGGGAAGCGGGTATGGACAAATGGACGGCTGCGAGAGAAGGCACGAAGGAGATTTTTTTTGCAGTTGTAAGCACCTCTATCACACTCGCGGTGGTATTCATCCCTGTCATTTTTCTGCAAGGCTTCACCGGGCGATTGTTCCGCGAATTTGGCATCGTGGTAGCAGGGGCGGTGCTGATTTCAGCCTTTGTATCACTGACCTTGACCCCTGTTTTGAATGTCAAATTAGGCGGAAACGTAACTACAAACGGCAAGTTTTACCAAGCAACAGAACCTTTTTTCAAAGGAATGGACCGTGTGTACGGCAATGCGCTCCGCTCCTTTATGGGTTTCAAGTGGGTAAGTCTGGCGATTCTTGGCGCTTGTTTTGGCCTGATTTGGCACTTCCAGGGGACAATCAAAAGCGAGCTTGCGCCATTGGAAGACCGTAGCATTATCCGGACCAACTTGACGGCGCCAGAGGGAACCGATTTTGACAAAATGGAAAGCATCGTCTATGGCCTTTCAAAAAAAGTCATGGACTCTATTCCCGAAAAAAGCATGGTGTTCGGTATAACGGCGCCTGGTTTTGGAGCAGCCAGCACCAATTCGGGCTTCGTCAGCCTGTTGCTCACGGATCCCCAGAAGCGCGAACGCAGCCAAATGCAGATTTACGATCAGCTGCTGGCCATGACCAAAAAAATGCCCGAAGCACGGATGTTCCCCAGCCAGGAAGAGACCATCACAGTCGGTTTTGGTCGCGGACTGCCTATACAGTACGTGATTCAAACCTTGGACTTTGAAAAATTGAAAACCGTAGTGCCGAAATTTCTTGAAGAAGCACGAAAAGACCCCATGTTTGCCAATGTGGACGTGAATTTGAAGTTCAACAAGCCTGAATTGCAGGTCGTTATTGATCGGTTAAAAGCGGCTGAACTGGGCGTGAGTGTGCTCGATGTCAGCCAAACCATTCAACTCGCGCTTTCAGGGCGACGATTTGGTTACTTCCTCCAAAATGGTCGGCAGTACCAGGTTATTGGCCAGGTAGACCGCGCCAACCGCGACGAACCGATCGACCTTGCCGGGCTATATGTCCGCAGCAACAGAGCTGAAATGGTGCAACTCGACAATATTGTGCGTTTCGAAGAAACCAGCAACCCGCCACAATTATACCACTACAATCGCTACAAATCAGCCACTATCAGCGCAGCCCCCGCCCCTGGAAAAACCCTCGGTGAGGGCCTCGAAGTCATGGACCGCATCGCCGCCGAGGTGCTCGACGATTCTTTCGAGACCGACCTCAGCGGCCCTTCACGTGATTTTCGCGAGAGCAGTGGCAACACTTCCTATGCGTTCCTGCTGGCCCTCATGCTCATTTACCTCATTCTCGCTGCGCAGTTTGAGAGTTTTCGCGACCCACTCATCATCATGCTTACCGTGCCACTCGCCATCGCGGGGGCGTATCTCAGCCTTTCAGTCACGGGCAACACGTTCAACATTTTTTCCCAAATCGGTATGATTATGCTGATTGGTCTGGTAACGAAAAACGGGATTTTGATCGTCGAGTTTGCCAATCAAAAACGCGATGCCGGGATGCCCAAAAATCAGGCAGTCTGGGAGGCCGCCCAAGCCCGGCTGCGTCCAATCCTCATGACTACACTGGCCACAGCACTTGGCGCCTTGCCCATTGCGCTCTCTTTTGGGGCAGCCAGCACCAGCCGCATCGGACTTGGGGTGGTGGTTGTGGGCGGACTGTTGTTCTCCCTCGTGCTCACGTTGTTTGTTATTCCGGCTATGTATTTGTTTTTGAGCGGGAAGAAGCGGAATGCTGCACCTTGGAGTAAGGAGTGAGGTAATTTTGGTAAAGAAAGCTCTATTGCTTAACTTTGATTGGGCACAGATCGTTGGAGTAAACCAACAACGAGAACAAAATCAATCCCGTGCGACTGAAATCGCTGCACTCGAAACCACTTCCACCAGTTGGGAAAATCGCCGGACTTTTGGGTTCAAAACGGAGGATTGAAAACAGTTGCACTAACCAGTTCACGAAAATCCTGAAAGTTTGATAATAAGCCGCATATCATTCCTGGTTTGCCCGAAACTATCTTGCCTAAAGTCTGCGTTTAACAAGCCCAACTCAAATTTTCAAAACAAAAATTTCCTCCCAACCATGCGCTATAACCTATTGACTACTGTGCTGATTGCCAGCACCTCACTCTCCGTTTTCTCCCAAAGAACCGCCGATTGGTCGGTAGAATTGGCGGGCAATGCCCAAAAAATCGTGCTCCAGGACTTTACCGGTATCCCCATCATCCAAACTGAAAGCGCTTTCATCGGTGTTGACCCCGAAACCCACAAAGTGGCTTGGACCGCCAAACGCGCTTCCAGCAAGTTGGTGGCCGCTATGGAAGAAGGCACCGATTTTTATAACCTCAATATGACCCCTTATGTGCTGGTACGCGAAAATCTGATTGACTGCCGCACAGGCCAAGTGTTGATGGACAAAGACCGCGACGGCTACAAAACTGTGGAGGCTTACGAAGTAATCCCCGGCCTCAACAGTGTGCTCCTGCGCACCGTCGCCAAAGGGATGGTAAGACTCTATCTTGTCAACATGGCCGATAACAAGCTGCAATGGTCTGTTGATGTGATGAAAAACAGCATTATCGAAACGGTGGACATGACGCCCCAGGGCCAAGCCGCTGCCGAAGCCAATGACGACGGCGACATCGAAATTCCAATTGGCAGCTCGCTCGTATCTCCTGATGGCTATTTGTTTTACCGCCACAAACGAAACCTGATTTGCCTCAAAAGTGATACTGGAAAAGTGCTTTGGACTGAAAAAACCTCGGCTGCCGAATTGCTGCTCGGTCCTGAAGGAAAAACCCTCCTCGTGGCAGAGGCCGAAGCAGGTCCCGCCATCGAAGGCGCAATCTCGAGACCAAAGGGAAAGAAGGTATCGGCCTATAACATTGCCACAGGAAAACCTGTCTGGAAAGAAGAAGTCAAAGCAGGTACTGCAATTCGTTGGCTAGACGCTCACCCTAAATTCCTCACCATCGTACATCGCAAAGGTTGCAACCTCTACCATTACGGCACAGGCGAACCGCTTTGGAAAAACGACTTTGATGGCCGTCGTGTGGTGGAAGTGTTACCAAACGAAGAAGGCTACCTCATTACCTACGAATCCGGCTTCAAGGCCATGCAACTTGGCAAGGACGGCGCCCCGCGCTGGGAAAAGCCCCAGCTCATCGAGACCGAAGATGGCGAAGAAAACGGAGACGACGCACCAGACGAAAGTGGCATTGATCGTTTTCATTTTTCCAAGGGCGATGTGCTGATAGCTGCCGACAGGATACGATTTGTACCAGCCAAAGGCTCTGGCCTGAAACGTTGGAAAATGAAACTCAACCCTAGCGACCGCTTTTCTTACGACCCCATCCGCAAAAATCTGGTGGTTTTGACCCTACAAAAACTTCTGCTCGTCAACCCCGATAAAAACTCAAAAGTCGCCCTTGAACTGAAAGTTGACTTGAAAGACCCCTACGCATTCGACATTTTTGAAATTCGCGAAAAAGCCTATTTCATGTCGAGCGAAAAGGAATACGTCATTTTGGATCCTGAAACCGGCACTGTTACCCACAAATTCTACCCCAAGGCATTTGATCCCACGGGCTTGCTCTTTCGGGTCGCCTTTATCGGCATGGCCGATGCTGGTATGCGCGTCCGCGAAGGCCATGATGGCTCCAGAGCAGTACGATGGGGCCGTCCGGGCACGTGCAACCTGGAAGCCAATAATTCAAAATCTGAAAAAACCGCTGCGGAGATTACAGGAGATTTGCTTTCGCTCATGCCCTCCTCCCGTTACAACGCTTTTAAAGAAGGCCGCGATTTCGCCTATTACTTCACCGACGAAGCAGTGAGTGGCAAAGGCAAAAACGTCCTCATTAAAGTCAGCAAAGACCAAGGTGGAGAGGCCGACAAACTCGTATTCGACAACGCCCGCCCGCTTTACCAGGTGGACGAGATTCAAAAGCGGGTGTTTTATGTCCACAAAAACATGCTCAAGGTGTTTCAGATGTGATCCCTACCTTCGCGCCATGTTAAGAATAGGCACACGTGGCAGCAAACTCGCCCTTTGGCAAGCAGAATTTACCCAAGCAGAACTTGCTCGCATTGGCGTGGAAAGCGAACTGGTCATCATTAAAACCCAAGGTGATTTGGTGCAGCATCTGGGCTTCGACAAGTTGGAAGGAAAAGGGTTTTTTACAAAAGAAATTGAAGATGCGCTCCTGCGTGGCGAAGTGGATCTCGCGGTGCATTCCATGAAAGACTTGCCTACAAACCAACCAGAAGGTCTTTGTATTACCGCCGTTTCGTACCGTCACAATCCTTCAGACTTGCTCATTATCCAGAAGGGATCTTATGCAGAAAAAGCACTTTTGAAACTGACAACTAAGGCCACGGTAGGCACCTCCGCCAATCGGCGCAAAGCACAATTGCATGCTTTTCGACCTGATGTGCAATTGAAAGATATCCGGGGTAACGTGCCAACACGCCTCGAAAAACTTCGTGCAGGTGATTTTGATGCTATTTTTCTAGCAGCAGCAGGCGTGGAGCGTTTGGGTTTGGACATGTCCGGTTTTGAAGTGCTGGAATTGCCTGCGCGAGAGTTCGTACCAGCACCAGCTCAGGGTGTGTTGGCATGGCAAACCAATCGCGACGACACCCCTACCCGACTTATTTTGAAGCAGTTACACCACCCAGAAGTCTCTTCTTGCACCAATGTTGAACGGCGAGTGCTCCAACTCATGGAAGGCGGCTGCCAACTCCCGCTCGGAGCATACTGCGAACGAGATGCGAGCGGAAATTACCATGCGTTTGCTGCATGTGAAATCGAGGGACAATTGCGCCGGACGCGCCTTTCCTCCAGCACGAGTTTCGGGATGGCGGAGAAATTGGTAGCGCAACTCAAAACCTTCAACTCGCCATCGCCCGCCCAGCCAGCCAGCCCCCCGTCCAGGCCGCCTGAAAATTGAAGCCTCCTGTGATAGCATCAATGTCCAATACCTCGCCAGCAAGGAATAGTCCGGGGCAAATTTTACTTTCAAAAGTCTTGAAATTCATCTCCTTGAGCGACACGCCGCCCGCTGTCACGAACTCTTCCTTGAACGTGCTTTTGCCCGTAATTTGAAATTGTGCTGCTGAGATTTGCATGGCCACGGCTTGCAAATCTGATTTCGCCAAATCACCCCAACGGCGTTCAGCACCGATCCCTGTGGCTTCCATGAGTCGCTGCCAGAGTCGGGCAGGAAGACCAAAGAGCGGATTGGATTTCACGAGTTTTTTCGCGTTTTCGATTTTTATCTTTTGAAAAGAAAGCAATACGCCTTCAATGTTTCTTTCAGATAAAAAATTGATTTCCAAAGGAAATTTATAATACGCTTTGTTCAAATCTCTCGCGCCCCAGGCAGAAATACGCAGCACCGCAGGACCGCTCAATCCCCAGTGTGTCACCAACAGTGGCCCTTCAGCGGACAACTTTGTACCGGGGATGCACAGGGAAGCCATTGGCACTGACACGCCCGCTAAATCGCGCAATCGGGTATCCTTTGTGTTGAAGGTAAACAACGAGGGTACCGGAGGCACAATGCTGTGTCCAAGTTCGCGTAGCCATTCCCAAGCCGTGGTACTGCTTCCAGTAGCGAGCATGATTTTGTCAAAAACATCTGAACCGATTCTCCAGCGGTGGCTTAGTTGTGGCACAGTTTCAAGATGTGCTACAACTGGCACTCGCTCTATTTTTTCAACTCTGGTACTGGTCAAAACCCGGACGCCCGCCTGGTGGGCAGCACGGCTGAGACAATCTACAATTGTGTGAGAATCATCGGTAATGGGGAACATCCGCCCGTCGGCTTCGGTCTTAAGCCGAACGCCACGCTGCTCAAACCAGGCCACCGTTTGTTCTGGGCCAAATTGCATGAAAGGCCCCAGCAACTCGCGACTGCCGCGGGGGTAATGCTTGACCAATTCGCGGGCATCAAAGCAGGCATGGGTGACATTACATCGGCCGCCGCCGCTTACGCGCACTTTTTCGAGCACTGATTTTCCCCGTTCAAAAATGGTGACACGGCAAGCCGGATTGGCTTCCGCGCAAGTTATGGCCGCGAAAAAACCTGCCGCTCCGCCGCCGATGATAGCAATGTTCATGATTTATGCGGCAGATTCAAAATTGACTTGCGAGAAGGCTGCAAGCGGAACGAAAAGGAGTAAAATAACCGCCAGTTTTTTCATACTGGCAAAGATGGGGAAAAGGTGCTTCTCAGGGGTAATTTCCCGCTTCTATCAATTCCCTGCGTTCAATAATGTTGTCAGGGTCGTTGAAAATGAGCAGTTTGGCAGTAGCGGCCCCAACAACGGTTTGGGGCAAAATTTCACCACTATCCACTTTAAAGTGCTCAAACCAATCATCTTTCCGAGGGTTAAACAAAGGAATTAGAGGGCCGTCCTGCACCAAAATCGTGGAGACATTGCTCCCCTTTTTCCAATTGCAAACAGAACAAGACCAGGCGAGATTGTCTGGCTGATCAGACCCTCCATGCTGTCGGCTGATGATGTGCTCAATAAGATAGGCAAAATTAGAGTCGCACTCAGCTACGCGACAATACTTGCAACGGTAGTTAGCTCGTTCGGCGACAAACTTTCTTATAGATTGAGGGATACGCCACTCATGCAGCTGCGGCTAAACGTTGGCGAGCACGGGCTTTTGCCAGTCGAACAATATGCTCAACTGCCATGTATTTTTCCAATTCTTGAGATTCATTGGAAGTCAGTTCGCCAGCTTTGTTTTTCTCAAGTAGATATTCCAAGCGCTCTTGAGCGGGTTTGGAGGCATGAAAACGCAATAATTTGTCAGAGTCCATGCTTGCCAGAAGTTCGGCAAGTTCATCATATATGTTTAGGCTCTGGATAACCATCTCTAATTTTTACAAAAAAGAACGAAATTCTTTAAACCGCTCCAAATTTATCACTCAGGGGCGTGTGAAAGATAACTTGTCAGTTTGATGCGATTAGTTATCTTTCAAACGCCCCCCAATTGTTGCCGCCTCCCGCCTTTTTTGCCCCTGCAAAGCAATTGCCTTCGCTGCTTTGATCGGGATGGCCACACATTTTTTCTCCATGTAGCCGAGCATTCGATGTACCAGGTCTTGGGCTTCGGGGCTGAGTCGCTCGAACTCTTTGGCAAAAACTTCCTGGATAGCACGGTCTTTCACGGCCTTTACTTCCTCGGGGATGTGGGCAAGGGAACGCTCTATCTGGCGTTCATGCCAACGGTCGCGGAACGCCAAAACACGCTGCTTGATAAGGCCTTCGGCTCGGTCGCGTTCTTGTTCGCGGTAGGCGAGATTTTCGTTGGCGGTTTCTTTAAGGCTTTCGATTTCAATGTATTGCATTGGAAAAGCCTCCACTGTTTCACGGGCAACGTTGTGCGGGATAGAGAGATCTACCACTACTTTTTCCCCTGTTTCTTTTGTCAAAAGTTCGCGATAAAGCGCTGGGGTAATGATGGCTTGGGTGGCTCCGGTACAAACAACAAGCGCGTCAAATCCTTCCGAATAGTAGGCCAGTTCGTCCAGAGAGAATGCCCTCCAGCCATTTGGTTTTGCCAGGTTTTGGGCTTTTTCAAAGCTGCGGTTGAAAATCGTGACCTTGGAAAACTTAGATTTTACCAAAAATTTGGCGAACAGGGCATTGGTCTCGCCAGCACCGACCATCAAAATTCGGGCATCAGGGCGAAGTCCGGTTTTCAACATCTCAGCAAACGCAAGGGCCACAACGGAAAGCGCTCGGCGGCCAATCCCCGTGTGGGTATAAATTTCTTTTGCCGTCTCGATGGTGAAGCCCATCAGCAGGCGAAGGTGATCGCCCGTGAGGTTCCATTCGCGGCTTTGATCATAGGCTTGGCGGATTTGGCGGATGATTTCGCGCTCACCCACTACCAGGCTGTCCATCGAAGCCGCTACTTCAAGCAAATGGGTGACGGCTGCTGTGCCCTGTAAAAGGCGGATTTTTGCGGCGGTTTTTTGGGCCACAAACGCAGACAAATCAGGTCGGAGCACGGAGAGCATTTGCTCCGCAATATTTTGATCTACAGGATTTTGCGTATAAAAAACGTAGCTGACCCGGTTGCAGGTAGCCAGATAAAACAACTCTTCCCAGCCCATTTCGGCTTTCAGGCTTTGAAGTGAAATATCTGTGTTTTCGCCAGGGACGATTGCATGCGCGAGCATATCAAGCGAGGCATCGCGATGGGTGAGCGTGAGGATGTTGTAACCGTCTAACATGATTCTGGAATCCGATTTCTTGGAGCAAAAAGCGTGGCAAAATTAGTGACCGGGTTTTCGGGCACTGTCATGCCTTTGTAAAGGGCGGATGAAGGGGGAAATTTGGAAGATATCTACATTAGCACAGTGGCTTTTAAAAATGCCGCACAGTTTTGCGCCGAAAACTTTGATCTATCTTTGTTCGACTAAAAACGCCGCTCAGGCCGCCTATCCGAACATGCTCCCATTCAAACTCAGCTTAGCACTTTGCTTCTTCAGCAATCTCCTCCCAGCCCAAACCACCTACCTCCATTGTGGGCGCATCCTCCCAATTAGTAGCGAAGAAATCCTGAATGCAACCATCATAGTGGAAGGCAATAAAATCGCGCGCATCGAACCGGGATTTTCACGTATCCCTACTGGTGCAGAAGCGATTGATTTAAAAAACAAAACAGTGCTTCCCGGGTTGATTGACTGCCATGTACACATAGAGTGGGAGCAAAGCCGGAGTTCTTACAGCGAACGGTACACCCTCAATCCTGCCGACATCGCCTACCGAGCCGCTGTATATGCCCGCCGAACGCTTGATATTGGCTTCACTACCGTTCGCGACCTCGGTGGTACGGGCGTGAACATCGCCCTGCGCAATGCTATCAATTCGGGCTGGGCTGTTGGGCCACGCATCCTCACGGTGGGACGTGCGCTTAGCATTACAGGAGGACACGGCGACGGCACAACCGGAGCAAAATGGGACCTTTTCGATCCTCCAGGGCCCGAGATGGGCATCGCTGACGGCCCCGACGAATGCCGGGCCGCCGTGCGCGAACAAATAAAACGTGGCGCCGACTGCATCAAAGTCTGTGCTACCGGTGGGGTGCTCTCCCTTGCCCGCGACGGTACACTGCCGCATTACGCAGAAGACGAACTCTCCATCATCGTGAAAACTGCCCGCGACCTCGGCGTGGAGGTAGCCGCCCATGCGCACGGCGACGAAGGGATGCGACGCGCCGTAGAAGCGGGAGTCGTGAGTATTGAACACGGCACCTTTATGAGCGACGCCACGATGGATGCCATGATCAAACACGGCACTTACCTCATTCCGACCTTAACGGCAGGTCAGGCCGTGAGTGATAGCGCCACTTATGCCAAAGGTTTTTTCCCGGAAGTGGTGCGCAAAAAAGCCATCGAAATTTGCCCGCAACTCAAAGCCACGGCAGGCAAAGCCTATAAAAGAGGCGTGAAAATTGCCTTCGGCACCGACTCAGGGGTATCACCGCATGGCAAGAACAACCTGGAGTTTGGACTAATGGCCGAGGCTGGTATGAAAAATAGAGACATCCTTCGCGCGGCTACACTGGATGCGGCCACGCTGCTTAGAATGAACGACCGCATCGGCTCGCTTGAAGCGGGCAAACTCGCCGATATTATCGCGGTAGATGGCAACCCGATGGAAGATATCCGTGCCATGCTCAAGGTGGTGTTTGTGATGAAAGATGGGAAGGTGGTTCTTTGGATTTGACAAACGAAACAATTGACATTTTAAATAACATTTGATGGGAAAACCAATATCGCATCAGAAACTGCCTACGGAATGGAACCAGAGAGAAATCCTTCGTGACAAAGGACAATTCTGGACACCAAGTTGGGTGGCAGAAGCAATGGTTGCTTATGTTGCAGAGGATGCAGACTTAATTTTTGACCCAGCAGCTGGCAGAGGTGCTTTTTTTGAGGCATTGCTTAGTCTCAACAAGAAAAGCACATCATTTTTTGGGACAGACATTGACCCCGAAGTTTTAGCAGATGAAATCTATTGCCAAGAGAAATGCTATGTTGAGAAAAGAGATTTTATTAAAAACCCACCAAAAAGAAAATTCAAAGCCTCACAAAACGTTGCAATGGGTAAAAGCCAACGAAGCTTATTCTTCTGATTTGTTAGATTTTGTTTCTTCCAATTTCAAGAAGCAAAAGTTTAATACACTAGAAATAGTCAATCGTCAATTAACAGAAGGTATTGCAACCGGTTTTTCACGACCCGAACAAAATCACAACGGTTTTAAATTTCATCTTAATGACTTTGCCAATGTTATGAGAGGCATTGCAACGGGCTCAAATGAATTTTTCTTTTTAACCTCGGAACAAGTAAAAGAACTTGGTATTCCCAAAGAATTTTTGAAAAGAGCTGTTGGTAGGACAAAAGATGCGCCAGCAGGTGTCTTGACCTTGAAAGATGTTGAAGCATTAGAAAATGAAAATCGCCCTACATTCCTGTTATCCATAAACGGACAACTCGAAATTTTTAGAGAACCTGAAGCGCACAATTTTTCTTACAAAAAGAAAACCGGCAGTCAACCTTCCAATGTCAAAAAATAAAACCATCCTAATCACCGGCGGCGCAGGCTTCATAGGCTCCCACCTCGTCCGGCATTTTGTACAGAAATACCCTGATTACAAAATCGTCAACCTCGACGCACTTACTTATGCAGGCAACCTCGAAAACCTGCGCGATGTGGAGCATTTGCCCAACTACGTTTTTGAAAAAGGAGACATTACGAATAGTGCTGAACTCAAAAGAATTTTTGAGAAATACCATCCCAATGGCGTCATCCACCTCGCTGCGGAAAGCCATGTGGATCGCTCCATTTCCAACCCGATGGCTTTTGTTGAAACCAACGTGATGGGTACGGTAAACCTGCTCAATACCATCCGAAATCTCTGGGGAAATGACTTTGAAGGCAAGCGTTTCTACCATGTCAGCACAGATGAAGTGTATGGCTCTTTGGGCGAAGAAGGCTTTTTTACGGAAGAAACCCGTTACGATCCACGCTCGCCTTATTCGGCTTCCAAAGCGGCAAGCGACCATTTTGTACGGGCCTATTTTCATACTTACGGGCTGCCTGTGGTGCTCTCCAATTGCAGCAACAATTACGGGCCAAACCATTTCCCGGAAAAGCTCATTCCGCTGGTAATCAAGAACATAAAGGAAGAAAAACCGCTTCCGGTATATGGCGATGGGAAATACACCCGAGACTGGCTTTGGGTAAAAGACCACGCGGAAGCCATTGACACGATTTTCCACAGAGGCCGCGCAGGAGAGACCTACAACATAGGCGGCAACAATGAATGGAAAAACATTGACCTGGTGCAAACGCTCTGCGATATCATGGACGAACTTCTGGGCCGCGAACCCGGTTCCTCGCGCCGCCTTATCAGCTTCGTAAAAGACCGCCCAGGTCATGACCGCCGATATGCCATTGACGCATCCAAACTAAAAAACGAACTGGGCTGGCAGCCCTCCATCCGCGCTGAAGAAGGCTTCCGCGAAACGGCAAAATGGTGTCTGGAAAACGAAGAATGGCTACTCCGGGTAACTTCTGGCGAGTACCAGCAATATTATAAGCAGCAGTACGAAGATTGAAAATGTCCCCTATCCAACAAGGACATTCCCTCAGCCTTCTACGATCTGCCCGTTTATGAGTATCTCCAAATTCCTTGTCCGCGAAGTAGTCGGGTCAAATATCTGATCTCCATCGGGGGAGCTGCCCTCGCCAATGGTTATTTCCCATTCATCGTTGATGATTGCCACAGAGCGCGTTACGATACCATCTTTTATCGTGGTTCCGGCAATGACCGCCCGTCCAATAAGTTCACCCTTTTCGTTGAAGGTCGCGAGCACATATTCATAGTTCAAAAGTTCGGCCTTCCACCACACCAGCGCAATGAATTGATCCGTGTTGTCAATGGAAAAGCAGGGGACGTATTCGGTGAACTCATCGTCCGCTGCAAC
>CAZPTQ010000030.1:0-34117 GCA_964589365.1 uncultured Saprospiraceae bacterium
GGGCCACTGGAACCATCGGCCATTTCGGTTGCACTTCTTTTTTCCCGTCCAAAAACCTCGGCTGCTACGGCGACGGCGGCGCCCTAATGACCAATGACGATGCCCTGGCTGCCAAAGCCCGTATGATTGCCAACCACGGCCAATCCAAAATGTATTACCACGACGAGATTGGTGTAAATTCCCGTCTTGACGCTATGCAGGCCGTGATTCTCAATGCCAAACTCAAACACCTTGACGAATATAACGCGGCCCGCAACCGCGCTGCCGACTATTACGGCCGTGTTTTCGGGCAAATCCCGCAGTTGCGAATCCCCGCCCGCGAGCCAACCTCAACGCACGTTTTTCACCAATACACCTTGCAAATCAACGCACCCGATCCGGCAAAGACACGAGATGAGTTGAAAGCGTACCTGTTGGAACAAGGCATTCCTTGCATGATTTATTACCCCGTTCCACTCTACAAACAACCCGCCTATGCCCCATTCTGGAAAGGCGGTGAGCTGCCAGTTACAGAAGCGCTCTGTGCGTCGGTGTTTTCTTTGCCTATGCACTCTGAAATGACGGAGGAGATTTTGGGGAAGATTACGGGAGCGGTGAAGGCGTTTTTTGAACGTGGGTAAGGTTTGACAAGGTAGAACACGGATAACGCGGATGGGACACGGATTTTCATTTTGGAGATTTTGACCTCGAATATTTATTCCATACAATAAAATCCGTGTCTAATCCGCGTCATCCGTGTTCTACCCCTATCCTATCGAATTCATGAAATAAGTCACCCTTATCCAATGTCCAATTTCGCACTCATTGGCGCAGCAGGCTATATCGCGCCCCGGCATCTCAAAGCCATCCGCGACGCCGGTCACCGGCTCGTGGCAGCATATGACCCGCAGGATTCCGTGGGTGTGTTGGACAGTTATTTCCCGGAGACCGCCTTTTTCACCGAGTTCGAGCGTTTCGATCGGCACCTGGAAAAGTTGAAACGCGCCGGACAAGCCATTGACTATGTCAGTATTTGCTCGCCCAACTACCTGCACGATGCCCATATCCGATTCGGACTTCGCCATGGTGCCAACGTTATTTGCGAGAAGCCGTTGGTACTAAATCCCTGGAACGCGGAGGCATTGAGAACCAACGAAACAGAGTCTGGAAAGCGCGTCTCCACCATTCTGCAACTCCGGCTCCACCCGGCTATTGTAGACTTAAAATACAAAGTGTCACAAGACTTTTCAGGTAAAAAACATGATGTGGACTTGAGCTACATCACCTCCCGCGGCAATTGGTACTACACCAGTTGGAAAGGTGACCTGGCCAAATCCGGCGGAATCGCCACCAACATCGGAATCCACTTTTTTGATATGCTGGCCTGGATTTTTGGCAATTTGAAAGAAAACATCGTCCACGTTCACACCCACGACCGCGCTGCCGGTTTTCTTGAATTTGAAAAAGCACACGTCCGATGGTTTCTGAGCATCAACCCCGACACCCTGCCTGCCGAAGCAGCGGGCAAACGAACCTTCCGCAACATTACCGTAGACGGTGAATCGTTGGAGTTCAGTGAAGGCTTTACGGACTTGCATACCCTTAGTTATCAGGATATTCTGGAGGGGAATGGTTTCGGCCTGAACGATGCTTTACCTGCCATCCAATTGGCGCACGATATTCGCGAACAGGTGCCCGTGGGGCTTGTGGGGGATTATCATCCTTTGGCAGCGTTGCCCTTGGTTAAGCATCCTTTTGGGAGGAAATGATGCTTGGGGTTTGTGCTTTACTTTTCATCCCCCTACCCCCTTCAAAGGGGGAGCCTCCGCGCCTGGCTACTCAGCGGTCTAAAGCAGAAGTGCATCCTTGGTCAGAAGAACGTAGGAACCCCAAGCAACCCAAGCCCAACTCCCCCTTCGAAGGGGGCAGGGGGGATGACCACCAAAGCACAAATCGCAAGCAACCCGAGCCCAACACTATGAAAAAAATCCTCGTAACCGGCGGTGCAGGCTTCATTGGCTCCAACTTGGTAGACGCCCTTCTTGCCGATGAACGCATCAGCTTTGTCCGCGTGCTCGACAATCTATCCACCGGTTTCGAAGAAAACATCTCCCAACACCATTACAACCCCAAATTTGAATTCCTCGAAGCCGACATTCGGGATTTTGACAACTGCTTGCGGGCCTGCAACGGCATGGATCTGGTAAGCCACCAGGCCGCCCTTGGTTCCGTGCCTCGCTCCACACAAGACCCATTAACTACCAATGCCGTGAACATCTCTGGCACACTCAATATACTCCACGCCGCCAAAGAATCCGGGATAAAACGAATCGTATACGCCTCCTCCTCTTCCGCTTACGGAGACAGTCCTGCACTTCCAAAAATAGAGGACAAAATCGGCAAACCACTCTCTCCTTATGCCGTGACCAAATATGTGAACGAACTTTACGCCTCCGTTTACGCCCGCACTTTCGGAATGGAAGTGATAGGGCTGCGCTACTTTAACGTGTTTGGTCCCAGGCAAAGCCCGAACGGAGCCTATGCCGCTGCAATACCTCTGTTTATCAGCAAATTGCAAAATGGAGAATCCCCGACCATCAACGGCGACGGATCGAACAGCCGAGACTTTACCTATGTGGCCAATGCCGTTCTGGCCAATCTGCTAGCCTTGTTCTGCGAAAACAATGCAGCCCTCGGCGAAGTGTTCAACATCGCTTTCGGACAACAAACCACGTTGCTGGAAATGTTCGAAATTTTGCGCAAAGAATTGAAGGTTGATACCAAAGCCGTGTTTGGCCCTGAACGCCTTGGAGACATCCCGTACTCACTGGCAAGCATTGAAAAAGCGCAGCGGATTTTGGGCTATTTTCCGAAAGTAAGTGTGGCGGAGGGTTTGAAAAGAACCGTGGAGTGGCACAGTATGAAGTGATGAAGTGATGCATACCAATTTACTATCTGAATAAGTTTGGAAGGTATTCCCAACGCGCAAACCCTCAACTATCTTAAGCATCCGTACATCGTGAACCAATGTTTCCGCTATTATCTTTTCGCGCTTTCGCTGCTCTCCCTGGCCTCTTGCGTCCAGCACAAGCAGTTGATAAACTTCAACGAAGGCCCTGCATTCCCTGTCGGGGCGCAACCCATGCCCATCATGGCCGATGTGCGCATACAGCCGGATGATTTGCTGGAAATAGGCGTGTATGCGGAAGACCCGGCAGCGGTGGCCCCCTTTACTTTGCAGGGGATCGGCGCGCGGACCAAAGAAGAAAACAACATCACAGGCAACCATTACCTTGTGGATCAGGCGGGCGATATCGAGTTTCCGGTGCTGGGGAAAATGCACCTCAGCGGACTAAGTGTAGAACAAGCCCGCGACACCTTTAAGCAAAAACTGAATCGTTACATTGCCCACCCGATTGTGAATGTGCGTTGGCTAAACTTCAAGTTCACGGTGTTGGGTGAGGTAAGTCGCCCGGCTACTTACACATTACCAGAGCGGAGTGTAACCGTGCTGGAAGCCGTGGGGCTTGCAGGCGATTTGACGAACTACGGCAACCGAAAAAACATCCTCGTCATTCGGGAGCAAGATGGAAAGCGCGAGTTTGGGAGGGTAGATTTGCAAGATCGCAACGTCTTTGCTTCGCCCTATTTTTATTTGAAACAGAACGATGTGGTGTATGTAGAACCGCTCAAACAAAAAACCAGTGTGGTGAGCGACCAGGCCTCGAAGGTCTTGCCATGGGTATCGGCGGGGGCGATTTTGGCGAATATTATCATATTGCTATTCCGCTGATTGATAACTATTAATTCCTGTTCAATTTGGCAAACGCTGACCACTTACCTGATTTTTTCTCTACCAAAGAGAGGGCTTTTGATCTGAAGGCTTTGTTGTACCACTATGTATGGAAATTCTGGTACCTGTACTTGATCCTACCAGCAATGGCCTATTTCGCTGCCTGGGCTTACCTGCGCTATGCGGTGCCTGAATATGAGGTGAAATGTTCCCTGTTGATAAAAGATGAGCAAAAAGGGAGTGGGCTATCAGAAACTGCTTTGCTCCAGGAATTGGGCGCAATTCAGGAAACCAAAAACATAGAAAATGAAATCCAAATCCTTAAATCGCAGACCTTGATGGAGGAGGTGGTGCGCAAACTAAACCTCGGGGTAAAGTATTTTGCAGTAGGCCGGGTGAAAAACGAGGAGATGTATGGGAATAGTTATATCCGGCTTGATTCTTTCAAACTGAGGAAGGGGGAAAGTGCCTTCCTTGACGTTCAATGTATTGACAGCTTTAACTTTGAATTGATAGAAGGCGAAAAACGCAGCACACATCCATTTGGGCAATGGATTGAGACCAGTAAAGGCACCTTTTGGATTACCCGGAATTTGGCAGCCCCAATGTTAGACCAAGGTCATGCAATCATCCAAATAATCCCTATCGAGTCCATAGCACGAGCATATATTCAGAATTTGCTGGTCAAACCCATGAGTTACTATTCCAGCGTACTGGAGATGAAACTTCGAGAACCGATAGCGCGCCGTGCGGCGAATGTCTTGAACAAACTGGTGGAAGTGTATAACCATGCCGCAGCCGAAGACAAAAACAAAGTCAGTGAAAATACCATCAAATTTATTGACCAACGCCTTATTTTCCTGACAGATGAACTTTCGACAGTAGAAGGAGGAGTCCAAAAGTATAAACAACGCAATCAAATCGGTACCAGCATTGAAGCAGGCATGGACATTGTGCTAAATGAAATGTCCCAGTTTGACGAGGAGATATCCGATCTGGAAGTCCAACACAGCATACTCCAGAGTATGGAAGCATATTTAGCCCGTATGAGCGAAGAGCGATACCAACTCATACCAGCCAATCTCAGCACCGACGATGTGGTGCTTTCCCAATTGCTGATACGTTTCAACGAGAAGGTGCTCAGCAAAAATCGGCTCATGCAAACGGCCAAATCTGACAATCCGGCCCTCCTCAGCCTCAATCAAGAACTTCAAAGCCTGCATATCAACGTGTTGGAATCCATTAAGAAGGTGTCCAAAAAAACAGAAACAATCCTTGGGATCGCGCGTGCAAAACGTAGCGGAATTACAGGAAAGGTCAGAGAGGTACCCCGCATGGAGCGTGAGTTGCAGGAGATTATGCGCCAACAATCCATCAAACAGAACCTATATCTTTTTCTCCTTCAAAAAAGAGAAGAAACCCTGTTGGCACTTGCCAGCACGACCGCAAATTCCAGGGTGGTGGATCCCGCCCGGCCCAATAACATCCCGGTAAAACCACAAAAACAACTCCTTTATGTGCTATCGGTAATGTTTGGCCTGGCACTGCCAGCATTGTACATTTTATTGAAGGACTTGCTGAATGATACAGTGGAAGGGGAAAATGACCTCCAAAAAGCAACAGACGCCCCTTATCTGGGCGGCATTGCATACAGTCAAGGTAAAAAAAACATTGTGATGACTGGCAAAAGTCGGTCAGCAGTGGCTGAAATGTTCCGTTTGCTGCGTACCAATATCCAATTTATTCTTCCTCCTGCAATTGACAAAGGCCAAACTATCCTCATCACCTCTGGCGCCAGTGGAGATGGAAAAACCTTTGTGACTGCCAATGTAGGGGTTGCCTTTGCCCTTTCTGGCAAGAAAACGGTTCTCATTGAACTAGACTTGCGCAAGCCAAAATTGGCCCGATACCTCGGAGCGATGGAGCATGAAAAAGGCCTCACCAATTACTTGTTGGGACAAGCCAACGCAGCGGAAATCATACGCCCCAGCGCCCTCCAGGAAAACCTGTTTTATATACCATGTGGCCCTTTGCCTCCGAATCCTTCTGAACTCATTATGTATCAAGCCTTGGACGAACTTATAGTCAGTCTCAAGGCAGATTTTGATTTTATCATAATTGACACCTCTCCGGTTGGTCTTGTTGCCGATGCCCTCTTGCTCGACCGATTTTCCTCAGCAGCTATCTATGTAGTGCGACAAGGTCAAACCAAAAAAGGGATGCTCAAGATTCTCCACAATATCCATCAGGATAAAAAAATGCGCAACCTTGCAGTCGTGTTGAATGGCATTAAAGAAGGTAAAAGAGACGGGTATGGATATGGGTACGGATATGGGTATTATGAGGCTGATAAAGTGCCGCGTAGCAGCTTTTGGGGAAATTTTGGCAATTGGATAAAGGGGACAAACTGAAATCCAGTTTAAGTGCGCATGTAATAATGATGTCGTATGCGACAGGAAGAAAGGCAAAAATCGGAAACCCCCATTAAATCTCTTGCTGCCCAGGCTGGAAGCACTGCTGCTCTCTTAGGTTTCAGGAAAATCTGGGGCGGTCTTTTAAGCCTGGGTGTAATGGCCTATTTGGCCCGAATCCTGGACACCTCTGATTTTGGCCTTGTGGCTATCGCCACAACACTCGTTGGCTTTGTGCAGGCTATTAGCAACGGGGGCATTGGCGAATTCATTATTTATTACAACAAAAATGATAAAGAGGACCTCCAACAAGCAGCTTTCTGGTTGCATTTGAGTATTGTATTCCTGGTTTTTATTCTAATGGTGATAAGCTCCAGCATTTGGGGGATTTTTTATCAGGACGAGCGACTTACCAACATCGTTTGGATGTTAATAATCAGTTCGCTATTCAGCATCTTTCAAGTGGTGCCTATTGCTCTCCTACAAAAGGACATGGAATTTTCAAAAATAGTACCCATTCAAATGGTGGCAGGAACCCTTTCGCAGGGTAGCATGGTAATTTTTGCCTGGTCAGGAATGGGACTATACAGCCTTGTGCTTCCACTTTTTATTTTCCCACCATTGTTGAGTTTGGCACTTTTTTTTCGTGCTGGATTCAAGCCAAAGCTGAGGAAAACAGGAATACAACACTGGCCACAGATATTTCGATATTCCAGCCAACTTTTATCCTCCAACATTATTACAAAAATTGCCAACGAAGGTGACACCCTCGTTGTTGGCAAGTTATTGGGTATGGAAGCACTGGGTATCTACGATATCGCTTTTCGCTTCTCTAACCTTTTGAATCAACATATACTACCTATTGTTAGAGGCATTTGTATGCCCGTTTTTTCCCGCAACCAGCAGCAACTTCCCACGGTAAGACTTCAATATCTAAAAATGCTTTCAACCCTTGGTTTTTTAGGGATACCTGTTATCGCTGGAATCGGATTGTTCGCACATGACCTAATCATTCTGATGTATGGTGCCAAATGGGCACCTGCGATACTTCCAGTTCAGTTGTTCTGCATTTTCGCGTTAATACGTTTTTTAGGCAGTCCAAGCTCCGGATTATACTTCGCTCTAGGCAAGCCTGGTATTGGATTAAGATATAATCTAGTGTTTACTCCATTACTTTTTATAAGTATTTTCCTTGCTTCGCCATGGGGCCTGTTGGGTATTTGTGTAATAGTAAGCCTAATGAGATCTGTCGGTGCTTCTGCACATTTTTATATGGCCAACATACTTTTGGATTTTGGCTGGAAGGCTTTTTGGAAAGCTATCAGGTCTCCAATATGTGCTACTATTTTTGCAATAATTGTTTTTTGCATCATTCCCTCAGATCCAAAACTTTGGATGGCCCCCATTTTCGGCCTAACCATATTGATAGCGATGTTTGCGTTCTTTAAGGAAGATCTAAAGCGACAAGTCCTGATATTCAATAGTATGTCACCTTTAGTCCAGCGTTTTTTACCATCCATAATTACAAAATAATTAGGCTGTTTGAATGGCGAAAGTCCTTGACCTAAGTATATTTATCAACGATCTGAACACTACATCAGAAGTTTTTTTGCGACAATTATTTCAAGCGCTTGGGAAAGAATTCAATCTTGAGTTGCTTGTATACAAACGAGGAAAAATTCAGAACAGTACTGCTTATTCGTTTGCCGTTAAATATTTACCAAAGCCTGTTTCATTTCCTTTTATTTTGTCATTGCCAAAACTAACAATAAAACACAAAACCTTTAACCTAAAATATTTATATCGAATATTTCTACTGAACCAAGCTTGTGCGCCGCGGCTTTATTTCCCTTTTCTTTTTATGATGTCTGAATTCGAAAGCGTGCTTCCGGCTTTTCATCAAAAAAGAAACCTGCGTCTTTTCAGCAGTGTCCGTGGTTCAGACATTACGGTTAATCCATTTGTTAAACCAGGCACTTTAGAGCAATATTCCCGACTCATACCTTACATCCATAAACTCCATTTTTTATCAGAAAAACTTAAGCAGCAATTTATTGAACTCGGGTTATCTCCTCCTCCATCGCACGTTATCTACCAGGGTGTAAATTTGAATAGATTCCTACAAAATGTTCCCTTACCGAAAGACAAGCTCCGTATGGTCACCGTTGGTCGTTTTGAGTACATCAAAGGAATCGAATATTTATTGTTAGCGTGCAAAAATCTAAAAAACAAGCATATAGACTTTAGTTGTACAATTATTGGCTATGGTCGAGAAAAGGAAAAGTATTTGTTTATGATTCATGATCTTGATCTTAGTGACGTCGTCTTTATCCAGGAAAAAACTGATCACAATGAATTGCCCGCACTGCTGGCAGCACACAATTTATATGTTCACCCTCACTTGGTTACAGGCCTGAGTAATTCAATGTTGGAGTCATTTGCTATCGGTTTAAAGACCCTCGCGTTTTATTCAGATTTTGACAGCTATAGTATCCCTGAAATACAAGTGTATTTTTTAGAAGTACCACGATACGATGTTGAAAGCCTGGCAAATAAGATAACGGAATTCAATATAAATTATAGCATTCCTTTAGAAAAGCGACAACGTTTACTAGAAAAGTTTTCTCTTGACTTTCAAACGCATGCATTCAAGCAGTTTTTTGAACTATCGTAATTTACACTTTTGCCACGTTTACTAAACTTAAAAAGTTTTAGTAAACGTATCTATAAAAGGTATTTTCTTTTTGTGACAGAGTGCTTTATCTTCCCTTTTTTGAGATACGCAAATCCTGTGTGGTATTTTAATATTCATAAGACGCATACTGCGCCATTTTTCTATGATATAGCAAAAATGACCCCGGAAGAGCAGAATATTGTCGAATTGGACAAAGGATTTAGTTCCATAAACGTAGCGAAACGCGATGCGGCATATCAAATGTGGCACAAAGGGTTCGTCAAAAATGCTTCATTCGCAATGCACCTTGAGACAGATCAGGCTGTGCCGACATGCGAGGATAATTACCGTTTTATAAGGCGACATTTTCACCCAATTTGGTCCTGGTACATTTTCTTGCTCCGCTTACTTGGATTGAACAACCCTTTTCAGGAGATTTCTGCTTTTATCATGCAATCAAGGACAAAACGTATCTATCCTTATATTTCAGTATTCCCACATGAAGTAGCCTACAATCAATTCAAATCAAACTTAATCGTATCAGGGCCAAAAGTTTCAGTTATTATACCTACCCTAAATCGCTATGCATATCTGGAAGACGCGCTTCACGATCTTGAAAAGCAGGATTACCCCAATTTTGAGGTGATTGTGATAGACCAATCATCACCATTTCAGAAAAATTTCTACAATAAATTTGATTTGTCTGTTATTGTTAATCAGCAACATGAAAAAGCGCTATGGCTGGCTCGAAATAATGCTGTAAAAATGTCTGATGCCCAATACCTGCTTTTATTTGACGACGACTCTAGGATAGAAAAAAATTGGATTAGCGAACACCTCAAATGCCTGGACTTTTTTAAATCTGATATATCTGCTGGAATTTCTATCTCGAAAATTGGTGCTAAAACACCTGAAAACTATCGCCATTTTCGCTGGGCCGATCAATTAGATACGGGCAATGTGATGATAAAAAGAACGGTATTCGAAAAAATTGGGCTGTTCGACCGCCATTTTGAAGGCCAACGAATGGGCGATGGAGAATTCGGGCTAAGAGCACATATTGCAGGCTTTGCCAGCATATCCAATAGCCAGGCCAAACGACTGCACCTGAAAGTGGGCGAAGGTGGACTTCGAGAAATGGGCAGCTGGGATGGATTCCGGCCTAAAAACTGGTTTGCGCCAAGACCAGTACCAAGCGTTTTATACCTTTATCGAAGATATTTTAGTACTAAAACTGTCTTTCTAGGCCTTATTATCGGAGTGCTGCCATCGCTTGTTTCCTACCGCTTCAAAAAAAGCAAGCTGGCGCTTTTATCCGGCAGCTTGCTTTCTATCTTGCTCCTGCCAATTGTTTTCATCCAAGTTTTTAGGTCTTGGTTTATATCCACAAAAAAATTGAAAGAAGGCCCTCGTATTGAATTATTGCAATGAAAGTGCTTCAAGTGATTGACACATTTGGCATAGGGGGAGCTGAACGGGTAGCACTTTACCTTTCCAATCTATTGTATGATGCTGGATTAGATATCGAAGTACTCACATTGCTTGCACCAGGAGAATTGTCGCCCCAACTCAGGCCAGGGATTAAAGTGACCAGTTTGAATCGGAGACACCGATTTGATAAAAACGCGCTCTTGGCTTTTGTCGGTATAGCCCGCAAATTTGATATCATCCATGTCCACATGCGGCACAACTACCAATACTGTCGGCTGTTCGCCAGGGTATTTGGTGTCCGAACCCCAATCATACTGCACGATCATTTTGGCCAAATCAATGTTGTTCCTGCTATACCGTTCCTATTTCAGTACCTGCTGAAGCCTGTCTGGTATATCGGCGTAAGCAAACCCTTAGTATCGTGGGCGAAAGAAAAACTGGATATCCCCGGAGAGCGAACCCTGCTTTTAGGCAACATTATTATTCCTATAAATTCGCTTCAATGTCACGAAAAAACGGGAATAGTGCTTGTGTCAAATATAAAACCTATAAAAAATCATCTGTTTGCAATAAGTCTTCTACTTGAAAAGAATTCAAGCCTGACAATTATTGGCAAAGTGCAAGACCCTATATATTTTAGAGCATTACAATTAAAGATAAGGGAATGGGGGCTTTCAGAAAATATCGAACTAGTGCATGATTGCACTGAGGTTCAATACGAACTGCCAAAATACAGGCTCGGCTTACACACTTCAATTTCAGAGACTGGCCCCTTGGTCTTAATTGAATATCTCGCTCAAGGCCTGCCCTTTTTGGCCTATGCCACGGGTGAAACGGCTGCGGCTATTCGTCCTGAATTTCCAGCGTTTTTTATTGACAATTTCGATCCTGAGCAATGGGAAGAAAGAATTGAAATGCTGTTGAACGAACGCCCAGAAACAGAAAAAATGAAGCGGGTCTTTGCCGAAAAATTTGGCAGTAAGGAATATGTACAAAAATGCCTGAGATTCTACCAGAAAATCGTCGCCGCCTGCTGATCGTTTCCGATACGGCAATGTTTGAAACAGGTGGACAAGGCCATGCGCTAGGTTCTGTGCTGCGAGAAATCAATTCCCTTTTGCCGCTTTTCAGTCATGTCACCTGGATCGGTTTCAACAAACCAGAATATCGCGAGAATGCTTCGTTCAGCCAGGTGTTAAATCCAAAAATACGGCTTGTGCTTTTGAGCAAATCTGGCGGCGACCTCTTTTCCGACAAGTTGGCTGTATTGTTCCGTTCTCCAGGGATGTTTGTGCGAATCGTAGCGGAAATGCTGCGGCATAATGTGATTTATACCCGAGCACCTTCGTCCCCCGCTTTCATTGCCACAATGCTTTCCTTATTTTTCTCCAAAAAAATCTTTTGGCACAAGTATGCTGGGAACTGGGTACAAAATCCGGCGCCCCGGTTTTTCGCATTTCAACGGACTATCCTTAAACGAGCCTATGCTTCCAAAGTGACCATCAATGGATATTGGCAGGGGCAACCGAATCACTGCCTGAGTTTTGAAAATCCATGCCTTGATCAGAAACAACTGTTTAAAGGCAAACAGATTATAGCCTTAAAATCCTATGCTACCCCCTTTCATTTTTGTTTCGTTGGCAGGCTTGAGGAAGCAAAAGGAGTCCACTGGATTCTGGACGCTTTCAGAACATTAGATTCCGCACCGAACATTGGATCACTCCATTTGGTCGGAGACGGCCCACTTAAGCAACAATGCGAGCAACTGGCAAATACCTCAAGCATTCCAATCCATGTACATGGTTTCTTAGGACAGGCTCAAGTGGAAGAGGTACTGGCGCAATCCCACATTTTGCTCCTCCCATCTGCTGCAGAAGGATTCCCTAAAGTAGTGGCGGAAGCAGCTAATTTTGGTTGCATTCCCATGGTTACCGATGTTTCCTGTATCAACCAATACATCCGACACGGTCAAAATGGTTTCCTGCTTCAAGCCAATTTACTCCCGAATGGCCAGCTTGCAGCCATGATTGCTCAACTTCCTGAAGCTTACTTGCTAAAAAGCATGGCAGAACAGGTCAACAAGATTTGCGCCGCTTTCACTTACGAACATTTTGTGAACCGTGTAGCATGTGAGATATTAGGCGAAAACTAACCCATGCTCCTCCAACTCTTTCTCCGAAACCCAATCCTGGCGGTCCTGCTGCACATCGGGCTTGGCTTTTTGGCAAACGCACAACCGGGTGCTGTGGCAGTGATGTATGTGGCAATTACAGCAGTGGCAATGCTGGAGATTTTTGCTACCCGGGACAAGGATTCTCTTGCTGGCTACTACGGACTTTACCTGGCTGGTTTTGAAGTGTTGTCGCGGATGAGCAAGAGTGCCGTGTTTTGGGAATTTGGGAAGTATGCCTGCATCGCTGTTTTTGGGTTGGGCAGTATTTTGGGGGCAAGCAGGCAGCAACGTCCCTATCTTTTGTTGGCTTATCTTGTGCTTTTGTTGCCAGGGGTATTCGTGACTGCGATCTACGGCGGCATCTCGGAAGCGCGCATAGTGGATTTGGTTTCCCAATATTTAGCTGGGCCTGCCACTTTGTTGGCCGCTGCCTGGTATTTTTATCATCGGCCTTTCCAAAAAACAACATTGGCCTTGCTGCTGCGGGCGGGGATTTTGCCTTCTATTGCTTTGGTCATGCTGTTATTTCTGGGGAAAAGCCTTTCAGAAATAGACTTCATAGGCGGTTCAAATTTTGACTCAAGCGGAGGCTTCGGCCCCAATCAGGTATCCACTTCCTTAGGCTGGGCCATCGTGTTGCTAGTGACCGGGATATTGCTCGGACGCTCGCCCTTGGGGTATCGCTTTTTCGATTTTACCCTGCTCGCATTGCTGGTTTTCAGAGGCTTACTTACTTTTTCACGCGGAGGCATGGTAGGCTCATTTGGCGCGTTGGCGCTTTCAATGTTCGCACTTTTTTTCATCTCGAAAACTTATCGCCAAAAGACCAAAAAGCAGTTGCCAATACTAGCGTTTAGTTCGATCCTCCTTATCGCCATTGCGTTTTTTGCCAATGAAATCACGGGCAATTATTTGCTTTACCGGTATCAAGGATTATCCACCTCTGAAGTGATTTTGGGCAGGAGCATTTCAGAAAGCAAGTACCTGTCTGGCCGGGAAGAAATTATCGAGAGCGAATTGGCAGCCTTTGCAGAGAATCCCATTTGGGGGATTGGCATTGGCCGGGGAACGATTTATAGAGAAGCCGAAAATCGCACCCAAAGGATTGCCTCCCATACCGAATTTACCAGAATGTTGGGGGAACATGGCATGCTGGGCTTGTTGTCTATCCTATGCGCTTTTGTTGCCCTGCCTTTGCGGCATTTTCGCCAAATCAAGAACGATGAGACACGTCAATGGATGCTAACATTTCTTATTTTATCCATGTTCACATTGGCGCATAGCGGGATGCGAATGGCCCTGCCATGCGTTGCTTTTGGATTCGCGTTCCTTTTGATTTCGGACAACAAAAAACCGGCTTGAAAACCCTTCTTTACATCGGGAATATGCTCGTTCCGCAAGGTGCGACTATATCTGTAATGGAAGAACACGGCAAAATGTTGGAACCCCACTTCAAAGTCTATTACGCCTCCTGCAAAAAAAATAAAATACTTCGATTATTGGACATGATTGAAAGCCTGCTGCAAAGACGCCGCGAAGCAGATTTCATCATCATCTCCGTGTATAGTACACTCAATTTTTACTACGCATGGAGTATCGCCTTGCTTTGTCGCGTGTTTCGAAAGCCTTACATCTGTTATCTGCATGGGGGCAATTTGCCCGCACGTATGTCCCGTTCACCCCTGATGTCGAGTGCGATATTTGCTTTCGCACTTGCCAATGTAGCCCCTTCAGCTTATTTGAAAAACGCATTTCAACAGGCCGGCTATAAAACTATACTGATCCCTAACTTTATACAATTAGCACAGTATGCTTTCCTCCAAAGACGTATGCTTAGACCTCGTTTTCTCTGGGTCCGTTCCTTTGAAAAAACGTACCACCCCGAAATGGCCATGCAGGTTTTTGCAGCTATTCAAAGGGAATACCCTGAAGCGCAACTCTGCATGGTCGGCACTGACAAAGACGGAAGTATGGAACGATGCAAAAAACTTGCTGCCGAACTAAAGATCGCAGGGCAGGTTAAATTCATGGGCGGGCTGCCGAAATCCGAATGGATTGCCCTCGCTAAAGATTATGATATCTTCATCAGCACCACCCATGTCGACAATACCCCGGTCAGTGTCATGGAGGCGATGGCCTTGGGATTGCCCATCGTTTCTACTAATGTTGGCGGAGTGCCTTTTCTACTTACGCACCATGAAACTGGCCTGCTCAGTCCCGACAATGAAATCCCCGCTATGGTACAAAACATCCAAAGCCTGCTTAATTCGCCTGTATTGGCAGAAGGTCTGAGCAAAAACGCCCGCCAAAAAGCCGAATCTTTCGACTGGACAGCAATAGAAAAACAATGGCTCGATCTCTTGCAATGACGCCTTATCCATGTTGCTGAATTTTACGCTGGCGGTCAAAGGGTATCCTTTAACAAAGGCAAGAAACGACCTGCGTCATATTCAGTTGTTGAATCCGGCAGCATTCAGAAAATGGCAGGAAAACAAACGATGGGAAACCGCCCGGTATCATTTTGAGCACAATACCGTCTACCGCTCGCTTTTTACCACAGCGTTTCCCGACAATTGGGATGTTTTACCTGTTATTGAAAAAAAACACCTGCAAGGGAATTTTGACAACTTGCTTTCGGCGCCGTTCCGACCCGCAGAAATTTATGTGGGAAACACCTCCGGCTCCAGCGGACACCCCTTCTTTTTTGCCAAAGACAAGTATGCCCACGCCATGACGTATGCGCTTATTGCGGACCGATATGCCTGGCACGGATTGAAGTTGGGGCAAAAACAAGCACGCTTTTATGGGATTCCTTTAATTGGCCGAAGCAGACAAATCGAATTGGCTAAAGATTTGATTTCCAATCGGGTGCGCTTTCCAGTATTCGACCTGTCTGATGCACAGCTGAGCGTCTTTTTGAAGAAATTTTCCAATACGAAATTCAAGTATTTGTATGGCTACACCAGTGCGCTGGTGCTTTTTGCCCGCTATCTATTGGATAAAAAGATCGTGTTGAAAACAGTATGCCCAACCCTCTGTATTTGTATTGTCACCTCTGAAGTTTGCACGCGGGAAGACATGGACATCTTGCAGTCGGCCTTTGGATTGCCCATAGCCAACGAATACGGCGCATCCGAGCTGGATATCATTGCCTTCACAGATGAAAGCGGCGATTGGATATTGTCAGAAGAAAATCTGTACGTTGAGGTGCTGGATCAATCAAACCGCCCTGTACCAGATGGCGAAGAAGGAAAAATAATAATCACTTCCCTCCACAATCGGGCTTTTCCGATGGTACGCTACGAAATAGGCGACCTGGGTGTTATTGAGCGGGGTGCAAAAAGCCGATTACTACAACTTTCTGGTCGCACCAATGATGTGATCCAATTGCCGAGTGGCAAAAATGCCGCCGGCCTTACGTTCTATTACATCTCGCGCAGTATCCTTGAATCAGGTGGCTCGCTCCGGGAATTCATCATCCGGCAAACTGCGCTCGACACCTTCGTCTTTGATGTTGTAACCGACCGACCACTTTCCGACAGTGAAGTATCTGGCATCCGGGCTGCCATGAAAACCTATTTGGAAGATGGTTTGATCTTGGAAATCAACCGAGTGGAAAAGATAGAACGTCCCGCCTCTGGCAAAACCAAACACTTTTTCGCCTGCCTACCATGAGCCGCCGGCTATTCATTCTCACGCAGTACTTCCCGCCAGAAATGGGCGCACCCCAAACACGCCTTTCCGAACTTGCTTTGGGAATGCAAAAACGCGGATGGGAAGTCGAGGTCATTACTGCGTTGCCGAATTACCCGCATGGCCGCATTTTCGATCCATATCGCGGCAAGTGGAAATCAGTAGAAAAGATGGGGGAAATCCCGGTACACCGATACTGGTTGTATGCTTCTAATTCGCCCAAAGCCTTTCCGCGTATCTTGAGCATGCTTTCTTTTAGCCTCACGGCTTTATGCGCCCTGCCAAACTTGTGGATCAAGCGACCCGACTACCTTTTGGTTGAAAGCCCGCCGCTTACCTTGGGGTTTGCCGGATGGTTGCTTTGCCTATTTTCAAAGCCGCGTTTAATATTCAATGTATCTGACCTTTGGCCCTTGACTGCCAAGCAATTAGGTGCTATATCTGATGGGTGGTTTTATCGCTTTTTAGAACGCTTGGAGGCGTTTTTATACCGTCACGCATTTGTATGTACGGGCCAATCAGCGGAAATCGTGGAACACATGAAAGAGAGAGGGGGGAAGCGTGTCCTGCTTTTCCGAAACGGCGTAGACCTCGCCCGGTTTCCAAACCTTGAGCGCAATACCTGTTTGTCAGAAACGCCAAAACTGGTTTACACAGGTTTACTCGGCGTAGCGCAAGGCATTGTAAAAATTTGTCAAAACATTGATTTTAAACGTCTCGGGGTAGAATTTCACATTTACGGCGCAGGTCCAGAACGAATTAAATTGGAGTCTTTTTTGGCTCAAAACCCCAAGCGAGGTATCCACTACCATGGAGCCGTAAAAAGCAGCGAGATTCCTGACTTGCTTATGCAACATGAAGCAGCACTAATCTCCCTAACCCGACACTTGCAAGGTGCTGTGCCGTCCAAAATCTACGAGGCTATGGCTGCTGGACTGCCCATTTTCTTTTCTGGAGCAGGTGAAGGGGCGCAGATCATTGAAAAGCACCAGATAGGGTGGACGAATGCCCCTGACAACTTCGGGCAACTGGCCAGCAATATAGCGCATTTCAATAATGGCGCTAACGAACGCCTATTGCGCTCCAAAAAAAGTCGTGCTGCGGCCCAGTATTTTAGCCGAGCAACCCAAATTGAGCTACTAGACCATTTTCTGGCAGAGCACCTATCCGCATGACCCCAAATGTTTATGATTATGTAGCATGGGATGTAGCCACTTGGTCTCGGCCGCTACGCTATTGGGAAAAATACATTGGCGAAAAAAAAGATTTCAGCGGCAAATGCGGCCTCGAAGTGGGTGCCAACATGGGCGGTTTGAGCTTGTTTTTTGCCCGCCAATTTGGATGCCAAATGTTATGCACAGATTATATTTTCCCTGAAAAAGCCAAAGACTTCCACCAGCGGTTCAATTTGTCTATTCCCATTGATTATATGCAGGTTGATGTCCAACAAATCCCTTTTTCAGATGCAAGCTTCGATTTCGTAGTTTTCAAATCTATGCTTGGGGTTGTTGGAAGCCATGGTCGAAACGAACAAATAGAAATGGCTATAAAAGAGATGCGTCGTGTTTTGAAGCCGGGAGGTATCCTGTTTTTTGCAGAAAATTTAAAGGGCAGCGCGCTCCATTCAAGTGCTCGTAGCAGGTTTATTACTTGGGGAAACAATTGGCACTACCTTTCTTTACCAGAAATCAATCAGTTGCTACGAGGGTTTTCTTCAAATGAAGTTTACACCACTGGTTTTCTAGCGGCTTTTGTCCCTCGTCCAAAATGGCTAAAATCCTTTTTTGCCTGGTGTGACCAGTGCTTGTTTTTCATTCCTGCAAAATGGCAATACGTCGCCTACGGCCATGCCGTAAAATAATCCTTTAATGAAAATCCTCTCCGTCGTCGGCGCACGTCCTAACTTCATGAAGATGGCACCATTACACCGCGCATTCCAAAAACGCTCCGGCATTGAGTCAAAAATCGTGCACACAGGTCAGCACTATGATGCGCGGATGAGCGAGGTTTTTTTTGAACAACTCGAACTCCCTAAGCCTAATTACTACCTTGGTATCGGAGGAGGCAGCCACACCCAACAGACCGCTAAAATCATGCTGGCTTTTGAGAAAATCCTTGAAAAAGAGCAGCCCGACTGGGTTTTAGTGGTCGGCGATGTCAACTCAACCATTGCTTGCGCGCTCGTAGCGGCCAAAATGCAAATCCTTGTAGCCCATGTAGAAGCCGGCCTGCGCAGTGGCGACCGCAAGATGCCAGAGGAGATCAACCGCATCCTCACCGATTCCATATCTGATCTTCTTTTCGTGACAGAACAGGCTGGGATGGACAACCTAAGTCGTGAGGGTGCGCCGCCTGAAAAGGTGTTTTTTGTCGGCAATTGTATGATTGACGCGCTGGTGCATTACCGCGATAGAGCCGCTCAGGCAGACACAGTGCTCAAGCTCGGGTTGCAGCCCAAAGGATATGCACTCATGACCATGCACCGCCCTTCCAACGTGGATACACTTGAAGGCTTGGTCATGCTCTTGCAATTGATGGAGCGTATTTCGAAGTGCTTACCTGTTGTATTTCCGATTCACCCGCGCACCCTAAATAATCTGGAAAGATTCGGGCTTAGGGCTCGCCTTTTTCACATCAAAAACCTCCATTTGTTGGAACCGCAGGGGTATATTGAATGCTTGAGTTTGATGCAGAACGCTACCGTGGTACTCACTGATTCAGGCGGAATTCAAGAAGAAACTACATTCCTGCAAGTGCCCTGTTTGACCTTTCGCCAGACAACGGAGCGACCTGTAACCGTGTCTATAGGAAGCAATGAAATGATCACCGATCTAGACCCCGAACTGGCTCACACCAAAATCCGTCAAATCCTCGCAGGCAATTGGAAAACCGGACAAATCCCTCCACTATGGGATGGCCATGCTGCGGAGCGTATTGCGGACATCCTGGAAGCTGTTTGATTTTTGAATACCTGCTACCTATCTTCTACTCATGAAATTTATCCCATTCCTTCTCGCGCTCTTACCATGCCTCCTCCTCGCCCAGCGCCCGCAAACCGCTGAAATTCGCATGTTAAACGGCCAACCCACCCTCTACGTCAACCAACAACCAGAATTGCCCTACATGTATGCGCTCACGCACGTCACTGGCGGTCGCTGGAGCTGGGAAGAGTTGCCGGCACACAACCTTCGGCGAATGGGGGAAGCAGGGCTGCGCCTGTTTCAGGTGGATTTGTGGTTGGAGGATATTTGGAAGGAAAAGGAACAAGCACTCGATATGGCTTTGGCAAGGCGGCAAATTCGAGGGGTGCTGGACGCTTGTGCGTCCGGGGCGGTGGTGGTCCGATTGCACGTCAACGCTCCGGTTTGGTGGAATCGAAGCCACCCCGAGGAATGTGTACAATATGCGAATGGGCCGGTGCAGGACCTGGCTGTAGGTCTCCCGTTCAACCATGAAGACGGCGATGTGGTTCGTGCAAACAGAGCGAGCCTGGCTTCAGCACGTTGGCGCAATGAAGCGGGCAAAAAACTGCAAGAATTTTGCCGTCGCCTTGTGCGCACGCGCGAGGGCAAAGCGGTGGTTGGGATACATATTTCCGGAGGTGTTTATGGCGAATGGCATCCCTGGGGCTTTATAAAAAATGAGCCGGATACGAGCGTTCCGATGCATAACGCCTTTCGCAAATGGCTTAAAACCAAATATTTGTCCGATAAAAACCTCCAGACCGCTTGGGCAAATAATATGTACACACTTGCCAATGCCACAGTACCTGACAGCCTCGAACGTCGTTGCTGTGCGGACGGATTTTTCCGAAATCCGGCACTCGAACAGCGGGTCATGGATTTTTATCGCTGTCAGCAAGCTGTGATCGCCGACGACATTGAATTCTTTTGCCGCATCGTAAAAGAACAATGGGGCCGCCCTTTAATTACGGGCGTTTTTTATGGATATATGCAGTTTGGCTTGTGCCGACAGGCTATGAATGGGCATCTCGAAGCCCAGCGCTTGCTCGAAAGCCCCTGGATTGATTATTTTGCCGGACCACCGAGCTATTATGGCCCGTGTCGGAAAGCAGGCGGCTCGGGGATGGAGCGGGCACCTGTCCGTTCCATCCAATTGCATGGCAAACTGTGGTTCGACGAAATAGACAATGGTTACCAGCAAGACAAACGGGAGCGCGATTTTGTCCGCTCTGATCTCTTGGGGGACACGAATTACCTGCCCTTGCTTCAAAGAAGCTTATGGCTGCCGCTCGTGCAGGGCTGTGGGTTGTGGCTTTATGATTTTGGCCCCCGGCGCAATACAGGTTGGTGGGACAGTCCCCTGTATCTGGAGGAGATAAAACGCAGCTTGCTTTTTTTCCGAAGCATATATGGAAGGGGGACGAAACCCGAATCTCAATCGGCAGATGCACTGGCAGTATGGGATACGGAAAGTTATTATGCCGTGAAAAATGTCAGTACTAAGCATTGCGAAAAAGGGCTGGACGCAGCAGCCGAAGAACTACAATGCAGCGGCGTTGCAGCAGACCATATCTATCTTTTTGATTTAGAACATATTGACTTAAATAAATACAAAGCGATCATTTTCATGAATGCCTGGCTATTAACTCCTGAGCAACGCCGATTTATTCGTGATTCCGTAGCGCAAAACGGACGTACCTTGATCTGGAATTACGGCACCGGGTACAGCGATGGAAGCCGCAACGGCCAAACGCTGACGGAGCAAGTGACGGGCATTGCCACGAAACAAACAAAAATGGAGGGTAATCCGGTTTGGGTCATGGGCCAGGATACGATTGAAAACCCCGAACCGCTTGATCCTTTGCTGTTGGTGTCTGATGCTGGGGCAGTGCGCTTGGCTGCGCTTCAAGACGGAAGCGGCGTGACGATAGCCCGAAAAAATTTCTCAAGCCATACCATGGTCTATGCCGCTGTGCCTTTGCACCGAAGCGCCGTTTTTCGCGCGTTGTTTCAAAAGGCAGGCTGTGTGGTCATGAATAACACACCCGACGCCACATTTTCATCTGCCAACTTTATCGTACTGCATACTGGAACAGGCGGTAAAAGGTTGTTGCGTTTGAAAAATGGAATAACGCTTGAATTGGAATTGCCGAAAATCGCTACACTACTTTTCGATGCAAGAACAGGTGAAGAAGTGCTGAGCAAAGACTGATCTTTACCTTTGCATTCGCCTTTGAAGTTCACTGCAAATGACATACTACGCCCACCCTTCCGCAATTATTGACCCAGGTGCCCAAATAGGCGACAACACCCGCATTTGGCACTTCTGCCACGTCTCGGCACAAAGTGTACTAGGCGAAAACTGCGTGCTCGGCCAAAACGTATTCGTTGCCAACGGCGTAGCCCTCGGCAACGGCGTGAAGGTGCAAAACAACGTCTCGCTCTACACGGGCGTGACCTGCGAAGACGATGTGTTCATAGGTCCCAGCATGGTGTTCACCAATGTCATCAACCCACGCAGTTTCGTAGAGCGAAAGACCGAGTTTCGTGCCACGCTCGTAAAGCAGGGCGCGAGCATTGGAGCCAATGCCACGGTGCTGTGCGGGGTTACAGTGGGACGGTTTTGTATGATTGGCGCCGGAGCGGTGGTCACGAAGGATGTGCCTGATTTTGCCCTTGTTGCAGGCGTTCCGGCCAGACAAATGGGTTGGGTGAGTCGTTTGGGACATCGGCTTGAAGTGGATGGAAAAGGCCATGCTGTTTGCCCAGAAAGCGGGGAGATTTACCAATTGGTTGACGGAACCATAAGAACAGCGCATCCATAAAATCCGTGTTTCATCCGTGTCATCCGTGTGCCCGATTTTACGATTGACCGCGGATGCCACGGATAGGACACGGATTAAAGCAACTAAAAATGACCCTCCCTTTCTCCCGCCCCCTCATTGACCAACCCGTCATTGACGAGGTAAACGACTGCCTGACCAATACCGGCTGGCTCACCTCCGGGCCAAAAGTATTGCAATTGGAGGCGGAGCTTCGCCTGCTCACGGGCGCGCCTGCGGTGCTGTGTGTAAACTCCTGGACTTCTGGTGCAATGCTCATGCTGCGTTGGTTTGGGGTCGGTGCTGGCGACGAAGTGATTATCCCTGCATACACATACTCGGCTACTGCATTGTGTGCCCTCAACATCGGCGCAAAGGTGGTTATGGTGGATGTAAAAGACGATTTTACGATTGACCCCGATAAAATCCGAGCAGCCATCACACCCCGCACCAAGGCAATTATACCTGTAGACATCGGCGGCTGGATGGCGGATTACGACGCGATCATGGCTTTGGTGTACGATTCAGAAATACGGGAGATGTTCCAACCCGCTACGCCCGAGCAGAAAAAACTTGGGCGTATTTTGGTGCTCGCCGATGCGGCGCATTCGATTGGGGCACATTACAAGGGACGCCATTGCGGCATTTGCGCAGATGCCACCGTGCTTTCCTTTCACTCCGTCAAGAACGTGACCACTGGCGAAGGCGGCGCGATCTGCCTGCACCTACCCCGCCCTTTTGACCATGAAGCGGAATACAAGTTCCTGAAAGCCTTCGCACTCAATGGCCAGACCAAAAGTGCTTTCGAGAAAAACCAGCCTGGCACCTGGCGCTATGACATTATCGCTCAAGGGCTGAAGATCAATATGCCCGACATTTGTGCTGCTATTGGGCTGGCGCAAATCCGTCGGTATGAGGATGAATTGTTGCCGGAACGGGTGAGGATATTTGAGCGGTATCAGGCGGGGTTTGAGCGATACAACTGGGCGATTTTGCCCACACTGCACGATGAACACGAAAGCCAGTCTTCCTGCCACTTGTATTTATTGAGGATAAAAGGAGCAAGCGAAGTACAACGCGATGCGATCATCCAGCGTATCTCCGAACACGGTGTGGGTGTGAACGTGCACTATATCCCGATGCCCATGCTCACGCTGTTCCGAAACCTCGGTTACCAAATGGAGGACTACCCAAATACCTACGAACTTTACAAAGGGGAGATTTCGCTGCCAATTTATAATGGGTTGACGGAGGAGGAGATTGACTATGTGATTCATACGGTAGAGCACGGTTACGAAACTTTTAAAGTTTCGTAACCGTCGGCCAAATCTGTTGTTGAGGCCGTATAGAAAGGGCAAATAGTTAACCTGGGAGAATCACTTAACACTTAACACTAAGCACTAAGCATTTGCTCGATCTTCCCAAATTCATCTCCCTACAGGTAACCGGCCGCGCCGAGAGTCTTTTCAAACCCGATTTGGAAAGATTTAAGGCACAATTGGCTACCCGAATTGACGGACGTTCAGTCTTGGTCATCGGCGGCGCGGGCACCATCGGCACTTCCTTTGTAAAAGCGATCTTGAAGTTTCGCCCGGCAAGGCTTTTCGTGGCAGACATCAACGAAAACGGCCTGACGGAGCTCGTCCGCGATCTTCGCAGCAGCCTCATTTACAACATCCCGTCCGTGTTCCTGACGTACCCGCTTGACTTTGGCGATGCCGTGTTTGAAAAAATTCTTCGGCGCGAGGGGCCGTTTGAGATTGTTGCGAATTTCGCGGCGCACAAGCACGTCCGAAGTGAAAAAGACCATTACTCTATTGAAGCGATGCTGACCAACAACTTGTTCAAAGCCAAGCATTTGCTCGATCTTTTGGCGGCGCACAAACCTGAGCGTTTTTTTTGTGTCAGCACTGACAAGGCGGCTAAACCAGTGAACGTTATGGGGGCTTCCAAGAAGTTGATGGAACAGGCGCTCTTGTCTTACGCTTCAGAAATCCCCGTGACGACGGCGCGTTTTGCCAACGTGGCCTTCTCCAACGGCAGCCTTCTGGCGAGCTTTTTAGAGCGTCTGATGAAGCGACAACCGCTCTCAGCTCCGAACGATATAGAGCGGTACTTTTTGTCGCCGGAAGAGTCCGGGCAACTGTGTTTGCTGGCCTGTGTTCTGGGCGAATCGGGTGATATATTTTTCCCAAAACTTGATGCATCGCATGATCTGCGGAAGTTCTCGGACATTGGCACGGCCCTGCTCGAAACGCTTGGTTTTCAGGCAGATATTTGTGCCAGCGAACAAGAAGCACGGGAAAAAGCGGCATTAGTACAGTCAGACTCCAAATCCTGGCCGGTGTATTATTTTGCTTCCGACACCTCGGGGGAGAAGTCTTGCGAGGAGTTTTTTACAGATAAGGAAACCCTTGAATTGGAGCGGTTTGCAGCTATTGGGGTGGTGAAAAGTGAGGGGGGGATGGGTAGCGACTGGGTGACTTCAAGTCACCCGGTCACTACCCATCCCCCCCTCAGCATCGCCCAAATGCTGCTTGAATTGAAGGCCATTCTGGCAGAAGAGGAAGTCAACAAAGCGGACGTTGTGGCGGTTATGCAGCGCCTATTGCCTGATTTTCAGCATTTGGAGACAGGTTTGGGCTTAGACTCGAAGATGTAGTGCTGTTGACTGCTAGATAGTATGTTTATCCTGTCAAAAAACACTCACATGTATCTCCCAATCAAATACTTGCTCGACTTCCTGGTCGCCATAATCGTGCTATTCCTGCTTTTTCCATTATACATACCCATCATCATAATCCTGCTGTTCACGGGAGAAGGCAAGGTGTTTTACCGACAAGATCGAATTGGCTTCCACAAACAAAAATTCAAAATCTGGAAGTTTGCCACAATGCTAAAAAACAGTCCGAACATGGGAACGGGCAGCCTCACCTTGCGCAACGACCCGCGTGTCACCATTGTCGGGAAATACCTGCGCAAAAACAAGATCAACGAACTGCCCCAACTCCTTAATTTGCTGACAGGTGATATGTCGTTCATAGGCCCACGCCCCCAGATGAAGGTGGATTTCGAAGCATTTCCGGTTGATATTCAGGAAAGTATCTACAATGTTCGACCAGGCATCACCGGCGTTGGAAGCATTGTTTTTCGAGATGAGGAGCGTTTACTGTCTGTGGCGGGCCGCGATCCGCGACTATTTTATGTGGATCATATTGCGCCGTATAAAGGGGCGGTGGAAATATGGTATCAGAAACATTTGTCGTTTTGGACGGACCTGCGGCTGGTGTTCCTTACAGTTTGGGTGATCCTAAGGCCGGAGAGCAATTTGCATTTTCGGGTGTTTCGGGATTTGCCGGATTTTCCGGAAGTTTTACAGAAAGGCTGTCTCACAAGTGTTTTTATCAGACAGGATTGACAGAATTAACAGGATTTTGGCAATGTAAATACCCAAAAATCCTGTAAATCTTGTAAATCCTGTCCATAATATACTTGTGAGACAGCCTCTTTCACGATTTACCAAAATGTTCAAGCTGTTCAAAACAACACCGCCCCCCACCCTGCCTGACTTTTCCGTGTTGGGCACAGACCTGCACTCCCACCTGCTGCCAGGAATAGACGACGGTGCGCCAGATTTAGAGACTTCTCTCGTCCTGATTCGAGCATTGGAAGACTTGGGTTTTAAACGGATTTATACCACACCGCATGTGATGTCGGATTATTACCCGAACTCCCGAAACTTGATTCTGAGAAAAAAAGACGAGGTACAGGACGCGCTTGATGAATTGGGTATGGAAATTGAATTCGGCGCAGCAGCAGAATACTATCTGGACGCAAACTTTGCAGGAATGCTAAAAGGCGAACGCTTGTTGACCTTGCCTGGTGATCGGGTACTGGTGGAAATGTCGTTCCACCAGCCCTATCGCGAGCTGCACCGCATCATGTTTGACCTGCAAATGAAAGGATACCACCCCATCCTGGCCCACCCGGAACGCTATCCCTACTACCGTTCTGCAGAGGACTATGAAAACCTGAAAGCCATGGGCTGCGCCCTGCAAATCAACCTGCTTTCGCTCACGGGCTACTACGGAAAGCCAATACAATCTGCCGCCAAAACCATCCTTGACCTTGGCCTCGCCGACTTTCTCGCCACCGACCTGCATCACGCCCGCCACGCGGCGAATCTCCGGCAGGCACTTTCCCACGAATTGGTTGTCAAGACCCTACAAGCGACTTCTTTTCAGAATGGTATAATCAAAAACAAAACCTGACCTTTGCATCTTCAATTTTAGCAGGCTAAACCGTTCTGCTTAACAACTATGAAAAAAGCCCTCATCACCGGCATCACTGGCCAAGACGGCGCCTACCTCGCCGAATTTTTATTGAAAAAAGGTTATGAAGTCCACGGTATCAAACGCCGCTCTTCGCTGTTCAACACCGAACGGGTGGATCATTTATACCAAGACCCACATGTTGACAATCAACGATTTATCCTCCATTACGGCGACCTGACAGACTCCACGAACCTTATCCGGATCATGCAGCAGGTGCAGCCGGACGAGGTGTACAACCTTGGCGCCCAAAGCCATGTGCAGGTGAGTTTTGAAACGCCGGAGTACACCGCCAACGCAGATGCGGTAGGCGCGTTGCGTTTGTTGGAAGCGATTCGATTGTTGGATCTGAGTGAGAAGACCAGGTTTTACCAAGCAAGCACCTCGGAACTCTACGGCCTGGTACAAGAAACACCACAGCGCGAAAGCACCCCGTTCTACCCGCGCTCGCCGTATGGAGTGGCAAAACTATATGCCTATTGGATTACGGTGAATTACCGGGAGAGTTACGGAATGTTTGCCTGCAACGGAATCTTGTTCAACCACGAAAGCCCCACCAGAGGCGAGACCTTCGTAACCCGCAAAATCACCCGTGCAGCAGCGAAAATTTCTCTTGGGTTGCAAGACAAACTCTGGCTCGGCAACCTGGACGCGCAGCGCGACTGGGGGCATGCCCGCGACTATGTGGAGGCAATGTGGATGATGATGCAACAACCCGTGGCAGAGGATTTTGTGATCGCCACAGGCAAGACCACAGCGGTGCGCGAATTCTGTCGTATGGCCTTCCTCGAAGTGGGCGTGGATCTGGAATTTCAAGGAAAGGGGGTGGATGAACTAGGCTTGGTTTCTAGTTCAACCAACCCAAAACTGAAACCCGGACAGGTAGTCATCGCCATTGACCCGCGTTATTTCCGGCCCGCAGAAGTGGATTTGTTGGTGGGTGATGCGAGCAAGGCGAAAGAGAAATTGGGTTGGGAAGCCAAGCGGACTTTACAAGCGTTAGTGTCAGAAATGGTGGCCAGCGACTTGCAACTTTTCCAACGAGAGGAGTATTTGAAACAGGGGGGATTTGAGATTCGAAATGAATTTGAGTAAATTTCCTTCTAAACCTCGTTGGTTTTAAAATCTACGAGGTTTAAGCGTTCAATAAATGAAAGAAACAGACAAAATCTACATCGCCGGCCACCGAGGAATGGTCGGTTCAGCCATTCTCCGAAGACTCCAGGCAGAAGGCTTTACGAACTTCGTGCTCGCCGATTCAAGGGCACTTGACCTGCGCAACCAATTGGAAGTCACCGAGTTCTTCCGGCGTGAAAAACCAGTTCATGTCTTCCTCGCGGCTGCCAAAGTCGGTGGAATCCTGGCCAACAATACCTACCGTGCCGAGTTTTTGTACGACAACTTGATGATTGAAGCAAACGTAATAGACGCAGCTTATCGGCACGGGGTGGAAAAATTAATGTTCCTCGGGTCTTCTTGCATTTACCCAAAAATGGCGCCGCAGCCCTTGAAAGAGGAAGCCTTACTCACTGGCCTTTTAGAGCCAACCAACGAACCCTACGCCATTGCCAAAATCGCGGGCATCAAACTTTGTGATGCTTACCGGGCGCAATACGGCTGCAATTTCGTCAGCGTAATGCCCACCAACCTTTACGGCCCCAATGACAATTACCACCCGGAGAACAGCCATGTGCTGCCTGCATTGTTGCGCAAATTCCATGAAGCAAAGATTGAAAACCAAGCCTTCGTCACCCTATGGGGCACCGGCACACCGCGCCGCGAATTCCTACATGTGGACGACCTTGCCGACGCTTGTTTTTACCTGATGCAACATTACAACGAGCCGGGTTTCGTCAACATCGGCACAGGCGAAGACCTCCCGATTTTGGAACTGGCCCAACTGGTACAGCGCATTGTAGGTTACGCCGGAGAAATTCGCCACGACCTGAGCAAGCCCGACGGAACACCGCGCAAACTTATGGATGTCAGCAAATTGCACGGGCTTGGCTGGAAAGCAAAAATTGATTTGAAAGCGGGCATTCAGGCATTATTTCAAGAAGTAAAAGACAAACTTTGATTCATCAACAAATCAACAACCTAACAAATCAACAACTTAAATGAATCACACATACGTCGCCATCATGGCCGGAGGAGTTGGAAGCCGCTTTTGGCCCGGCAGCCGAGAAGCCTACCCCAAACAATTTCTCGATATGCTCGGTGTGGGCAAGAGCCTGCTGCGCCTCACTTTCGAGCGTTTTTTACCGATATGCCCGGCCAGCCACATATTCATCGTCACAAATGCCGCCTACCGCGACTTGATTCTCGAACAAATCCCTGAAATATCGGAAAATCAAATCCTCTGCGAACCCAGCCGCAACAACACGGCCCCTTGCGTAGCCTGGACGGCTTTCAAACTCGCAGACCTGGACCCGGAAGCCAATTTTATCATCGCCCCTTCCGACCACATCGTGTTGAAAGAACCTGCCTTTCTCGAAAAAATACAGACCGCGCTTGACTATGCAGCTGCACACGACGCGCTGCTCACGCTCGGCATTCAGCCCTCCCGCCCCGACACTGGCTATGGCTATATTCAGATGGAAAACGAGACCGCAGCCGGTATTTTCAAAGTCAAACGGTTTACAGAAAAGCCGGACCTCGCTAATGCGCAGCAATTTGTCGCCTCCGGAGAATACCTCTGGAATGCAGGCATTTTCATCTGGCGTGCCTCAAGCATTCTCCGTGCTTACCAAACCCTCGCGCCCGAAATTTTCTCTATTTTGGAAAAAGGCCAAGATGTTTATAATACTCCTGAAGAACAGGCTTTTATCAACAAAGCCTATCCCACCGCGCCCAATATTTCGGTGGACTTCGCAATCATGGAAAAAGCGAAAAACGTCTTCACTTTACCCGCTGAATTTGGTTGGAGCGACCTCGGTACCTGGGCCAGCCTCCACGCCGAATACCCAAAAGATGAAAACGGCAACGCATTGCATGGAAATGTCATCGCACTCGATACGCACGACACGCTCATACGCATTCCCGAAGGCAAAATCGCCGTGGTGAAAGACTTGCACGATTACATCGTGGTAGACACACCCGATGCGCTGCTCATCTACCCAAAATCCAAAGAACAGGAAGTGAAGCAAGTGACGGCGTTGGTGAAAGAGAAATTGGGGGGAAAACATCTGTAGAGCAAGCTGGGGATTTTCTGCTGGAGGCAAAAACGAAGGCTTTTTTTGTCAGTTTTTGCATTTTTGAAGGAAAATAACCTTCCCTCTGTGACTGAAAAAAAGTGGAAAACGAAGAAAAAAGAACCGTTTTTGACCCCCTGAGAAAATCCCCAGCATGTTCTAGATCAGGGTTTCCCCTAGGATGCTACGCCCTGTTAACAGGTCAAATACTTATTTTTCAAAAAAATATCTCACAAAATTTTGACCCTTGTTAACATTCTCTAACTTCGCCCTACTAAATCGTTTTAATCATTTCTTTTCTCTTAATCCAAGCCTTGTATAATCCCGGCCCGTTTTTTCAACAATTTAAACAGCAGTGCCGGATGAGTCTTTTTACTTCCATCAGTGTACACCCTGAAATTCAAGATGGAGCACCTGTTTTTAGCGGAACTCGTGTTCGTGTAGAAACTTTTTACGACTTCCTTCGCGTCGGTGTGAGCGTCAACGAGTTTTTGGACGAGTTCCCGTCCATCACCCGCGACCAAGCGTTGGAAGTGTATGATTTGATGAACAAAAAGGTCACACCTGATCAAATTGCTTCCCTTGCAGGGCCGCAATCAAACATGCTACCCGGTGAGGGCCGTATGTTTGCAGCAAGGTGAGTCAACTTAGTTCAAACAAACGCACTACAAAAGAATCTCTGAACCAACCGAAGTGGGTGGTGGTTCAGAGATTTTTTTATGCCCGAAATCCGTGAGAAACCCACTTAAACCTGCTCCTCGCGTTGCATTGGTGGCCAGCATCGCTTGGACACTCTGGAACTATCGCCTTTCCCTCATCAAGGAATTGGAAGCAGCGGGCTATGAAGTCATCCTCCTCGCCGCCGACGATGCATCTCGGCTTCAGCTAGAGCACCATACCTACGCAAAGTTTTTTCCGCTACGCCAACTCTCGCGACGCAGCCTTTCCCCATACCAAAACCTGAAATTCCTGTTTGAAATTTTCTTTGTGCTACGCCATCGTCGTCCCGATCTAGTATTGTTTTTTACCATCCGCCCTAATACTTTAGGAAATCTCGCTGCCGCCGTAGCAGGTATTCCCAGTATTTCAACGGTTGAAGGCATGGGAATATCGGGCAGCTCACAGGGTTGGCTCCGTCGGCTCACACTTGCGTTATATCGCTTGGCATTCCGCCATTCATGCAAGGTGATTTTTTTAAACAACGATGACCTTCAGGATTTTTTGTACCAGCGAATTGTCGACCCCGAAAAAGCCCTGCTTGTGCATGGACCAGGGGTGGATTTGCAGCACTTTTCACCGCGTGTTAAAGCGTCTTATGATAAAATCGTGTTTCTCTTTGTCGCCCGGTTGCTATCAGAAAAAGGCATTCGCGAATTTGCCAATGCCGCACGGTATTTAAAAAATAAGGGGGTAGCTGCCGAATTTCGTGTGCTCGGTAGTACCGATTCGGGCAATCCAACCACGATTTCGAATGCTGAATTGGAAGCATGGGTGCAAGAGGGTATCTTACAACACCTTGGTTTTCTGGACGATGTGCGACCCGCAGTTGCCCAGGCAGACGTGCTGGTATTGCCGTCGTATTATCGAGAAGGCGTGCCACGCTCTGTGCTGGAAGCGATGGGCATGGAAAAACCCATCATCACAACGGATAATGTGGGTTGTCGAGACACCGTAGTGGACGGCAAAAATGGGTTCCTCATTCCATCCCGAAATGTTGCAGCCCTTGTCGAAGCCATGGAAAAAACCATAGCACTCTCCCCTGCCCAACGTGCCGATATGGGTCGGGTCAGCCGAGAAATGGCCGAGCAGGAATTTGGCGATCCGTTGGTGCTGCCTAAGTATTTGGCACTTATTCAGGAAGTGCTGTCCTTAAAGCATTAGATGCTGGCAAATTAATTATCGCAAAATACCGCCCTGCAATATTCTCTACCAAAAACGGCGCAACACGCTCCGCGATTTCCGCCGCGCTCGGGGTCGGTTTTTCGCTTTCGAGCCATTCGAGCCAGCGATGAAGTTCGCTATCTCCCACTTTCCCGTTTGATATATGGAGCTTGTGTACCCCGGAACTCCGTTCCGGGGAATGCTCCATTAGCGCAGCCCCGGAACGGAGTTCCGGGGTACATGCCCTTTCAAAAAACTGAGCAAATGGGTCGTTTTCCACATACGACAAATTAAGCACCGGTTTGCCTCCCGCGAGGTAATCCACGGCCTTGCTCGGCAATTGAAAATCAGTGGTATTGCCGATATTGAGCAGGATGTCCATCTCTTGCATGGCTGCCCGAACCACTTCTCTTGAACAAAGTCCATGCAGCCTTATACATGGCTCCGCGTTTAATTTTTCAAAAAACTCCGGGAAGATCTCTCCATAAAAATGGATTTCTAACCGCCCGCGCAAATCAGGGCGCAACGCAAAGGTTTTCGACAGTAAATCTAAGAAAGCATCAGGAGTCCGCGTAGGGGCGTACAGGGCGCCGAAATAGCCCATTTTGTTTATCCGCCGTGGCCTTGGCGGAGGAGGAGTGATTGCTGGATTGTTTATCCGCCGTAGCCTTGGCGGAGGAGGAGTGATTGTCGATGCGGATAATAGTGGCGGCACTACGATCATTTTCTCGACGGCTTTTTCACCATATTGTTCGCGGTATTTGCGCAGGGTAGCCTCGGTTGTAACGGTCACGGCATCGGCGGCTTCAAGAATTCGGCGTTCGAGGTGGCGGTTTTTCTTTTGGTAAAAAAGGGGATTGTTGGGGGACTTTGCCTGAAAGGAGAATGGGTCGCCGATGTCGGCAAGCCAGAATGGGGATGGGTCGTAAGACCCGTGCACAGCTAAACCCTTCCTAAGGCTCAAAGCCGTAGGAAGGGTAGAGAGCCCAATCAAATGTCCCGTAAACGGCAACGAAACTGTGATGACCGCATCAAAACGCTCGTTATCTAGCAGTTGCCGCATTTTACGCATTGCCGGGAAATACCATACACAAGCATCGTCTGGGAAAAACAGGTTCTTCCAAATGCTTTTATAGGCCCAGGCGGCTAATCGTGCCCCAATACTCGGCTTTTTGGGTTTCGTCCCTACCCTACCCCTTGCTTGTCGGCTGCCAAGCCAGTAATACACCCATTCTTTTAACGAATCAAACCCGACGCGGTGGATCCGTACACCCTTCAAAACCTCACTTTTGCCATGCTCATGTACCCTCGCCGTCAAAACATGAACCTCATGCCCTTCACTAGCCCAATGCTCCGCCACAGCCGCCCAACGGTGTGCACGAGGATGGATAAAGGGTCGGTACCACGCGGTGACGATGAGTATTTTCAACTATGAATTATGAACTATGAACTATTGATTTATAGAGCTTCTGGAGTTTAGGGGCATTGATTTTTAGGTCGAAGTGTTGTTCAACGTGGCGATGAGCAGCTATACTCATTTGATGATATTCTTCACTCCCCATATTGTAAAACCGTTCGATATAGGCAGCCAAACCAGCCGGATCTCTTTCTGATGCAAGGAAACCTGTTTGACCGTGCAGCACTTGCTGAGGGATGTCGGAATGCTTCGTGGAAATGACGGGCAAACCCGTGGCCTGTGCCTCCAAAAGGACAACCGGGGCGCCTTCACAATCTCTATTTGTTGCCTTGCGACTGGGGTGTATGAACGCATCGAATTGACCCAAAAACCGGGGCAACTCGCCATGTGGCAGAAAATTGAGCAGGCTAATATTTCGCTCTAAATCATTGGTTCTGACAAAGTTGCGGATTTGTTGAAACAGGTTTTTGTCCTGTCGTTCCCCTGCGAGGGTCAGGTGCATATCAGGGCAATTTTTCAGCGCGATCTTGAATGCTGTGAGCGTGTCCATGTGCCCTTTTTTTTCTGTAATGGTAGCAATTTGAATAAGTCGAAGTTGTCCCGAGATTTTATTTCTATCCAAAAACGGAAATTCCGCTGGGGAAACGCTCAACGGGATCGGCGTAATTTTTTTGCTTGGACATCCTTGGTTTATCAACAATTCAGGCGTGAAGTCTCCCGTAGTAGTGATCGCTGCCGAACCCTTGAAAAGTTGTCGGTAGCGTGCTCGATAAGCGGGTTTTTCAAATGGAAGCCGCTCGTAATCAAACCCGTAAAACGAAGTTATCAAGGGGATATCGAGCCTTTGCGCCATGTCCAGATAATGGCATCCAACGGGCGCAAAATGAGCGTGAAGCACATCGGGAGGATTGTTTTTTAACTGTCGGAACAGCCAGTTTCGGTACATCGGCCAACGTTTCTCGGCGCGGATCAGGCTTGCAGAAAACCACTCGGACTCCCATTCGTTTGTTGGCAGCCAACCCGCTAAACGTTGGAGCGGGCGCGTAAAGAACCGGAATTCCGGGCTGTGGTATTCATTGTCCAGCATCCAAGGTGCAGCCACCCACTGCTCTACCCCTGGTGTTGCCCGCATGAGCCTCCAGGCCCAGTTCATGGTATGCGGGAGGTAGAGATCGAAGAGGTGAAGGACGGTCAATTGGTGATTGGTTTATTGGTGATTGGTTTATTGGTGACTGACGATACGGGGAGTGTTCATAAAACTGTGTCAACTGCTGGTTACACCCCTTACCCCTAAAGGGCAATATCGTTGACTTAAGTATTTGTGTGTATAAAAGGGGCGTAGCCCCGACACCGTTTAT
>CAZPTQ010000031.1:0-3011 GCA_964589365.1 uncultured Saprospiraceae bacterium
CATTGGTCATTGGTCATTGGTCATTGGTCATTGGTCATTGGTCATTAGTCATTGGGTCATTGACTTAATGACCCAATGACTAATGACCCAATGACTAATGACCCAATGACTAATGACCCAATGACTAATGACCCAATGACCAATGACCTAATGACTAATGACGATCCCCCCACTTGCTTTCCACAAATTCCGGGACCGTCAGTTTCTTTCTATGTTCCAAATGAAAACGCAGGCCAAGCAAGGCCGCCACTTCGGCGCCTGCCTTTTGACTTTCGATCAATTTTTCAGGGCTGTAATATTGCTGTACAAAATGTGTGTCGAAATCCGCGGTCACAAATGCCGGGTGGTCGAGCACAAACTGGCCAAAAGGCAGTGTTGTTGCCACGCCCTCCACCTCGTATGCGGCTATGGCTTCTTTCATTTTTTGAATGGCTTCGGAGCGGGTCGCGCCATGTACCACGAGTTTGGCGAGCATTGGGTCATAATAAATCGGCACCACCATGCCTTCTTCAAAACCTCCGTCCACCCGGATACCCGGGCCGCTGGGCAGACGGTATGTTTCCAATGTTCCGACCGAAGGAAGGAAATTGTTCAAGGGGTCTTCGGCGTACACCCTGAGCTCGAGGGCATGACCGTTGATCTTCAAATCTTCTTGTGCAAAGGGCAGTTTTTCGCCGCGGGCTACGCGGATCTGGAGTTCTACCAGATCCAAACCCGTGATCATTTCCGTAACCGGGTGCTCCACTTGAAGACGGGTGTTCATTTCCAGGAAATAGAAATCCCGTTCGGCATCAACGAGAAATTCCACGGTGCCTGCCCCCACGTAATCGCAGGATTTGGCGACACGAACAGCGGCCTCGCCCATGGCTCTTCGCATTTCAGGGGAAAGGATGGCCGAGGGCGCTTCTTCCACCACTTTCTGATGACGCCGCTGGATACTGCACTCACGCTCAAAGAGATACACGATGTTACCGTGTGTATCGCCCATGACTTGAACCTCCACATGGCGCGGACCGGTGACGTATTTTTCGATAAAAACAGAACCGTCGCCAAAAGCCGAAACCGCCTCGGAGATGGCGCGTTCCATCTGTTCCTGTGTGTCTTCTTCACGCTCCACGATGCGCATGCCTTTGCCGCCGCCACCTGCCGACGCCTTGATCAGAATCGGGTAACCCACGCGGCGACCGATTTCTTTTGCCATGTTCACATCCGTAATAGATTGATCAATACCCGGCACCATCGGCACATTGAATTTCTTGACTGCTTCTTTTGCGGAAAGTTTGTTGCCCATGATCTCGATGCTGTTCGGGCGCGGGCCAATGAATGTAATGCCCGCCGCTTCCACCATTCGAGCAAAATCGGCGTTTTCGCTCAAAAAACCATAGCCTGGGTGAATGCCATCCACGTCCAATCGCTTGGCGGCTTCGATGATTTTGTCGCCCCGCAAATAACTCTGGGCAGACGGCGCTGGCCCCAACAGCACAGCCTCGTCCGCGAATCGGACATGCGGCGCGTGTCGGTCGGCCTCTGAATATACAGCCACCGTAGATATGCCCATGTGCCGGGCTGTGCGCATGACGCGGAGGGCGATTTCGCCGCGGTTGGCAACGAGGATTTTTTTCATGTTTATGCTGCTTGCAATTGTATTACCTCCAATTCTGCGCCGTTTTTGAAGGATGCCTCCGCTTTTTGAAGCACCAAGCGTGTTGTCAAACTGTCTAGAAAATAGCTCGCGCAGTTGTTACAAACCTGAGCAGGCACCTTTTTCAGCAATACGATGACGCCTTCACGTTCAAGCGCGACCGTCACGATTCCGGGGTGCAATTCTCCGTTTTTGCAGATTGGGCAGATATGCATTGTTTGATACTATATTCAAATTTTGAGCAGACCATCAGCGGCAAAGATAGGAAAGGGAGGATGAAGTCTGCACAGGGAACTTTTGGAAGTGTGGCCCTTCACGGTGTCAGATTTTAACAGCCTCTTGCTGGATATGCTTTTTTACAGCAATCCAAGAAACCTTCTCGAATAAAATAGGGTCAGCATCTCCTTCAGCATCGTCGAAGTATGTGAGACTTCGGAGCGAATGGAACACGGACGCTTCACCATATTTCTCGGCATAACAATCAAACAGATATTGCAGTGGAAATTCTCGGAGTAAGTAATACAAGTCGAAAAAATCACGCTTACGGCCACGGCCTGCAATGGCAGCAAGCTTCATTAGGGCAATATCTTCCCGGTGTAGTAGTCGCAATCCATCTACCTCCAAGAGCGGATTTCTGATTGGGTAAGGATGCACAACAAAATCCACCTTCACCCCTCCGGTCATAGTGATCAGGATATGTTCGCTTGTGCTCAACATTTCGCTCTCCCATTGGATACGTAAATGCCGCATCATATCTTCGGTCGAAAAAGACTGCAGGCTGAAAAAATCGAGGTCATAGGACTCAGGGTGGCCGATCTGTAAGGACAATGAAGTACCACCCACAAGAAAGAAATCACTCAAATGAGTGTCTTTGGACAACCCTTTTAAGAGTTCCAGAGTTGCTGGACTGACGGTTCGGTATTGTAGCATCGAAACTGTTCTTTCGGCGTATTAAAAAAAGCAGCACAATAGTTCAGCACACGCTTATCCAGATAACGAAGATGGGTTGCGATGCTTTTGATTTTTTCTCGCCCATAGTAGGCTAAGACTTGATGCCAGTCATTGAGGGTGCCGTAGTGCAGCACTCTGTCCACGACGTAGGAAGCGTTCTTTTCCCAATGGATGGATTCATAGTGGGTGTCCCAGAAAATAGCGCGGGTGATCTGCATGATGATGCTAAGAAAGGTCAAAAATACGGTTTTTTTTGAAGATGTTGGTCACTTCTGCTATCATTTTCCTAGTCCTTTTCTGCTTTCAAAAACCACTCCTGAATAATCCGATGCCGCCAGCGCCAGGAACCGCCACCGGTTTCGGTGTCGAGGTCTCCATCGAATTCCAGGAGGTGGCGGCGGGACATTTCGTTGAGGAA
>CAZPTQ010000031.1:3111-29490 GCA_964589365.1 uncultured Saprospiraceae bacterium
TGAACTCCGACCAGTTCTTCCCAGAAGCAAAAAGCAATTGAGCCGTATTGAGGTAGAAAGGGTTTTCAAGGCTTTGTTTGAGCAGCGGATCTTTTTGAATGGCATTGAGCAGTGGCTTGGCTTCGGGCGTGAGACCCGCGTAAGCAGTGAGGCTCATTTCAATTTGTTGCGCCGTGAGTGGTGCGATTTCCACTTGGCCATACACGGCAGCGTCTTTCGCAGCGGCATATTCCTCGATGCGAGTGGTGAGGGCAAATTGATGCTCAGGTTTAATACCATACTGTCCCAAAGCTTCGAGGCAAGAATTTCGATCTTGCTCCGGCACTTCGTCTAGGCCATCGAGCAGGAGGATAAGCGGGGTTTGGGCACGGATTTTTTCGGCCAGGGCTTTGGAGGCACCGAGTTCGTTGGGGAGAATACGCTTCAACCATTCATCAAAAGTGGCGAATTCTGAACGCCAAGTGGCGAGGTTGAGCAAGACTGGGATGGGTAGCACGGCCTTTAGGCCGTCGGGAAAAGGGGCGTTTACGTCCCTGATTGTATTGCTTTCATGCTGCGCCGTAAATGGCGCACGTCCCGACGGCGTGAACGCCGTGCTACCAGTGGCGCGCTTCAACAACTCCACCGCGAGTTGAAGCAGCAATGTGGTTTTCCCAGCCCCCGGCAGCCCAATCACCAGCAAACGGCCTTTCGCTCGGTCGAATATCTCGCCGATTTCGTGTCCTACTACTTCATCTTGTAGTGTGATGAAACTCTGCGCAGTTTCCTCGGAAGTACCTTTTGTAGAAGCTTTGATGCGCAGATTGACGGGGAATCGTCCTGCAAGTTTGGAGTCAATGCGCTTTTGATATTTGGCCTTTAGGTTGGTAATGAGTTCGTTGTACAACGAAGGGTCGAAGGATGTAGATGGCGCAATGGCCTTTTCTTTTTTGAACCAATTTTGCCATTCACCGATGAGCAAGCCCCCTATCACTGCAATAAATAAAAGTACCCAAAGTCGGTTTTGGTAGCCTTTTTCACCAACCTCTTTTTTCAGCCAATCTGCTACATCTGGGGCAAGGATTTCGATACAAAAGTCCCCCACTACCAATGCGGCGGCCAGAAACAAAATCAGCAAGAGTTGTCGGCGAGAAATGTTCATTTGATTGGGCAAACCTACAAAACCTGAGGTGGATGGCATTAAAGAAAAGTTTTTTGACAGGATGGACAGGATTTACAGGGTTTTCTATGACAAATCCTGCAAATCATGTCCATCTGCCAAAAAACTAATCCCGTCTACTACTCCTCTCCAACACCTTAATCTTCCCTCTTACCCACCAAAGCGGCAAAATCCCAAACACTCCAAAAGAGGTATCAATAAACCGCCAAAAGATTGGTATCTCCCGAATTGGCCCAAAAATGAACGCCAAAAACGGCACCAGGATACAAGCGATCATCCCCCACTCTATCACCCAGATGTTCCGCACCGGGTCGCGCCAAGGACCAATGAACGCAATGCCGATGACAATGTGCGCAAAGGCCAGCCAGTCGTAGCCATAGGCGAGTTGTGGGTATTTGGTGTAGGTGTCGTTGATGGCCGTGGTCGTTTTTTCGAGCCAAAAACGGAGGTTGTCCGGGAAGAAATGATTGTACTGCGCCAGCCAATTTAGCTCGGTCTGAATGGGGAAGGCCGTGAGTCCGCTGAGGATCAAAAGCACGACGAAGACGGCGATCCAAAAACGGATTTGCCGAAGGAGAATGTCTTGTTGAGTGATTTGCATGGAGGTACAAGTGTTAAAGTTTGAGTGTCGCAAAAATTTTTTTCAGGCCTTTTTTTGACTTCAAAAAGCAGATCGAAAAGCACGAAAAAATCTACCCATTCTGGGCTAGTTTTTCCGCCAGATGCTTCCCCAGTATATAGTTAAAGTGCAAACCTTTTTCGTGGCCAAAAACCTTTCCCTCAAATTTCCGCACCCAGCGTATGCCCCGGATAGCGTTGGTTAACAATAGTTCTTCAGCACTCCTCAAATCATCCAAAGAAGTGGGTTTTTCGCGCACCTCCCATCCCTCAGCCCGAAGGAGGCTACACAACAATTTCTGCAAAGTGCCATTTATTTGCCCATCGAAACGCGGCGGGACAAACACTATGTCGTTCTTCAACCAAATGATATTGCTTCCCGTCGCTTCGCAAACACGTCCGTGCGCATTCAACACTATGAGATCGTCCACACCCTTCGCACGGGCCTCTCTGGCTGCCGCCACATAACGCGCTCCGTTCAGTATTTTAATCCCCGAAAGGGAATCCACAGGCAGTCGCACCGTCTCACAGAGACACACTTCAAGTCCGGCCTCTAACCACTCGAAAACACCCGACTGCAACGGTTCTGTTGTGACGAGGAATTGCGGCGTATTGTCTGTGGGCAAATAAAGGCCTCCCGGCGACCGCCACACAGTCAAGCGAATCCGTGCATTGCCCGGGCTGGATTTTGTTATTTCGTTTTCAAAATAATCCTCCGTCCAGTGGGGCGGTATTTCGAAGCCCAAAACCTTCATTCCATTTGCAAAACGCTCCCAGTGCATCGGCCAAAAGGGTACTTGCCCCTCGAAAGCCCGTACTGTTTCAAAAAGCCCGTCGCCGTAAGACATCGCCCTTTGCAGCAGGGCGAACGTTTCTGGGAGAACGGGAAGCAATTGACCGTTGAGGTTGAACATGTTCTTTGAAAATTCTGGCAAATATCCCAATATCCCAGCCGTAAGGCAGGAAATATCCCAATTTTCCACCATCATCCGATTTCATCATCATCTTTTTCAACCTTTTTTTAATTATGCACACTAATCGTTTAATCACCCTCCCCTACCGCCCGTTGGCCGTTTTGTTTTACCTTTTTTTAATCCTCTTTTTGCCCAAAAACCTACAGGCTCAAAATACCACCAAGCCTGTGGCAGAATGGCTCGAAGCGCACCGATCTTTTGTCGATTTCAGACAGGTAGCCTTGTTCCAAAGTGCAAATGAGCGCAACGACTTACAAAATACCGTCGAAAACGCCAGCCTCCTAAAGCTCGACCAAGGGGCTGTCGATGAACTGCTTCAGGTCGCACCGCATGCCCTTCGCTTTGCAATCCCAACTGCCGAAGGCACTATTGAACTCGAACTCGCCCAAGTGGAAATACTTGCCCCCAACTTCTTCGTGAGCACTAACACCCAGGGTAATGTGCCCTACCAAAAGGCAGTGCATTATCGCGGCATCGTACTCGGGGACGTCCACTCTATCGCCTCCCTCAGCGTCAGCAGCAGCGGCGTGATGGCGATGGTGGCCGACGAAACCGGCACCTACGAACTCGGCCAGATGGAGGATGGCTCTGGTGACTATGTTTATTACAAAACCCAGAATATCAAAGCTTTGTCGCCCAATACCTGCTTCTCTGACGAGGATTCGCTCATGGGCGACGACGGCAGTCAGCAAGGCTCTGATGACCGTGGAATTGGCTGCAAAACTGTACAAGTTTACTTCGAATGCGATTACAAACTTTACACAGACAAAGGCTCCAGCACCACAAATGTGAGCAACTATGTGACGGGGCTTTTCAATCAAATTGCCACGCTCTACGCCAACGAAAACGTCGGCATTGTCATTTCCCAGATTTATGTCTGGACGTCTTCTGACCCCTATGTTGGCTACAACAGCACCAGTGCCGTGCTAAATGCTTTCCGCCAAACACGGGGCACTACGTTCAACGGCAATCTCGCCCACCTGCTCAGCACCCGTAACCTTGGTGGCGGCATCGCTTATGTGGACGTGATTTGTGTCAAACAATACGCTTATGGGGTGAGCGCTATTACTTCTACTTACCAAAATGTACCGACCTACTCTTGGTCGGTTGAAGTGGTAACGCACGAACTGGGGCACAACCTCGGCTCTTGGCACACACACTCTTGCAACTGGCCCACCGGCGCGCTCGACAATTGCGTAAATCCAGAAGGCTCATGCTCCCCTGGTCCACCCCCTGTCAATGGCGGTACCATCATGAGTTACTGCCATTTGACAGGCTATGGCATCAATTTTAACAAAGGTTTCGGCCCTACCCCCGGGGCACGGATACGCGACAAAGTCTTGAATGCCAGTTGCGTACCACAGTCTGGAACAGTTCCCACGGGCTTGGCTTCTTCAAATATTACCGGCACTTCGGCCACTTTGACCTGGATTCCTGTCGCTGGCGCAACGAGCTACACGGTGCAATACAAACTCAGCACTTCAAGTTCTTGGATAACGGCGGGCACAAGCTCCTCTGCCACCTTTAACCTGAGCGGTTTGACCACCAACAAAACCTACAATTGGCAGGTGAAAACAGATTGCTCCAATTATTCGACTGTTGCAGACTTTACTACAGGCACCGGAGGCGGTGGTGGCGGCACTTGCAACGCCCCTGCCGGACTGAGCGCAGTCAGCATCACCCCCACTTCTGCTACCTTGATCTGGAACGCTGTGGCAGGCGCTACTAGCTACACTGTGCAGTACAAAACCAGCAGCTCCAGCATTTGGCTAACAGCGGGGACAAGTTCCTCTGCCACCTATAACCTGATCAATTTGACCGCCTCCACCAACTACAACTGGCAGGTGAAAGCCAACTGTTCAGTCTGGTCAGCAATAGGCAGTTTCAGCACGCCCAATTCAGGTGGCGGAGGATCTTGCGAGCCCCCAGCCAGTTTGAACAACAATACGATTGGCAGCACTTACGCCGCCATTTCTTGGAGTGCAGTGACTGGAGCGGCAAACTACACTCTACAAATTAAGTTGGCCGACGGGAACAACTGGTTCACACTTGGCTCAGTGAATGTCACAAGCGTAGTAATCAGCGGATTGCAGCCGAGTACTTCTTACCACTGGCGCGTGAAGGCCAGTTGCTCTGTATATTCCAGTTCGAAATTATTGACCACAGCAGCCGGTCTGAGCGATGAGGGGGAGGGTAACATTAGCCAGCCAACGCTAACAGAAAACAATAAAATCGGTGTATTGGAAATATTTCCAAACCCTGTGAGCGAAGCGTTAAACCTGCGTTATACGGGCGAGATATTCCAAAACCATCAAATTGTAGTGACCGACGCCATGGGGCGCGTTATGTCAAATCAATCTTTCCAAACTACATTGGATGTGGCTGCGTATGCACCAGGGGTTTATTTTGTGAACCTGCTGGAAGAGGGGCGACGCATTGCCACACAGCGGTTTGTGAAAATGTAGGGGGAAATAAATTTCGCCTTTATGATAAAAACCGTAGCGAAATAAATTTCGCTTTACAGGAGAGTCAAGCACCCACTATGAGAAACTATTCTTGTCAAAAACACCTCCAGTGAACACTTTTTGTCCCGAATAAATCGGGATTTTATCTCTACGCCTGATTTTTGACCATAATCTCCCTGCCGTTTTACCAAAGTGCCGGCCTCTAATGAGGGATCGGCGCTTTGTTTTTAGAAGATCTCTAGCAGTCTAAGTCAGGATGCTACTTTAAGCAGCCCCCTAACTTTCCTAAGCCCTCCAGCGAATCGCAGAAGGGCTTTTTTTGTGTACCTTCCCCAACATCTGCCTATTTTGCGCCCCAATCATCTTTTGACATGAGCTTTACCACTTTCCTCCAAAGGGCTTGGTTGCCCCAACTTGCACTCGCTGTTATTTCGCTTGTGGTGTATGCAGCGTCTGTATCCAACGGCTTTGTTTATTTCGACGACGACAAGGCTATCCTATACAACAAGGCCTTGCAAAACCCATCTCTAGGGAAGTTTTTCAGCGGGCAAAATCTTGGGATGTATGCTCCTTTCACATGGATCGCATATTGGATCGGGCACAGCATTTCGGGCAAGGAGGCTTGGGGATATCACTTGCTCGGTTTACTGCTCCATGCGCTCAATTCGGCAATGGTCTTTAGCTTTCTTAAGCGACTTACAGGTAGGGAGTGGGCAGCATTTTTTGCAGCACTTTTGTTTGCCATACACCCAGTACAGGTGGAAGCGGTGAGTTGGGCCGCAGCGCTCAGCACGGTCTTATTTTCCACGTTTTATCTGGGAAGTTTGCTGGCATATTTGGAATGGCGAGGGTCAAATAAAGTCATTTGGATCGTTCTTTCATTGTTGGCTTTTCTGGCGGCATGTTTGTCTAAATCTGCGGCAGTGACCTTGCCTCTTGTACTGCTGGCGGTAGATTATTATTTGGAAATGAGTACCCGTCCTGCGGCTTCAAGCCGCAGGACGGGTATCCTTTTAAGCAAAATCCCATTTCTTGCAATAGCGCTCATTTTTGGCCTGTATACCTTCGCCACAAGGGAGCGAGAAGGTCACAATATCGAAGCATCTTCTGCCATTTTTTCCTTAGCAGACCGCTTTTTCATGGCCTGTCAGTCACTCCTTTTTTACCCGGTCAAACTCCTTTTTCCGCTCGGATTTTCGATTTCCTACCCTTTTGTAAAAATGGAAGGTATATGGAGTTTGGATTATTACGCCGCACCAATCGTGCTCCTGGCGCTGGGTGTTTTGGTTTGGAAAAAAGCTCGTGCCAACCCTGATATACTACTTGGCCTAGCGCTTTATCTGCTTCCGCTAACCGTGATGCTACCCTTCCGAACTGTAGGGAGTTTTGAATTGCGGTCAGACCGTTACGCATACCTTTCTTCTATTGGTATATTTTTCCTCTTGGGCATTCTTTTGGATAAAATAAAGCCAAAGGCTCGAAACATAGTATTGATCGCTTTAGCTGTGATCTTAGGCTTTTTAGCATTCCGCCAAACTACGGTTTGGTCAGATGGGGTTAAGTTGTTTGAAAACTGTACGAAAAAAACTCCCGAATCATCTCTCTGCCAGTGCAATCTTGCCTACAACCAACTCATTTCCAATGATTTCCAAGGGGCTGTTGCGCATTATTCGGAAGCCTTGAAATACGACCCCAGCACGGTGGAAGCGTACAACGGCCGGGGGCAAGCGTATTTTCAATTGCGGAAATACGCTGATGCCTTGGTAGATTTTACAAAAGCCATCGAGGCGGGAATCGTGACCCCCAAGTTGTTTTTGAACAAAGGAAAATGTCTCGTTATCCTCAACCGAGCGTCGGAGGCACTGCCAGATTTGAACCGCAGCATCGAGTTGGAGGCAAAATCGCCCGAAGCCTTTTACTTCCGTGGTGTAGCGCATGAAAAAGGAGGAAATATTCCGAAAGCAGTTGCAGATTACGGCCAAGCCATTCAACTGAACCCGAATTATGTAGAAGCACTGGTGAACCGTGGACTTTTGCGCACGAAAGCCGAACAATTCAGGGAGGCTGTGAGCGACTATACTGCTGCATTTTCTATGGCATCAGCACAGATGCAGCCAATGATTTTGAATAATCGCGCCTTTGCCCAACTCAAATCTGGTCAACTTGCCAAAGCACTTGAAGATGCCGATAAAGCCCTGACAATCAACCCGAATTACCACTTTGCCTACAATACCCGCGCTGCCATTTATCAGCAAATGGGACAAACTGCCAAGGCGCAGGCGGATTTGGCAAAGGCGCAACAGTTGCAGGGAAAATAGTGGTTCACGAAAAAACCCTCGCCCCGACAAAGTCAGAACGAGGGTTCAATCGGCAAAATATTTTCCCTCAACGCTGGAGCATAAAGCGCATCACGTCTTTTTCGCCTTTTTCGTTTAACAACTCAAGGAAATAAACGCCCGCAGTCAGACTACGCGGCATTTCCAAGCGAAGCATATCTTCCTCAACAATCAATTTCTGGATGTACACAACTTGACCCTGTGTATTGGTCACCTGCAACTGCAATTTTTGCCCTTTCCAATCAGCAAGGTCAGCGTACAGCACACCCGTTGTTGGGTTAGGAAACAGAAGCAGGGCGTTTTGATTCTCAAGTGATTCGGCAGCCCGCTCTATTGAATTTCCGTTGCTTGGCGCATTGATTACCTTGCAGTTAAACGTGTTGAGGTACGCCTCGTAGAATACCTGACCGGCCACGCGTGAAGTGATGTTGATATAAGCAACATCCGCCTGTGCTGGAAGGGTGTATTCAAATACCTCTGATTGACCATTGGCAATGCTATCTGCCATGGACTTGAACTGAATAGAATAAATGGGCGAATAATTGGGGCTACGGACCAAATAAGTTCGCCCTTGATCTGAGGTATAATACGAATTGTTTGCTGGTGCGGTGGTTGTCAGCCCATCCGGAATTTGTATCGCGGTATAAACCAACTTTTCGGAACATTTGTTCGTGACGCGAATTCGGTAGGTGTAGTTTCGTGCTGGATCTGACTTAATGCTCAGCAGTTCGTATTTCATGCATCCGCTCGTTTTTACATCACAAGGGGCTTCTTCTTGGATATTCACGACAAAACAGCATGGTTTTTCCTGCCCGCAGTTGTCTTTAGCGGTGTAACAAACTTGTGTAGCGCCCATTGTGAACTGGCTTCCGGAGGGCAGACCATTCGTCCTGCCTAACTGAAGGCCCGGGCAAATACAATCGCTGGCAGCCGAAGGCTCCGCATAAATTACAGGCATCGAGCTAGCCCCGGATACTGCAAGAATCGTAACGTCATTCGGACAGTTGAGGGCGATATTTGAAGGTGCAGGCGTGAGGTGCTGCAAAGAGTATGTTACGACAGTATCGCAACCGCCCGCCGTGGAGGATGCAAGGTTCGCGATTACAGTACCAGGCTGTGTGTACGTCTGGCCCGCTATTGTAACCGATTCGCCAGGGCAAAAACTGAGCACTTCGGCGCGGGCGGGCTGTGCCTTAAGTTCCAAGGTGTAGGTTACAAGTGTGTCGCATCCGCCAGTGGTGGAGGCAAGATTCGCAATCACCATGCCCGGTTGGGTGTATATCTGCCCGGCAATGGTCACGGATTCGCCAAGGCAGAGCCCGATTGTTTCGCTGCGGGTGATCTTTGGGTTAAATTCCAGGATATACGTCGCGATTGTGTCGCATCCGCCAGTGGTGGAGGCAAGATTCGCAATCACCATGCCCGGTTGGGTGTATATCTGCCCGGCAATGGTCACGGATTCGCCAAGGCAGAGCCCGATTGTTTCGCTGCGGGTGATCTTTGGGTTAAATTCCAGGATATACGTCGCGATTGTGTCGCAGCCACCTGTGTTGGAGGCGAGGTTAGCAATTACCGTTCCAGACTGATTGTAGGCCTGCCCGGCAATGGTTACCGATTCACCGGAACAGAGACTCAGCATTTCGGCGTAAGTAGGTTGTGTACGAAGTTCCAAAGTATAGGTCACCACGGTATCGCAACCGTAAGTTGTGGAAGCAACATTCGATACTACAGTGCCTGATTGATTGTAGGTCTGACCTGCAATAGTCACCGATTCACCTGGGCAGAAACTAATTGTTTCTGAACGGCTTAGGTTAGGAATTATCTCCAAAGTGTAAGTTACGATGGTATCACAACCGCTATTGGTCGAGGCAATGGTAGCCAACACTGTGCCTGGCTGATTGTAGGTCTGCCCTGCAATCGTTATGGATTCGCCTGAGCAAAAGCCGAGGGTTTCCGCACGAGTAGGTTGCGGACGAAGCTCCAAGGTGTAGGTCATGATAGTATCGCAGCCAATATTATTAGCAGGGATGGTGGATATGACTGTTCCTGACTGCGTGTATGTATTTCCGTCAATGATGACCGATTCGCCAGGGCAAAAATCTATGGTAGCCGCCTGGGTTGGATGTGGGCGCTCAATAAGTGTATATGTAACTAAGGTGTCGCAACCACCTGAAATAGAAGGGATGCTCGCCTGCACAGTTCCAGGTTGGGAGTAGACCTGTCCAGCAATCATAACCGATTCACCAGGGCAGAAAACTATTGTTTGCTCTGCAGTAGGTTGCGCCCAGGATTTTAATACGATTGAATAAAGCGTATCGCAGGCTTCTGTTGTAGAAGCTACTGTATCGAGCAACGTGTATGGAGCAGAATATTGAATTCCCTCAAAAGTATAGGTCTCGCCAGCGCAAAGGCCTATGACCTGGATACCAGTATTAAAGGGATTAAGGGTTAGATAGTAATTAAAAATAGTGTCGCACCCGTTTATATTATTAACCGTGTCCGCTACCATTTTAGGGGCATGGTAGTTAATGCCGCCGATGTTGAATGATTTATTTGGGCAAAGTGGGATGGTTTTTGCGATAGTTGGCGCGGCGTTTGGACTAAACACTTGGGGCAGCAGATTGAGTGGAAGCGTAGCGGTAGTGAGTGCAGCAGCCTGCATCCAAGCCCCTGCGGTGGTCTCCAGTGCAATATTGGCTGCCGAAAAATTAGCGGATTGAATGTTTGCATCCTTGGAGCAACTTCCTTCAATCCTTCCATTAGCATCTGTTTTTACGAGCAAAATGTCGCTGTTCCCGTTCGCGCTGTTGCTACGTGTGTCTCCAATGGCGATAAAGCCTCCATCTGCTGTCTGCACTGCTTTCATCAAGCGGTCAGAAGCAGTGCCACCATAGTTGTAAGCCCAAAGGAGGGTACCATTCGCGTCAATTTTAGCGAGCAAAGCATCCGCCTGAGCCGTATTCTCTTGGTTGTACGGGACAAGCAAGAAGCCCCCGTCGTTCACTTTCTCTATGCGGCCACGAATGTTGTCATTGGGACGGTAGTACACTTTTGACCACAGAACTTGGCCGGAATTTCGGTTGATTTTTTGAACCCAAACTTCCACATCCGTGCCTGTCGGAGCAGACCAAGTGTGATCGGCAAGTAGGAGATTGCCATCTTGAGTTGGTTGCGCATAAGAAAGCGCTTCATTCCCGCTTCCAGCGTAACCTTTAGTGCTCAATATATTGCCTGTGGCAAGGTCTAGACGCACAAAGGCTGCCTCTCCATCCGCGCCACCACTAGCATAAACCACGTTTCCGTCAATATAATTGGAAAGTAGCACATTTCCAACACTGGTGCTGTAAGTCTGGCTCCAAATTGTGTTGCCGTTTTGATCCAAGCGGAGAAATACCGAGCTGGGAGCCATGTCAGAACTAAATACCGTATGTCCAGAAACAATGAATCCCCCACTAGCAATAGGAATCACGCTTCGAGCGACCTCATTATGGTCAGCATCACCAATGGTTTTACTCCAGACCACCGTGCCAACTGCATCTACTTTTACAAGGAAAACGTCCGCATTGCCTGCGCCAAAACTGCGCGTTTCTCCAGCGGCTAAAAATCCGCCGTCAGGAGTAGCGGCGACACTATGGAACATATCAGCTTGTCCAGCCCCGAAGCGCTTCTGCCAAACTGTATTGCCGGAAGCGTCAAGTCGAACCAGGAGGGCATCCTGATTGCCATTTGTGTTGGTGACATGACCTGCCACCACAAAACCATTGTTGGTTTCAATTACCCATGTACCTGCCTCGTTGCCGGGGCCACCAAATGTTTTCTGAAAAGTGGTTTGACTAAAAACCAAGAGTGTGTGTAGGCATAAAGCCCACACAAGCAGTTTTCTCGTACGCCTTGCTGCCATGAGTAGAAAGATCGGATTGGTGAACTACTATTGCTACTCCTCAGCTGTTGTGCCCTTCTTGAGTTTCAAAAAATTCCCGTTTGCATTCAAACGAAAAAAGAAGATCCTCACACACGCATAAGAAGTTGCCTTCTGCAATTGTATCCCCCAAATGTACTATCTCATCTTACTTGTCAATAGCAAATGCGCTGAATTGTCTTCAATGCGTAAATTTTTTCGACTAAAGTACCCATTTAGTGGTAAGAATGGGTGAGGACGATCAAATGCTCAGTCCAAATACCGTTTTGTTAGCCCTTCATATTGCCCGATCCGCCTATCACGGAAGAAAGGCCAAATGCGTCGCACCGCTTCTGTGCGACTTTTGTCTAGCTCAAACACAGTGTTTTCTTCCTTATCGGGACTGCCCTGAAACAGGATTTCTCCCTGCGGCCCAACCAAAAAACTTTGTCCCCAAAACTGTATTCCACCTGTTGCACCAGTCCAATCTGGCTCATGCCCTACCCTATTCACAGCAATGACCGGCAAGCCATTTGCAACTGCATGGCCGCGCTGAATCGTAGACCAAGCACCGTGCTGGCGGCTTTTTTCTTCCAGATCGTCTGTGCTTTCCCATCCAATAGCCGTGGGATAAATGAGCACCTCTGCGCCCGCCAATGCCATGAGCCTAGCGGCTTCGGGGTACCATTGATCCCAGCAGACCAATACGCCGAGTTTGCCCACCGAGGTCTGTATAGGGTGAAAACCTAAGTCGCCGGGTGTAAAATAGAATTTTTCATAGTAAGCAGGGTCGTCAGGAATGTGCATTTTGCGATACTTTCCGGCAATACTGCCATCTTTTTCAAACACGACCGCTGTGTTGTGGTACAGGCCGGGTGCGCGTTTTTCAAAAAGGGAAGTAACCAGTACCACACCATGTTTTTTTGCAGCAGCACCAAACACCTCAGTGTCTGGCCCTGGAATTGGCTCCGCTAGATCAAACATCCCCACTTCCTCGGCCTGACAGAAATAAATGCCGCAATGCAGTTCTTGCAACACTACGAGCGCTGCACCGCGGGCCGCACAATCTGCAATGCCCGCCAGGGACTTCTTAATATTGGCTTCCTTGTCTGTGGAGCAAGAATGCTGTACGATACCTACTTTCATTTGTTATAAAGTGATGGAGTGATGGAGTGATGCAGGATATTGCATGGTAACACAATGCAGGGAGCCGTGTTGCAAGATAAGTGGTCGGCAGTTAATGCCAATGATCTCTCGGTCAGGAAAAATGGTTTTAAAAATATTCAGCGCATCCTCATCTTGCGAAACCTGGTAAGTAGGCACTAACACAGCACTATTGATAATCAAGAAATTGGCGTAAGTAGCGGGCAGACGGTTTCCTGATCCGTCATAACACGGCTCAGGAAATGGCAATGGCACTAATTGATAAGGTTTCCCTTCAAGGGTTTTGAATTGGCGTAGTTCAGCCTCCATATTTTGAAGTGATTCAAAATGTTCGTCCTCAGGATCGGCGCATTTGATGTAGGCAATGGTTTCGGACGAACAAAAACGGGCGAGGGTGTCGATGTGCGAATCCGTGTCGTCGCCAGCCAGATACCCGTTCTCCAGCCAAAGCACACGCTTCAAACCAAAGGAGTTTTTTAAGTGTGTTTCGATTTGTTCTTTACTCAGGTGCGGATTCCGATTGGGGGAAAGCATACACGCGGAGGTCGTGAGCAAGGTTCCCTGTCCGTCACTTTCAAGTGCCCCAGCTTCTAGCACAATCCCCCCGTGTTGTATTTCACATTGAAACACACCCTTATTATATAGGTGGCGAGTGATTAGGTTGTCCTTATCTGCCGGGAATTTTAAACCCCAGCCGTTGAAGACAAAATCGAGCAAAATCGGCTTCCCGTTTTCTTCGATGGTAATGCCGCCGTGGTCGCGCGCCCAAGTGTCATTGGTAGGTGCTTCGACCAATTTTAGATTTGCGTTATTGTCCCCTCCCAACAATTCACGAGTTTTCGAAATATCGTTACAAACAATCAGAACCTGTTGAAAACGACTGATGGTTTTGGCAATTTGTATGAAGCAGGGCAATACATCGTCAAGCACATCGGCCCAATCGGTATTTTTGTGTGGGAAGCTGAGTTGCACGGCACTTTGAGGTTCCCACTCAGCGGGCAGGCGGCGTACGGGCGTAATCACAGTCATTTTCGATCAAATTGGGCACAAAAGTAGGGAAAGTTACGAGGCTACATTGTCCACGGTCAGGGATAGAAATAATGACGATGGTAAGCATACTTTCTGCCTTGTGATACAATGGCTGTCAGTGGGTTTGAGATTTTTTGTCACCGCTAAAAAATCCTTTTACCTTGGGGCCGTCTTACACCCTATTCTTGTATGAACAGCAAACTTGTACTCTGGTCTATCACCGTCGGCCTCGGCGGCTTACTTTTTGGTTTAGACACGGCGGTCGTTTCCGGCGCGGAACAAGCCATCCAAAAACTCTGGCAACTTGATGATACCCTTCATGGATTTGTGGTATCAATTGCCTTGATCGGCACGGTTTTCGGCGCGGCATTTGGCGGAATCCCGGCAGATAAGTATGGCCGAAAAAAGACCCTTCTTTGGATAGGCGTTTTATTCTTTGTCTCCTCTATTGGCGCGGCCATAGCGCAAGAGGTTTACACTTTCATGATCTTTCGGTTTATTGGCGGGTTGGCGATTGGAGCCTCGTCAGTGGTAGCCCCTGTGTATATTTCCGAAATCGCGCCGCCAAAATACCGCGGGCGGATGGTCATTTCATTTCAAGTAAACCTCGTAGTTGGCATCCTTCTAGCGTATGTATCCAACTATCTTTTCCTGGGTGTAGGGGGAGAAAATGATTGGCGGTGGATGCTTGGAGTCGTTGCGTTCCCATCGCTGATATTTTCTGCTATGGTCATCTTTACCCCTGAAACCCCGCGCTGGCTGCTCTTGTTCAAACGCGACGAAGTGGCAGCCCGTCAAGTGCTGGCAATCACCGAACCCGATGTAGACCGAGCAGTGGAAGAAATCATGGAATCGGCAAAAGCCGAACCGGGCGGTTCAAAAGAGACATTCTTCTCAAAGAAATACAGCTTGCCGATCTTGTTGGCCTTTTTATTCGCTTTTTTCAACCAACTTTCTGGCATCAACACCGTCATTTACTACGCCCCGCGCATTTTTAAAATAACTGGCTTGGGCGAAGAAAGTGCATTCCTTTCCACGGCGGGGGTTGGACTTGTCAACCTGCTTTTCACCATTTTGGGCTGGTATTTGATTGACCGCTTTGGGCGGCGTACATTAATGTACATCGGTTCGGTGGGCTACATCGTGTCGCTGGCGCTCATTGCCTCGGCGTTTTATACAGAGTCATACGCCAACGTGCCGATTTATATTTTTGCTTTTATCGCCAGCCATGCCATTGGCCAAGGTGCGGTGATATGGGTTTTCATCTCAGAGATTTTTCCCAATTCCGTTCGGGCATCCGGCATGGCTTGGGGTAGTTTGACGCACTGGGTTTTTGCAGCCTTGATTGCTGGAGTTTTTCCGAAGTTGATAACCGATTTTGGCGGAGGCCCTATTTTCGCATTCTTCAGCATTGTGATGGTTTTCCAGTTGATCTATGTTTGGCGAATGATGCCCGAAACAAAAGGCGTTTCATTGGAGGATTTACAAAAAAGGTTGACGAAATGACGATTTACCATCAGCCTTGAAATCGCGCTGGGTCAAATTTTAAAACACGAAGGAACTAAGTGCCCCCTTAGTTCCTTCGTGTTTTAAAATTGAATTAGGTGTTCCATACCTTCGCGCCGTGTTTGACCTTGACATAGCCAAAATACTGGAAGAACTGACCAAAAGCCCCCTCATCAGGAATGAAGTTGGGCAGTTTGAAACTGTATCGCCCTTGCTATTTAGCAGTGGGCTTTTTTTGTTTCTGTTCCTCGGTATGTATGTGGTGTATCAGGCACTTTTAAGGCACAATCGCCTACGCATCGCATGGGTCACGCTTTTTTCACTGTTTTTTTATTTCAAGTGCGCAGGTATTTTTTGGCTGCTTCACGTGCTCGTCGTGGTAGTGGACTTCAACCTCGCACGCTGGATGTATCATTCAAAAACCCGAAATGGAAAAATTATCCTGCTCATTGTCAGCCTTGTAGTCAATCTGGGAATGCTGGTGTATTTCAAATACAACCTCTATTCCGAGCTGTTTTGTGAAATACTCGACAAGCCTTTCGACCCGCGATACCTGTTCCTCCCGGCGGGCATTTCGTTCTTTACTTTCCAGTCGCTGAGCTACACTATTGACGTGTACAGGGGCCAATTGAAAGCACAAGACAGCATGCTCGATTATGCCTTCTATGTTACCTTTTTTCCGCAGATGGTGGCAGGGCCGATTGTCCGAGCCGCTGATTTTTTGCCCCAAATCAGGGTTCCTGTGTTCGTTTCTCGCGAAGATTTTGGGCGCGGTTTTTTCCTGATTTGCACTGGTTTTTTCAAAAAAGCGATCATTTCGGACTATATCAGTGTTAATTTTGTAGACCGCGTATTTGAATCACCCTTGCAGTACACGGGGCTTGAAAATCTATTTGGAGTGTATGGCTATGCAATGCAGATTTACTGCGATTTTTCAGGGTATTCGGAAATGGCCATTGGTCTTGCCCTGCTGATGGGCTTTAAATTCCTGGACAATTTCAACTCGCCATACCAGTCTCTCAGTATTACGGAGTTTTGGCGCCGATGGCATATTTCACTTTCAACCTGGCTACGAGACTACCTATACATCCCCTTAGGCGGTAACCGGGACAGCAGTGTAGGCACTTGGATAGTGACAGGCGGTTTTCTCGCCCTCACGCTGGGAATTTCACTTTTTTGGGCCTTTGAGGGAGCATGGTGGTGGCTCGCACTTTGGGCATTGGTGACAGGTATTGTGGCTATACCCGCTTTGTGGCGCGGTGACACGCAGGCTTTGTCCACCAATTTTAATCTTTTCGCCACGATGTTGCTGGGTGGACTGTGGCATGGCGCGGCCTCTCGTTTCATCATCTGGGGGGCACTTCATGGCCTTGCCTTGTCGGTAGAAAAATGGATGAAAAGCAATGTCCCAAACTCATCTGGGCCTTTTCGCCGATTCTTTGGTGGCATTCTGACCTTCCACTTTGTCTGTTTTTGCTGGATATTTTTCCGCGCGGATGGAATGGAAAAAGTGGGGCAAATGTTGCATCAGATTGCCTACGAATTTAGGCCAGAGTTCTTTATTGATTTTCTTGCGGGATATGGAGCTGTGTTGTTTTGGATGCTGATAGGGTTTGGCTTGCATTTTATGCCCAAATCCACGGAGTTGGCCGCCCAACGTTTTGCCATCGCTCTCCCACTTTTAGGCAAAGCTTTGCTGCTTACGGCCCTTATTGCGCTGGTGATGCAGGTAAAGTCGGCGGAGGTACAGGCGTTTATTTATTTTCAATTTTGAATGCTGCATACTTTTCTTCAATCCATTCCCAATCCACAACCGTCTCACTATCAATCCGTTGCCTAATTTTAGCCAGTCCGGGCTTTAGGTCCGCCCGACGATCTTGACTGCGCAGCAGCTTAAGTTTAAATAAATCTTTGGCCAAGGGGAAAAAACGCAGCCGTTCGGCCCGCCGGTGAGATGGCAAGGAATCGTCGCGACGAAGACGAGTAGCGGTTGCGTGCAACATGTGTTCCGCATAGTCGTCGTCAAGATCGTCGAGTTCATAGCGGATACGGGTGTCGAGCGTGGCCGCTATGGCGTACAAATAAATGTCGTCCAAAGCACCGTAAGTCAGGTAGTGAGGCAGCGTTTTGACAGCGGACGTAACATCTTTTTTGGCAAAAAGTATCGCCGCACGGGCAATGTCGAGCAGGAGTGATTTTTGTTCGTTGTCGTTCAATCCGCTGATCCTGTTTTGGTGATTTTGAAAAAAATCCTCTGCCCAATCCGTCTTCTTCAATTTCAAGGCAGTGAACAGGATGTTTTGAAAATGGGTGCTGGGAAGGTTTTCTCCCGATTTAAGTTGTTGTAACTGATGCAGTTGCAAAGAAAATATCTTTTCCAAAAAACGCAGGTCTTTTGTTTCGCGATACCGGGCAGGCCAAAAGCCTCGTACCATCACACGCATGGCCTGTACCCGTTGCGCAGGCAAAACTCGCAGGTTTTCTGCCAACAATGCTTCAAAATCTTCCGACAAATGTTCCGCCTCAACAGGATCGCTTTGCGTCAGAAAATCAAGTAATGTGCAGTAAAGTGCCACAGCAGGTTGCTGCAAAAAGCCATTGGCCCGAAGTGTCCGGGCAATTTGCACCGTAGTATCGCGATTCACAAGAAATCGGGTATGCTCCGGCGAACCGTCTTCGAACAGTCGCCACATGCGCTGATAATGTACCAGACGGCACATCTGGTCGAGTTTGCTCATCAAGTAGAAGGTGTCTAGTTGCTCTGTGGCAGCCAGCAGGTTTTTGTCTCCCCCACGCTCACTATTGTGTTCTTCAAAGAAGGCTTTTTCTTGTTCCACCTTAAATCGGAACTGATGATAATCAGCGAACTCATGCTCATCGAAATCGCTGAAATCCAAGCAGTTGTCCAATTCCTTCCTTGCCTGGTTGTTCAGGTTTTCAAAAAAGTTTTCGGCTTTTCGGCTTTTACGCCCTTGCTCTTCAACTTGAACGGATGGAGTTGGTGGAAGATTGGACTGCTGTAAACGCTCGCTATAAAACCTCATGAGCGAGAGTTTTTGTTGAACTTCATGGAGCAGTGCAGAACCATTTGGTTCCTCAGCGTCGCGAAGCACGGCATACCGGAAGGTGACAAAATTCCGCACGATGGTCATTAATTGAGCCATAGTACGCTGCAAGGCACCTACTGGATTGGCGGCTTTTGGAAAAAAACGCTTGCCCGCGACGTCCCGGTGGAGCTCTGGGCCTTCAAATTTAGGATAATATTTTTTTAAAAATTCAAATAACGCCAAGGTGTCATCAGGCCTGGTATCGTTGAAAATCGGCGATGCCACAAAAAGATGCAGCGCTTCAAGTTCTTCTTGAGAGAGCAGTTGGAGGGTGCGAAGGAGTGGGCTGGCGTACATCGAAGGCCGATTGAAATCATAAAAGCGTTGGAAATCAACACCTTGTGCTCACTTGAATCAAATAGGGTCACACAAAAATCTCAAAAAATTTCCAGTATTGGAAGTGATGTCAATTTCTGTGTTTGGCCTCTGCCCCATATCGCCCTCACCTTTGACCTATCAAAAGCAAACAAGGAAAGCCGAAACGTTTTTGAGAAAACTGTCAGCATTGAGAGACCGGGAAAGACCACATGAAAACGGCCTGGCAAAGTTTGCCCAAACAACCCCGAGCAGCGTTCCGCCCCCCAGAAAACCGAGCAGGAAAAAGGTGAAATCAAAGGAGCGCTGCCGGGGGCCAGGTTTTAAACAAACACCATGAACCTCAACGATTTTTTAACCCGCTTCAAAACACGGCCCATGGAACCGCTCCTGATCGAAGTCAGTTGCAACCTCAGCCAGAACGACCCAAAATGGGAGGAGATTTCAAGCCTTTCACTGCAAGTCGGCTACCGAGGACTAAACGGAAAAACTATATGGAAACACATCGGTTGGTTGCGCGAACAACTTCTGCCTGCAGGACGAACCTTCGCTCATGCACTTTGGAAACCTGCAATGACCGATCATGTATTGGTGTTTGACTTTTTGCCAGTACAGCACCCTGGAAGCCCAGAAACAGAACAAACCTACAGACTGCGAAAACGAATAATTAGCCCTGATGGACAAAGCCGAACTGCTCGAACAGGACTTTTGAAAGGTGATTACGCTGACGAGCATTTTACACTTCACCCTGTGTACCCTACTAATTGAAAGACCACATAAACAAACACTATGCCCCCAACCCTTAAAGCCACCCTAACCAAGTGAGCGCGATCTCCGAAAAGCCATTTGAAAACAGATGAACTTCAAAAAGCCAGATGAAACAATTCCATCCAGGAAACCCAAGAAAAGGCGACCATGAGAGCGGCCCTTAATTCATCCATTCACACTCATTTTGCCCTAACCCTATCAAACCAGGCCCCAAATTACTTTTTTTGAAAGCCTGCATTACGAGGCCATCCTTCAACTGACTAACTGCCGTAGTAATTACGGCCCCTGTGTAACGGATTAGAATCGAAGAAAACAACATTTGGCGTGTTCTCTCCCCCAGAGAGAACGCGCCTTTTTTGTATCAGCGACTTTTTCCGTTGGTTACAAACGTCTGGCGACTTAAGCAGCTGGTACAAAAAAGTGCCGCCCCCACATCAGGGAGCGGCACTTGTCTCATGGTTGCACTTCATTGGGCGTTACACAGGGCTTAAGGCAGCTGTACTGTCTTTGCTTTTGCCGTAGGACGTTCTTTCGCGACGTTCACCTTTGTGGGTTGTTCGTCTTGGCGGGTGATGGATTCGCTCGTCATTTTGAAATACAGCATGGCCACCAATGCAAGGTGGAGGGCAATTGCGAGCACCATAGCATGCCTTTTGCTTTGGCGTTCATTTCGTTCGGTAGTGTGGTACATAGGGAGGGTATTTATTGGTTAATCTCATCAAATATCCAAACGTGAACGCGGGAAAGAAGAAAAAAAGTTTCTTGATGCAAATATTTTATTTGTTAAATATTTCATTAGTCCAAAAGTCCGTCAGGCAAATCTACCAAGACGCGGCGGTTTTGCTCGTCAATTGAACGTATAAACTGTTCATTTAAGGGGACTAGCACTTCCCTGCCCTTATATTTTAAGAAAGCCATTTCTTGTTGTGGCATTTCCAGCACTTCGTCAATCAATCCAATTTCTCCCAAGGCTTCATCTACTAAAAGAAATCCCGTAAGATGGTCATACTCGAGGCCACCGTCTTCTGCCACCTCGAACTCGCGGGCGTGATCGGGCAAGATGTCTTGTTGGCGCAATAACACATCTCGTGATTGGAGGAGCGTAGCGGTGTCTCGGTTATCCACCTCTTCGAGTTTCATGATCATTTCTCCTCCTCCACGCACGTTGGCGATGAAATAAGGGACTTTCAATCCCTTTATTTCCAAAAAAATTCGTTCGTTTTTCATAAAATCTTCCAAATAGCGCTCTTCAATGAAAACTTTGATCTCGCCTGTTAGGCTATGCGCTTTTCGGGTGCGGCCAATGGTAACGTATTGAGTTTCTCCCATGATTGGACGTTGAACTTAAGATGTTGGATGTTGGACTGTAGACTTTGGAAACTACGCATTGGATGTAACCGTTGACAGATCTCCAACGTTATGTCCAATGTCTAGAGTCCAACATCCAACATCAATTAAAAGATATTATGGTTTGGCGAAGGATGTAGCCTTTTTCGGCTTTTTGGGCCCAGGGACGGGTTTCACAGTCGGCAGGTGGGGGAATGTGGTTGCAATATTGCGAATCAAGAATCCATTGCTCCCGCCAAACGACACCGATATGCTTGGCATAGCGAACCCTGGAAAGCCGACGTTCGATGACGTTAACATCATCTGCTTCTGTGACCAGCAAGGTTGAATCAAAAGTAAATTGTCCTACAAATGCCTGTACGTCAATAGAATCCACTTCATAAGCCCAATTAGTAAATGGACGCATACGTTCTCCGGCAATTTCTATTTCCCGGTTGTCGTCTATCCAAATGTTCCCATCCCATTCACTGCGGCGATTCATCGGAAACACCAATTTCAGAAACCTCCAATTGTCTTGAGTTCGTACGGCTTGAGTCGCCGTTCGACTTGCTGTAATGGCATTTTTAAAGGCCCAAGGGTGACTCAAATCAGACCGCTCATAACGTTCAATGATATACTGCAACTCACCTAAATTGTCACGAAGTGTATCCGCCACAATTTCTTTTGAAAAAGTTTGGGAGGAATCTTGGATGATATTGCCGCCAGCACCAAAATCATACACCACGCTGTCTACCTGATATTCTACAAATTTGCCGATTTTCAACGGGAAATAGGAATACTGGCTGGTGTCAAAAGGCTCTGGTTCTGCGGTTTGTCGTTCACCACAAGCAAGTACGGTCATTGTAAAAAGAATCCCGAAACAGCTGAACCTTTGTCGTTTCAAACCCAAAAATCGGAACGCATGAGCGCTCAAATGGGTCTTTATTTTTATGTAAATCATTTTGAGCAAAGGTATATATTTACTGTTGAAGCAATTTTACCCGATACAAGCAAGAAACCCGATGCAGTCATGCTGCATCGGGTTTCTTGCTTGTAATTTTTTTGTGAAAATCAATTTGCCCTGTCTAAAAACCGCTGTGCGATTTCCCAAACCCTACCCAAAACAGAGACGTCGGGAACTGGGATTTTATCTGAGCCGCCTGCTGCTTCATCCTCCACTTGATTTTGCGCTATTTCAATTTTTGAAAATGGTTGTGTCAAAGTAGAATTGGTACGGAGGTTTACAAAGGCAAACGCGAAAAGACTTAGTAAAGAAGCCGTTACCAGAAGGGTTTTGAAAGTATGTTCTCGTTTCATGCCTGATAAATTTTGCAAAGACGGGACGAAAGTAAAGGAGTTTTCGATTATTGATGCGTTTTTAGGGGTATTTTTTTCGCTTTCATAGACAAACAATACAGAAAAAAGGTTGCTGGACGAACGGTCTTTTTTTCAAAAACAATAATTTGCCACTTTTGCCTGATACGGCACAAAACCAATTTGAATTACATTCGTAGACTTATTGGCATTCCAAGCTACTTCATCCAGGTTGTTGCCACCGGCATATACGTACTTTTTGGATTCATTGCCCCCGCGGGCAGCAAACTCCCATTCGGCTTCCGTGGGCAAGCGATACGGTTTTTGCCCGCCGTTTGGCGGGAGTATTGCGTTGAGTTTGTTTAAGAACTCCTGAATATCATTCCAGGAAACATTCTCCACAGGACAATCATCACAGCCCTTGAATCTCAGCTCAGGCGAGTCGCTGCCCATCACTTCCCACCAATCGGCCTGCGTCACTTCATTGAAGCCGATTTTGAACGCGTTTACCGTCACAGGGTGCTTACATTCGTCGTTATCCCGTCCGTCTTCATTGTTGGGACTGCCCATGGTAAAGGTGCCGCCAGGTATAGCCTTCATACGGAGGCCGGATTTGCCATTTTGTATCAGGTTGTCTCTAACGGAGGAAGAGGTGCTTCTGCCGGGAGCCATTCGTTCATTGATAGCCTTTGCACAGCCTTCGTAGTTCGGGTCGCCCTTTTCTCTTGGGCATTTGTCGTCCGGGTAAGGCGCCCCGTCGTTGTCGAAATCCGGGCAGCTCCTGTGGAATTCTTTGAGGAAGTCGGTGTCGAAAGCACAGCTGGTGGGGATGCTCATTTGTTGTTGGGCCAGGCCCGATAAAAAGAGCAGAAGTGGGAGGAAGCAGAGGATTGGTTTCATCATTTTGGAAAATTTGACAGAAAGGCAGGTAAATCGGACATTAAAAAAACCCTGCCGGTATTGCACCAGCAGGGTCGTATCGTCAAACCAAAAATCAATCAGTTCTTATTGCTTGATGCCACCGTTGCTTGGAGGCACTGCTTCTTGCGTTGGTGGCACCAACACCTCGCCTTTGATGGTAAGGGTGTGCGTATCTGGTGTTTCGTTGGTGGTAATGGTCACCGTTTTCGTGAATGCACCAGGACGGTTGGTGTCGTAGCTCACGTCAATTGTTTTAGTTTCGCCAGGCATGATTGGCTCTTGTGGGTAGGTTGGGATGGTGCACCCGCAGGATCCTTTACAGGTTTTGATGACGAGTGGCTCGTTGCCGGTATTGGTAAACGAGAACTTGCGGACTTTGTCGCTTCCTTTTTCGATCTTGCCATAGTCAATGGTAGTCGTTGGGAAAGTCATCACTGGACCCGTTGCATTTTGTGCATTAATTGCAAAGGAACCGAGGAGAAAGAAAGCGAGGAGGGAAAATGCTTGTTTCATTAGAAAGGAAACCGTTTTAAGATGAGATGAATGTAAGGTAAGTTAATTGTTGTTGTCAGAATGATGGCACAAAAGTAGGGGGGTGCGTGGTGCCTAAAGAATACCCCCGCTGTTAACGATAGGTAAAATAAAGCAAACCCTTTCTGAAGTTCTCTAACGAATTGAAAAACAAGGGCTTTTGAATGTTTTTTGAAATCAAAAATCCATGTTGGGATTCCACATATTGACACGAAGCCCAGCGCCGAAGACTCGTGCTGAGCCATCTCTTGAATCGTCGTCGCTGTCTTTTTTTCGATAGAGAAACTTGAAATCCACAAACACATTATGCCACAAGGTCCAAGATGCGTCGAGGCCCAATAAGTCAATCTTTCCTGCTACGCCTTGTCCAATTTCATTGCCATAATCCTGCACTCGGGTATTATAATCGAGGAGTGGATTGCCGCCCCAATTCGCGGTGGGTGTATTCTCGCCAATGTACGCATGTATAAAACGCGCTTGCAATGAGAGGCGCGAAAATGGCTGCCAACGAAGCAACACAAGGGTTTCCTTAAAATTAGCGCCCAAGGGGTGCGCCAAGGGCTGGTTGTAGTGCGTGTAACTATTGCTGGGATCTGAATGCGAGTAAGTAAAAGGCCGTGCACGATTATGTTCCATCTGAAAATCCAAATGGTCGAGGCCCAAAACGTTCACGTATTTGACACCAGCTTGAATTCCCCATTTGTTCGCCCACCAGCCGCTCCCACTGAATATTTCAGAAGCCACCAATTCATCTAGAATTACTTGCCCATAGAGTTGAACACGCCGCAACATGTTCCAGCGCCCGTCAAAGCCCAGCAATACATTGTCAGGGCTGCCGATCATGCCTTCCACCGTTCGGTAAAAAATTACAGGATTCAAGTATTGGAATTCAAACTGACGGCTACGGTTGAAAACCGTAGCCTCAAAAAAACCAAATGCCAAGCGAGGAGTGACCTTATAATTCAAATAATGGATGGCCACATACTTTTTGGGCAAGATCGTGCCATCAGGGATATTTATCTGAGACACGGGGCTAAGTTCGAGGAACAGGTTTTGGTAATGAAACTTCCACACACGGGTATCTAACTTAAAGAAAAAAGTAGGTGCAGAAAAATCTGTAAGAAACATGGAGCGGTGGCCGTTCCCGATAAAATGTTTTCCATGACCGATTTGGACACCAAAATGCCTCGAAGCCTGGAAACCGAGATAAGCGGTTGCCACATTGAAATCATATCCATTTTGAATATCAAAAAGTGTGCTGTTGTAGCCCTTGAAAAAACCCGCCCCTGGAATTGCCAAAAATTCACCTACCCGTTGTGACACATACCGCGGAAAGCGCGCCTGCGTCTCCACCAAATTAGTATAAAAAAACAATTTTCGATCCACCTCGCCTCGCACCTCGAAGCCGCGCTGGTTTTGGAAAACCAATTCAACATCGCCCTGTTCGCGACCCAAATGAAAATTTAACATCGGGTTGGCCCGCAACCTAAAATAGGGGGTGTTCACTTCAAAAAAGTTGGCGGGCGTTTGGTAGAAATATTTTAGAATTCCTCGCCTGGAGGTAGGCCGTAATAGACGGCTGGTGTCGGCAAGCCATTCGTTGCTATCATCCAGAAGGTATTGAATGTCAGCGTGGTCTCGGGAAGAAATTTGATTGGAAACCAATGAATCCAGCCTAAGCGCATACCTAGCCGCATCGCGCCGATTGTAGTATTTGAGTTCCGGATGAATCGGGCTTTCTATACCACTCAGAATTTCCAAGCGGTCAAGGATTGGGTAAGAAGGGGATTGCAACGGAATGCCAGATGTTTGGCAAAGCAGTGGCAGTCGCAGTAGCAGTAGCAGTAGCAGTTGAGCACGAAATCGGTGCAACATATTGACTATAAATTAATTAGCGAACCATAGAATCTAGAAATACCACTTTCCAATCTTCCCAAAAGGGGGAGTTCCAGGAGGAATTGTGCCAAAGGAGTGTGAAATCCCCGCCATGTTTTTCCACCTCGCGGCGAAGTTGAAAAAGACGTTCAGCGGCTTGCTCTGGGGAGTAATGGCGGTATTGCGCCAAGGTCACGTCCATCGCAATGAGCGGTTTCTCCCGTAAGTTCAGCATTTTGCGCTGTATCGTGTCAAACACTGGGAAATCGTGGCAAATACCACAACGAAAACCCTCTGCCTCAGGATATCCTAGCGTGCTGTCTTCTTGTAAACCGGCGGCCTCCCACATCTGCCAGGTTTTCGGCGCAGAAAACCGCAGATAATGTTGGCGACCAGAAGTGATTTCAATCGGGACTGTCTCGCGCAGCGAAGCCAGTTCCCGATTGAAAATATCTTGACTGTTAAAAGCCTCGTAACTGGGGTGAAAGCCGATACCATGTCCGCGCTCCGCAATTTTTGCCATCAATTTTTTGACAAACGGATGTCGAATCGAGTACCAGCAATCGCTCGATCTCGGCCTTTCTCCCATGAAATTGAACTGCGCCACAAGATTGTTTCTTTCAAAGAGATCAAGCCATTCATCGAACACATCGTAGGGGTCTTTTTTTCTGAAAATATGATTTTTGAGCCAATAACGCGCTTCATTAAGGTCACCGCGCTTGAAAATCGCGCCTGCCAGCGTTTTTCCACGTTCCGCTGTTGACCACCAGAGCCGAGGATGATCTACGTCGCAACTCAGGGAGATTTGAAACTTTCGCTGCTTTCTTACACCTTGCCAGCCAAGTCGAACCAGTGTCTCCCATAGCCAATCGGCCCATTCGTTTACGACCGGGCGGTGGAGAAAGTCTTGTTTCCAGGCCAAGGATTGGTTTGCAGGAAAACGGCCATGAGCGTCGCGTTCGGTGCTGTGTGTTTCTTCCCAGCGCGTGAGCATGAAAAAAGTGGCTGCGAAGATGTCGGTGATTGGTGGATTGGTGATTGGTGGATTGGTGATTGGTGGATTGGTGATTGGT
>CAZPTQ010000031.1:29590-34002 GCA_964589365.1 uncultured Saprospiraceae bacterium
GATTGGTGGATTGGTGATTGGTGGATTGGTGATTGGTGGATTGGTGATTGGTGGATTGGGTTCCAACTTCCCGAAAGTTTAAAACTTTCGGGAAGTTCTGGCTCCAAAAAACCATCTGCCATTTTCAATTTGACACCATTTGGCAAACGAATCGTATGCTCAAAGACGGCTTTGTATTCTACACGATACTCGATCCCGAGCATCTCGCGGAGCAAGACGTGGAAGGCGTATTCCTTTTCAGGCTGGAAATGTTCGTTTGTCAGAACAGTTAGCATATTTATCTTTAATCAATTGGTTATCAGCGATGTAATTCAGCCATTATCCTATCCTTTTTAGCAGCATCTCCGCCACCGTCTCTCCAATCGCCAGTGAAGCCGTGGCAGCCGGGCTGGGCGCATTGCAAATATTCAGGATTCGAGGTTTCTCGAGGATGAGAAAATCGTCGAGCAGGTTGCCGTCGCGGTCGCAGGCCATGGCGCGAACCCCGGTACGACCGGGCACCACATCGTCAGGCTTAATGGCTGGCACGAGCCGCGCCAAGGCGCGGACAAAATGGGCTTTAGAATAACTGCGCCGCATTTCAGCCCAGCCCTCCTGCCAGTATTTTCGTGCAATTTTTCGAAATCCAGGGAATGCGAGCGTTTCGCCCAATTCCTTGAAATTCAATTCCCAACGCGAATATCCTTCCCGTTGGAATGCCAGCACAGCGTTGGGCCCAACTTCGATGCCCCCATGAATCATACGGGTAAAATGAACACCAAGAAAAGGAAAATTCGGGTTTGGTACCGGGTAAATCAAGTTGCGCACAAGATGTTCAGACTCAGGTTTTAGTTCGTAATATTCCCCTCGAAAAGGGATGATTTGCACGTTTAGTTTTTCGCCTGTTAGGCTGGCGACATGATCGGAGTAGAGGCCGGAGCAGTTGACGAATAAGGAAGCCTCCCAAGTTTTTCCCTGGGAGGCCAATGGGCTTCCTTCTGTTTCTAGCACGATCCCGGTATTTGAATCTTTCACCGCTACAACTTTTTGATTTACAAAGACTTCCCCGCCATTGTATTGAAAGATTTCGGCGTATTTGCGTGCCACTGTACCAAAGTCCACAATACCTGCCTGTGGTACCCACACGGCTTCTACGGCCCGAACGTTTGGCTCTATATCACAAGCTTCTGCAGCACTGATTTTTCGGATTCCAACGAGACCGTTTTCTACCCCACGATGGAAAATCTTGTCCAATTGGTCTTGCTCGTTTTTCTCCGAAGCGACGATTATTTTCCCACAAACCTCATGTGGAATATCATTTTCCTTGCAAAACTGGAGCATCAAATCATAGCCGCGCTTGCAATTGGTGGCTCGGAGGCTTCCAGGGCGGTAGTAGATTCCGGAGTGAATTACTCCACTGTTTCGGCTGCTTTGGTGGGCAGCCACTTGTTTTTCTTTTTCAAGCACCGCAATTCGGAGTTTGGGGCGTTGTCGCTGCAATTGCAAGGCGGTGGCAAGCCCAACAATTCCTCCTCCTGCAATAATTACATCGTAGCGCATGGGGCGAAGGTAGTTTTAAGGGTGCAGTGCAATCCACAGTTTTACATTTACCAGTTTTGAATTTTCTTTATTTGCAGTTTTACCAATAGTATGTTAACCACTACCCTATTGGCGGGAGGCTGGCTACTTTTGCGAGTCTTTTTTTGAACACTGTTATCTAATCCATTCAAAGTCAACATTTTAAATGAAACGCATACTCTCTTCCCTTTTACTTCTTTGCTTTTTATGCCTAAATATGCAGGCTCAATCGGCGGGAAAAACTTATGAGTTCCGCAACGGCCAATGGTATAATGGCAAAGGCTTTGCGACCGCTACATGGTACACCACAAATGGTGTCCTGAGTAAAAAAGCTCCGGCCAAAATTGACTCAATCATTGACCTCGAAGGCCGCTGGGTGGTGCCTCCAATGGGCGATGCGCACTGCTCCAGCGTCACAGAAAACCCTTCTGCCAGCAACACCTTGAACCAGTATTTAGGCGAGGGTGTGTTTTACCTCCAAATGCTTGGAAACACGCAAGAAGGTCGTGCAGCCACTGCCCCACTTTTGAATAAAGCTAGCGCACCCGACGCAGTTTTTGCCAACGGGGTGATTACTTGCACACTCGGATACCCGTTTTTGGAATACGAAGGCCCCGCCAACAAAATCAAAAACCCCAGCCAGTGGGGCGAGCGTTACGCCGAACTGAAAACCAGCCAAAAAATGCTAGGCAATGGTTACTGGTTTATTGACAATAAGGTCGCGTTAGAAGCCAATTGGGACAAAATAAAAATGCAAAATCCGGGGGTGATTTCGATTTACTTGATGGATGCGCAAAACAATGGCGGTAAAGAAGGTAAGGGCCTTTCTGCCGAGGTCGCCAAGTTGGTGATAAAAAAAGCGCATAAATCTGGTCTCCGAGTATTTGCACATGTGGAAACTGCCGAGGATCTAAGACTTGGCCTAAAACTCGGCGTTGATGGGTTTGCCAACCTGCCCGGCCACAATTGGGACGGCGTAGGCGACTCCAACAAATTCGAACTTTCAGCAGCTGACATCAAGACACTTGTAAAGAAAAAGATACCGCTTGTGTTGCTGCTTTCCCATGCACAAGCTGCCGCCAACCGAGCAGCAGTTCAAGGATTCCACAAAAAAACGCTGAAAAGCCTGCTTGATGCTAACGTTATCGTTGCAATGGGCTCTGACGACCCGCAACGCACCCTTCGAATGGAATTAAACTATTGGTTTGGGCTAGGCGAACTGGATGATGCGCGCACACTTAAAGTGTTGTGCGAGAACACCCCACGCGCCATTTTCCCTAACCGCAAAATAGGCAAAATCGAAAATGGCTACGAGGCCAGTTTCCTTGTACTTACCGACAACCCACTTACCAATGTGTTGAAGGCAAGGGTTCAAGCATTCAAAGTAAAAAACGGAGTGCTTTTGAAGTAAATACAATGCGCCTACTCAAATAAATACACCATAAACAATAACATGAAAAAGACAGTACTGTTCTTTTCCCTCCTTGCACTTTTGTATAGCTCGGTCGTTGCCCAAAACATCCAGTTCGTTGAGTATGACATGGCCAACGGTCTCAAAGTGCTGCTCCACGAAGACCACGCTACGCCCATAGTTGCCGTTTCTGTCATGTACCATGTGGGCTCCAAGAATGAAAAGCCTAAGCGCTCAGGCTTTGCACACTTCTTCGAGCACCTGTTATTTGAAGGCTCGGAAAATATCAAGCGCGGCGAGTTTGACGACTATATCAACAATGCCGGGGGCATGAACAATGCCAACACTTGGTACGATCGCACCTACTATTACGAGGTGCTGCCAAGCAACCAACTCGGGCTTGGCCTTTGGTTAGAGAGCGAGCGGATGCTACACGCCAAGGTGGAGCAGGTAGGCGTGGAGACCCAGCGCCAAGTGGTGAAGGAAGAACGCCGCCAACGGGTTGATAATCAGCCCTATGGGCGACTTCGAGAGGAAACCCTCAAACGCCTCTATAAAGTACACCCGTACAAAAGCTCCGTTATAGGTTCGATGGAAGACCTCGATGCTGCGCAAGAGATTGATTACAAAACCTTTTATAAGGATTTTTATCGCCCAGACAATGCCATTTTGTGCATCGCAGGCGATATTGACATAGCCCAAACCAAGAAATTGATTGACCTGTATTTCAAAGACATCCCACGGGGTAAAGGAGAGATTCAGCGCAAATTCCCACAGGAGCCTGCCATCACGCAGATACAGCGCGATACGATATACGACAATGTGCAACTGCCTGCCGTTGTTTTTGCGTACCATATCCCTGCCCAAGGCACTAAAGATTTTTACGCCGTGAAGATGCTCGGAATGGTATTGAGCCAAGGTGAAAGCAGCCGTATGCAAAAGACCATCGTGGATGAGCAGCAGAAGGCAGTGTTTGCAGGCTCGTTCCCGCTCGAACTGGAAGACCCAGGCGCTAATATCTGCTTTGGCATTGCCAACCTCGGGGTGGAAATTGCTGATCTGGAAAAAAGCATGGATGCTGTCATTGGCGAGGTTCAAACAAATTTGATCTCAGAATTGGAGTTCCAAAAACTCCAAAATCAAGTTGAAAATGACTTTGTGAGCGCAAACAACAGCATGGCCGGAATTGCTGAAAACCTTGCGCAATATGAAATGTACTACGGCGACGCGGCGCTCATCAATACCGAACTCGAACGCTATCGCAAGGTAACCAGAGAGGACATCCGCGCTGCCGCCAACAAGTACTTCAACAAAAATGCCCGCGTGGTGCTACACTGGATGCCACAACCGGCGAAACCCTGATTGGTGATTGGTTTATTGGTGATTCGAAGGGAGTGTTCATAAAACTGTGTCAACTGCTGGTTACACCCCTTACCCCTAAAGG
>CAZPTQ010000032.1:0-33991 GCA_964589365.1 uncultured Saprospiraceae bacterium
CAGTTGACACAGATTTTTGAACACTCCCGGCGTTTGGTGGGCCTAGTCACCAATCACCAATCCACCAATCCACCAGTCACCAGTCCACCAATCCACCAATCACCAGTCCACCAATCCACCAGTCACCAATCACCAGTCCACCAATCACCAATCACCAGTCCACCAATCACCAGCCACCAATTAACCAACCACCATATTCGCCACTTCCCGAATGCCTGTGGAAGCGGGTTCTTCGATGACGACAAGATTGGACATGGTACTCAGTTCAAAATTCAATTGAGGGCGCGGATCCACGTAGTAAAATTGAATATTGCGGCGCGCATAGCGCATGAGGCCGGCTGCGGGGTAAACTTGCAACGAAGTTCCAACAATTAGAAAAATATCAGCCTGCTCTGCTATTGCTGCGGCAGGCTCCAACATCGGCACAGCCTCGCCAAACCACACGATATGGGGCCGCAATTGATAGCCACGCTCACACAAATCGCCAAGATTAAGGTCTTTGTCCCAAGGGTACACGAGGTGTTCAAAGCGGTTGGAGCGTACCTGTCGAAGTTGGCCATGAAGATGCAGTACTTGGGTACTTCCTGCCCGCTCGTGCAGGTCATCTACATTTTGGGTTACGATGTGTACATCGAAATCGCGCTCCAAATCTGCCAGTGCACGGTGGCCATCGTTCGGCTCGACAGTAAAGAGTTGGGCGCGGCGTTGGTTGTAAAAATCCAGCACGAGGGCGGGATTGGCAGCCCAGCCTTCAGGAGTGGCCACGTCTTCGATGCGGTGGTTTTCCCAGAGGCCATCGCTGTCTCGGAAAGTTTTGATGCCGCTTTCAGCACTGATGCCTGCTCCTGTAAGGACCACGATTTTTTGCTTCATGGGTCAAAGGTAGGCTGATGTCCTGAAAAGCGGGGAATAGGATGGTAGCCGCGACTTCAGATCGGAGCTTTTTTACCTTCAAATCACCTTCCTCCATTTCAGTATACTCACTACCAAGGCATAGGTTGAAGCACCAGCGAACAAGATAATTTTGGGCCACTTTAAACATTCGAATAGGTTTTTGACGCCAGTGCTTGACTTGCCAAGGGCTATTTGCCAAATACACCAGTTCTCCGTCATATCAATGAGCAACAGCGGAATCATTGCCCAAGCCAATGCTATACCAAGGTTGTAGAAAAATGAGCCAGCCTTGAGCAAGCCTGCTCCCCATACACAGCACACGGCAAAAAACAGGGAGTAGCTCAGCATAAACAGGTAATCGTATCCAGCCCAAAAACCCAGCGCGCCTCTTTTTTCGAGCGGGGTGAGGAATATCTGTGCATCGTCTCCCATGGAGGCACATTTGATGTAGGCGTACAAGCCTAAAACGATCCAGAAGACAAGTCTTGACCAAAACATGAGCCATTTTGAGGTTTCAACTGTAAGTTGCTGTAAGGGATGCGTTAGCGTCATGGTTGATTGATTTGTTGATGCGCTTATTTGTTAAGGCATTGAAAAAACAAAACCGCTTCTGCCCCATCAAGGGGAGAAGCGGTTTTGGCGTACTATTAAGGAACAGATTTATCGTATCAGCGTCACGTCGCCTTTGAAGAGCTTGGTTTGGCCATCAATAAATTCTACTTCACAATACCAGACATAAACACCGACCTGGCCTTTGTCGCCGCGAACGTTGCCATCCCAAGATTGGAAAGCATCAGGCGTAGCGCCAGGAGTGGGGATATATTCTTTCAGGCTGAACACCTGATCGCCCCAACGGTCAAAAATGTTGAAGTAGTTGACTTTAGCCACATCAATACCCACATGGATACCCACCGAGAAGTTAATGTCGCTGTTGGGGTTGAAGATATTGGGGACAAATACTTGGCCATTTTTCTGTACGATCACCAAAATTTCATCCCGTGCAATACAGCCATTAATATCTGCTACTTCGATGGTATGCCGGTAAGTACCCAATGGCAGGTAAGTGAATGTTTCACACGAACCTATGGAGAGCGAGTCGCATCCGGGTGCGTAGTTCCAATCAATAGAACTTACCCCAACGGTGCTTTGAATTTGCGCACCCACTGTGGCCATTTCACCCAAGTTTACTTCGATGTCCGGGCCAAGTTCCACTGACAACTGACCTGGTTCGCCAATGGTAATGGTGGTGTCCAAACTGCAGCCATTCGCGTCTTCCAGCGAGAGTATATAATCGCCTGCGGTTAGGCCGGTATATTGGTTGTTGGCCGAACCGGTATTGCCACTGAGGAAGAAAATGAACGGTGGGGTTCCGCCCTGTACTCCATTCACCGTTATCGCACCATTCGTATCGCCAAAGCAACGAATGTTGCTTACCGTTACATTAAAACCGGAGGGCACCAACGGATCAATCTCTACCTCTATGGAATCAATGCTTTCGCAACCGTTGAGGTTGTCCAAAATACGCAGGGTATAATATCCGGCCCTGTCAACGGTTGGTTGCAAAGTGTTTGTTCCAGAAACAAAATGGCCTGTATTGGTAGTCCAAAAGTAGGAGAAATTAGGGCCTACAGAACTTCCTGCACCATTGATGGTGACTTCCGTGGTATTACAATCTATTTGTTCCGTTGCTACTGTACTGATAACAGGTTCTTCAAAATCAGCCAATACTTCTGCAAAAAATGGCCGCACACAGCCGTTTGGTGCTGAAATGGTAAAGGTGTAAATGCCGGGTTGGGTCACTGTTACAGCAGAGGTTGTCACAGTACCAATGCCTGGTCCAGTCCAAGTGAAGGTAGATCCAGGAGGCGAAACCACTTCTCCACTAATCGTAGTTGAGCTGTTGTTAAGGCAATTGAGCGCTGAGCCTTCCACATTGCCCTGCGGAACGTCCTGATCTTCAGTCACAATCGTGCTGGTGGTGGTAGTACAGCCGTTTGGCGCCGTCACAGTCACGGCATAAAGCCCAGCCACATCCACTTGTAATGTTTGGTTGAATTTGTTGTTTGGGTTCACATCGGGCCCTTCCCAAAGGAATGTTGAGCCGGGTAACGAACTCGTCACAGTCACCGTCGAAACCTGATCCTGACAAGTTATTATTTCCGAGGAAGCCACTACTGTTGCTGGAAGATTGTCAAGTGTAACATCCACTTGGTCGGAAGCTGAGCAACCCGTCACGGAATTCGTAACGGTAAGGGTGTATGACCCACTTTGCAGTACCGTTGGCATATCCCCATTTTGGTTTCCGGGGTTAATGCCCGGTCCGCCCCACTGGAATTCCAAGGTCCCGTTGGGTGTAGAAGAACCCGTGCCATCCAATACCGCATTCGGATCAGAGCAGGTAATGATCTGATCAGGGCCAGCATTTGCCGTTGGAAGATTTTGGTCTGCATTTACAATCGCAACGTCCGTTTGAGTGCAACCATTAAGGATGTTTGTGATTAACAAGGTGTAAGTACCAGGCTGCAATACGGTGGGATTGGGGGAGCTTTCGTTGGCAGGAGTGATGCCAAGTCCGCTCCACAATATGGTAAAGTTTGCGCCGATACTGGATCCAGCCGAACTGAGTGTGACACCTGTGCCAGCATTTGCGCAGGTAATAGCCAAATCGCTGCCCGCGCTCGAGTTCGGTAACACCACATCCTCGGCCACATTCACAGCGTCAACATTCGTACAACCATTGTTTGCATCTGTGATGGTGAGCACATATACACCTGGCATATTCACGGTAGGTGTAGCGGAGGTTTCATCGCCTGGAGCTATGCCGGGGCCATCCCACAAGAAACTGATATTCGGGCCAGAAGCCGAGAGCGTCGCGTCCAATTGTGCGGTAATGTCCGCACAGGTGAGCGTTTGGTCAGGTCCAGCTGCCGTGAGCGGCGGAGTAATGTTTTCGTCTACAAACACTACATCGGTGGCCGTACAGAAGTTTTGCGTGTTGATTACTGTCACGGTATAGGTGCCTGAAACATCCACTGTTGGGTTTTGCAAACCAACGTTGTTAGAGTTGATGCCAGGGCCTTCCCATACATAAATTATGATTGCGCCCGTACTACTGCCAGAACCGTCGAGGGTTTGTGTTACGTTGGCGCAGGTTATCAACATATCAACGCCTGCCGAAGCAGTTGGGTCTACATTGTCTTGCGTAACGGCTACTTGGTCAGTAGAGGTACAGCCATTGGCAGTGTCTGTCAATAGCAGCACGTATGGACCGGGTTGGTCAATAGGCGGACTTTGATCGTTCTGATTTGAAGCATTGATACCTGGCCCAGTCCAGAGGTAAACAATGGTTGGGCCTACATCGGAAAAACTACCATCCAGTGTGGTACTGGGCGTTTGACAGTTCAAAACCAGGTCTGCGCCAGCATTGGCAGCAGGGATGAGTTTGTTTTCGCTGACCAGTACTGTGTCGAATGTTACGCAGCTGTTTACCATATCCGTGACAGCGAGTATGTAAGTGCCTTGTATGGTAATTGTAGGAGAAACTTGGTTTTGATTACCCGCATTGATGTCTGGCCCAGTCCATAATACTTGGAAATTTGGTCCGGAGCTGGAAGCAGAACCATTCAGGGTTGCAATCGGGTTGGCGCAAGTCAACAAGCCATCAGTACCCGCAAGCGCCGTTGGATAAACGGCATTTGTGTTTACCAAGACATCGTTGGAGGCTGTACAACCATTCACTGTATTGGTCACAACAATGGTGTATGTGCCCGAAATGGAAATGGTAGGCGTTGCCAATGACTGGATTGTGCTGTCAATGCCAGGCCCTGTCCAGAGGTAAGTGAAGTTTGCACCAGCAGAGGAGTTCCCGCCTATGCTGGTTGAAGTTGTCACGCAATCAATCGTTTGGTCGGTGCCAGCATCCGCCGTAGGTACTGCAAGGTCAGCCGTGACGTTTACTTGATCGGTAGCGGTGCAAGTGTTGTCGGTATTTGTCACCGTTAGGGTATAAAGGCCTGGTTCATTGATGATGACAGGGTTGGGCGAATTTTGATTCCCTGCGTTGATGCCGGGGCCTGCCCACAACAGCGTGAAATCAGTGCCCAAACTACTCGACGAAGCATCAAGTGTGTCAATTGCTCCATTGAAACAATTCAAGATCAAAGGATTGCCAGCATCTGCATTAGGCTGAATGGTGTCAATCAGGATCACAACCACATCGGTATTCACACAACTGTTGTTGGTGTTTGTCACTGTCAAATTGTACGTTCCAGGCACTGTCAAGCCTGTCGGGCTTTGTGCCGTTGCATTGCCTCCTGAAATACCCGGGCCAGTCCATGCGTACACGATGCCTGCACCAGAAGAAGACCCGGTGCCGTTAAAATCAACGATGGTCACCGAGCAGTTTAGCACTTGGTCCGGACCACCTGCTGCGGTTGGCACGTTTGCATCCTGCGTCACAATGACTTGGTCGGTAGCGGTACACCCGTTCGCAGGGTTGGTTACCAATAAAATATAAGTATCAGGTTGGGTAACAGTCGGATTGGGTAAGGTATCGTTGTCCGAGCCAATTCCCAGACCCGTCCAGAGGTAGGTCACTGTAATAGGAACGCCGCTGCCGTTAAGTGTCACTCCATTGGTGGTAGTACAGGAAAGCTGCTCGTCTGCGCCTGCGTTGGCAGTCGGGAGGCTTGTATTGATGTTTACTACCACCGAGTCAGTATCAGTACAACCATTGGTAATATTCGTGATGAGCAAAGTGTAATCACCCTGCTGATTCACCGTAGGGTTGTACTGGTTAGAGTTGCCTGCATTGATGCCCGGGCCGCTCCATGTAGCGGTAAAATTCGGGCCAGCACTTGATCCACTCCCGATAAGCGTAACGCTTGGCTGTGCACATGTGATGGTCGAATCCGTACCTGCACTCGCCGTTGGCACCGCTTGGTTGGCCGCGACTTGCACGGTGTCTTTTCTCGAACATCCGTTTTGAGTGTTTAAAACCGTGAGGATATATGTGCCTGCTTCATTGACGCTGGGCTGTGCAATTCCAGACGTAAATCCGTTTGGCCCAGTCCAGGAGAAGCTTATAGGTTGGCCACCACCATTTCCTGCTCCCAATAAGGTTGTGTTGGGTGCAGTACAGGTGAGGGTTTGGTTCGGGCCAGCAGTAGCTGTGGGGAGCGTATTGTTCAGGTCCACCACTGCCGTAGTGGTATTGGTACAGCCATTTACGGTGTTCGTGACCGTCACAGAATAAGTACCGGCTTGATTTACATTGGGGTTCTCCAGTGTTTGGTTGCCCGCGTTGATGCCGGGCCCAATCCAGAACCAGGTAGCGGTTGGCACGTTCGTGCTGCCATCAATGGTAACACTGGTTTGGGCGCAGGTAATGGTATCGCCAACTGCATTGGCTGCAGGCGGCGTGATATCTCCTAACACTGTTACAGTGGCAGTAGAGGTACAGCCGTTGGTCGGATTCCTTACGGTGACCACATATACGCCAGGTTCAGTTACAGTAGGGTTTTGTTGAAGTTGGTTGCCAGGGTTGATGCCTGGTCCAGCCCACGAATAGGTAACACCATTTGTCGGGGAAGTACTCATAAGCATTGTTTGTTGTGACAAACAATTGATGTTTCCGCCTGTTGCAGACGCGCCTGGTGGTATCGTGTTGCCCGTTACCACTACTGTCGCAGTATCTCGACACTGTATTCCACCTGCCTGCGACGTCACGATCAGGTGGTAAGTACCCGTGAGGGTCGCATTATAAGTTGCATTACCTCCAAGGAAACCCCAGTTGGCGTTTGTCCATTGGTAGGTTGCCAATCCAAGTGGTGTGGAGCCTGTGCTTGTCAGCAACACACCCGAACTATTGCAGTCAATGGGATTTGCTGGAGGTGGGATTACAGCGACTGGGTTGAGCACTACCAAAGTAAATGTGACAGCACTATCGCAACCTTGGAAAGAATCAAATATAATCGTGTACGTGCCTGGGTCGCAAAACTCATCGCCTCCGACCACAAAACATTCTCCGGCACAGGTGTACCTTGTTCCTAATGGGGTGGGGGCTATTTGCTTGATGGTTATCGTCTGTCTTACCAGGCTGTCGCAGCCCAGGTAAGACTCGTAGGGCGAAGAAGTAAGTGTGAAGGTGCCAGGCAGATCCAAAAACGGAAACGGCTCTTCATCCCAAATGAAGGGCACATCTTCGAAACAAACGATCAAAGGATCTTTGATGGTAGGGGGAATAGGCTGGTTCGTCACAGGCAAACAATTGGTTGCCGAAGGAGGATTGCAAGCATTGTCGGCCTGTACACAAACGTTGCCACCTTGGGAGCCGAAAGTGATGGTTACGGTGGTTCCTTCTGGTGCGTCTGTATTCAGTGTAGCGCCAAAGCCGTTGATTTGTGAGCCTGCGGGGGCGGTCCACAGATAACTGCCTGCTCCAAACACATCATCAATGTTATACACCACTACAGCGCCCGGGCACACCATCGTGGGGCCTTGAGGCTGGAGTGCATTGTCTGGTGGCGGAGGCGTGATAGAGCCGTCCGTGATGTCAATTTCAAAATTGCATACATCTCCGCTCCAGCCATCTAGCATATAAAAATAAGTTTCACCAATAGTAAACCCATCATACGTCAACACCAAAGGAGTGTTGCCGCCTCCGTTCTGGCCCGGATCGCAGACAATGGCGTCGTCATCAGAACAATCATCCCAAAAAGCGGCTTGCAAGCCGTTGCCATCTTGGCAGTTGCTTGGGATAAGGGTAATGGTAATAGAAGTAGAGCCTGCTGTAAAGCCAAACCATTGATCATTGTGGAGCGCAATTTGCCCACAAACAGTATTGCCTCCAGAGGGTGTACCGTTGTTGATACCCATAAAGCCGTCAAAATCGCAATAAACACAGGAAGCCGGGCAGCTTTCTGCGCCTGGCGGAGGAGGGCTAGGGCACGGCTGATTGACTTGAGCAATTGTTTGGCCCCATGCAAGGGCAAAAAAAGCCAAAAGAAGGAGTATCTTTTTATTCATGAAATATCCGTATTAGAACGTTAAAAAGAAAGCAACACAACGAAAGTAAGATACAGTATTCGCCCAAATCGCTTCCCCGAACAGGGAAAAAATTGGATAAAGCACCGACTTTCAAAAAAAACAACCTGAGTAAACTCTTTTTGAAGTGGTGAAGGTAAACAGACTTTTGAAAACCCGCTTCAGGGCTGAACCATAATTCGATCTCCACTTTTGCAGGCATTTTGTGTCAGCCTCGCGTTAATACTGTTCTGTATCGTTCGGAAAATCGAGACCTTTCACATCTGAAATGTAGCGCTTCGTGGCATCACCAACTGCCTCAAAAAGTTCGAGATAGCGCCGCAAAAAGCGCGGCTTGAAGTCCTTTGTTATGCCCAGCATATCCTGTGTCACCAACACCTGGCCATCACAGTGCCTGCCCGCTCCGATGCCAATGGTCGGTATTTCTATACTTTCTGAAACTTCTTTGGCCAATTGAGCCGGAATCTTTTCGAGCACCAGGGAAAAGCAGCCCAGTTGGTCCAAGAGTTTGGCATCGTCGCGGAGTTTTTGCGCCTCGACTTCTTCCTTGGCCCGCACGGTGTAGGTGCCAAACTTGTAAATACTTTGCGGTGTCAGCCCCAGGTGCCCCATGATAGGAATGCCCGCCCTTAGGATACGACGGATGCTTTCTTCCACTTCCTCGCCACCCTCAAGTTTCACTGCGTGTGCACCGGATTCCTTCATGATGCGAATAGCACTTGACAGAGCGATTTCGGAGTTCGACTGGTAACTTCCGAATGGCAGATCCACTACCACCATGGCACGGTTAACAGCCCGCACCACTGATTGGGCGTGGTAGATCATTTGGTCGAGCGTGATCGGAAGCGTTGTCTCGTGGCCCGCCATCACATTGGATGCCGAGTCGCCCACAAGCAAAATATCAATGCCCGCCTCGTCGAGAATGCGGGCCGTCGAATAATCGTAGGCTGTGAGCATGGCGATTTTTTCGCCACGGTTTTTCATTGCTTGTATGCTGTGTGTGGTCACGCGTTTGAGTTCGCCAGTTGCAGTTGACATATGTGAGAGACGTGAGCGGTGTGAGAGACGTGAGCGTAGTAAAGCCCTCCTTCGCCCGAAAGGGCTTCGGCGGGTAAACGGGTAAAGGTAGTGCTGAAAATAAAAAAGCCACGCCTCTTTCGGCGTGGCTGGTAATACAACAAATTATAATCCCATGAACATTTCGAGTGAAAGGGTTTCTTGAGGGACGGTATGTCTTGCAGGAATAGCGGTTTGGAAACGGTTGGAAGTGGTTTTTGTTGCGACCGAGCTGGGCGAAGGGGCAGTATTCAGGTTTAGCAAGTCCTCCCACAATTGGAAGGACTTGCTCTCTCACCTGAATTTGTATAATCCCATGAACATATCTCTTGGCGGCAATACTTTTATTGCCACCGTTCACTAGTACAAAAGTGGCACAATGGCCCACCATTTGGCAATTACATTTTTAAATCATTGTGAAAAAATATTTCCATCAACAAACAACTCTTTCCAATTTAGTATTGACTTCTGTTTCACAAAATCAATCAATCAGTGTGCATTTTTGAAAAAAATATAACATTGCACAACATTAGAACCTTCATTATTGTGAAAAATAAACCCAAAATAATCTTGATTTTTGCTTAAAAATAGCCGCACTGTTGACACTAAACCATCCAATTGAGCAAAAAAAAGCGCGCCGGGCTGACAAACGGCAGCCCGGCGCGAAGGATAGGAAGGGAATAAAAGGGGTACGGTAATTTATTTTACAAAACCGAGCGTGTCTGCAATGGAACTCAGGTTCATGGAGTCTACCGTAACGCCATCAATGCGAATGTTTTCAGCGATCGTGCGGTTCTTGGCAGTGAAAATGCCAAATCCCTCCGAAATATTGGTGTAGTTTGGAAAGGTTTCTGCTCCAGTTAGGCCAGAATTGGCGCTGGCTGTTTCTAAATATTCTTTGATTTCCTTGCCGCCGCCATCAATGATAATATCGCAGGTTCCAAATTCGCGGTACCGGTTCGGAGCAGGGCGCTGGAGATGTTTGGCCAAAAATTGGTAGAAACTGTTGCCCGTTGTAAAAGAAGAAACGTCGTATAGCCCTGGAGTAATTGGGGTTTCGCCCCGTTCGAGATTTTTTGCCGCTTCCCAGACAAACTCCTGTGTGCCGACAAGTGTGCCGTCCAGTTTTCTTTCATTGATTCTCACACGAAATGTGAGGTTAAAATAGTACCCATTGACATCCGTGCGCCATTTTACCAAGGTAGATACTTGCCCAGCGAAAGCAATTTTTGGTACAGGGTCTGACAGGATCGGTCTGATCACAACAAAGTCTTTTGGCAGCGTAGTCTCTGCCGTAATAGCTGGTCTGCCGTCGTTGCGTCTGATTTCAAGTCGGTATGTCTTGCCAGGCTCTAGTGAGAATCCGCCCGTAGGGATTGCTTTGTAAAGCCAGTTGGGTTGTCCGGCAAAAACACCCGGGTCGCGGGGATAGCCTTCCAATGCGCCGTTCACCCGTTGGAGTTGGAGGGAGAGCTGGTCGTTAGTACGAACCAACCATACGGTGATGGAATTTTCAGGATAGTAGAGCGAATCTGCTATTTGGGCAATTACCAGGGCACTAATTTCGGGATCAAGGAATGCCTTTTCGACACGGATGTAGTGTGCCGAGTCTTGCGGAGAAAGGATGCCATATACTATTGGGATTTCTTTCCAAGGGGCAGTCACCTCAAAATCATTGGAGCAAGCCGAAAGAAAAAGCCCAAAGGGCAACAAAAGGTTTATCCACCGTAGTTTTTTTCCGAGCCGTTGATTTAGTGTAGGCTGAAACGAAGGAGGGAGCAGTTTTTTCATGTATACTTAGACGTTGGGCTGTTAGACGTTGGACTGTAGGATATTGGACATTGGATATTGGACCAACATGGTTCCCAAGTCCAGTATCTAATAGTCCAGCGTTTTTTAAGAAGGGCAAAGATACGTGCTTGGCGGATAGGACAGTCAAAAAGACTTGTCATTGGGCGACGATTTCAAGATTTCAAAACCAAGGTCTCGAAAGGACGTAAATCCACCCGTATGCCGTTGGGCAGTGATAGGTTTTTTACTGATTTTGTTAAATTGCAATACGCCGACCAAAAAGTGTTTTTCTGCTCAAAATCAACCTCCCAAACCTCCTTTTCTAATTTAAACACCCTGATTATCTGACTGCCGCGCAACGACAGTGCCTCGTCGAGTTCGGCTTTTTGCTCCTCGGAATATTCACCCACATCATCGGAAGTAAAGAGCAGGTTTCCAAGCAAAGCATTGATGGTCAATAGTGTTTGCTGCTGATCTGGATTGAGTTTTTGATGCCCGTTTCGAAGAATAAATACGTCTGGATCGTTTTGAAAGGCACGTCCGTTGAGTTGCCAGCGCCCCAAAGTGCTGTGCAGAGATGCTAGCGTGTCTACCCGTTCTCTAAAATGCAAAAACGAAAGCAAGGGATTTCGCCAAGCTAGATGCACATCTCCTCCTATGCGACAATAATCCGCCAGCCAGAAGCAGGAGCCAAGCGGCACACCGCAGGCAAGGATGCGCCGCGAGCCAACAAGATGACGGATGAATTCCATGGCTTCCCACATCACGCCGCCGCGTGTTTTGCCAGGCGGAGGCGAGAGCGCAACAGCGAACAGAAAGTCGAGTTTTAGCAATTCAAAGCCCCACTTTTCGAGGGCGGCATGGAATACGCCACTGAGGTATTCGCGCACTCCATCGTGGTAAAAATCGAGTGCGTAGTACCAACCCTCCCATAAGGGATTCCATCCGACTTTAATTGGGCGGCCTTTGGGGTCTTTCAACAACCAATCGGGGTGACGGCGCACAAGTTCGGATTTGGCGGAGGCCACAAACGGTGCGAGCCAGAGGCCAGGCAACAAGCCTTTTTCTTTGATTTTCAAAGCAATATGCTGCATTCCGTTTGGGAAAGCAGGTTTTATGCTTAGCCAATCGCCCACAGCAGTTTGCCAACCGTCGTCTATTTGGAAGTATGGTAGCATGGACTTTAGTCCGTCGGGACCAGGGGCGTTTACACCCCTTAAATGATTGTCCCGAGGCGTAAACGCCTCCCCTCCCGACGGACTAAAGTCCATGCCACCGGAAAACGACTCCAAATTCTTCATCAATACCTCCTCTGAAATATTCGTAAAATGCTTGTACCAACTCGTCCAGCCAATAGCAGGCGGAGCAGTAGGCAGCGGCACGTCACAGGCTTTAAAATAGGCGTCAAAAAGGGCTTGTTCATCGCCTTCGCCCACCCAAAAATCGAGTGCGGGAAAAGAGTGGCGCAGTGCAAGACCATCCATGTCTTTGCGAACTGTGAGTATGCTCTTGCGATGATCGTACAAGAAAAGTGTAAAGCCAGTACGCTCGCTGAGCGAACCGCAAAGTAGCACGGAACTCCGTTCCGGGTCAATCCCCGGTACGGAGTTCCGGGCTACATACGTGTACGTCCAGGAATGCAGAAAACCCTTCCCACGAGGAATGCCTTTAATGTGCTCGTCCCCATACAAACCCATATATCGTCGTGCTATACTACGCAAACGAGGAATGCCATCGGTGACTTTCAGGAGCCGGCTTTCGCTCCAGGATTGGTAGCCGTTGGCAAAAAACTGAGCATCGGGCGGAAGTGGCAGGTCGAATTGGATTTCAAGCCGTTGAACGGTTACATCTTGCTTAGGATGGAGGAAAACAGAATAGCGCGTGCCCTTCTCGCCCGCTTCGACGCTTAGTTGGAAATCGGCGTATATTTCTTCAAACGTGTTGGCGCGATTCGGTAGCAACGGGTGGGCTTTTTCATTGACGGTTAGTATGGCTTGTATAAATCGCATGGGCTTTCTGATTTGACCCACAAATGTATGTCGTACCTGTGGCAAGCACTCTCTACTTTTGCCCAACCAATTTTTAATGCCATGCGCCAACTTACCTTTTTGGTTTTTCCATTTATCTTGCACACCGCCATCCAAGCCCAGGTGTTCATGCGTCCGTTTGAGAATGCGGCGGCGATGGGTATGGGCGGGGCCACCATTGCCGTCCCCAGCCTTTCGGCTGGACTTGCCAACGAAGCCCAACTTGGCTTGGGCGAGCGGCTCGGCTTTTGGGCAGGGTCTGCCTTGCCCTATGGTACGACGGGCTGGCGCACAGGCAATTTCCAGGCAGTAGCAGGCATAGGAAAATATAGCGGCGTTGGGCTGGGAATCGAGCATTCGGCGGTAGATATTTATGCAGAGCACCGGTTCCGACTGGCCTACGGTCGGCGTTTGACGGAAGCTTTTTATGTAGGTGGCTCAGCAGATGTGTTGCGGGCTTCGGCACAGGAATATGGGTCTGCCACGATGGCGACTTTCGGCTTGAGTATGCTCGCCCGGGTTTTGCCGGACGTTTGGGTTGGCGCAAAAATCCAAAACCCTTTCCAGCAAAAAATCGGCGAGGACCTTGTGCCCGCCTTATTGCGCATTGGGGCATCCTGGAAGCCTTCCGAGTTACTCTTGATGAACTTTGAGACCGAAAAAGACCTCGAACGCAGGGCCATGGTAAAAGCCGGGCTTGAATATCGACCCACTTCAGTGCTGGTAATCAGGGCAGGGATGCGAAGCAATAATTTGATGCGCATTGGCTTTGGTGCTGGACTTCGTTTGAAAAACAACCTTTCTATTGACCTCGCCTCTGAATGGCATCCGACCCTTGGCCTCACACCTTCTGCGATGATCTCTTGGCGAAAGGGTAGTGGCAGGAAGCAGTAGCAATTGGCAGTAGCAGTTTGCTGTGGCGGACCCGCCAAGTGAAAACCCATTAATAGTTCATACATTATAGTTCATACATCAAAATGTCCTTTTCAACTACGCCCATTCCAGACCTGATTGTTTTTGAGCCAGCGGTTTTCCGTGACGATCGGGGCTATTTTTTTGAAAGTTACAACCAGAAAGTTTGGGCGGAAGCAGGTGTTCACGCGGCATTTGTGCAAGACAATCAAGCCCGTTCCACCCGCGGAGTACTCCGTGGATTACATTATCAAGCAGGAGAAATGGCGCAAGCCAAACTCGTGCGCGTCACGGAAGGCGAGGTGCTGGATGTGGCTGTGGATTTAAGGGAAAATTCTCCTGCATTCGGCCAATGGTACAGCATCCGGCTGAGCGCAGAAAACAAACGCCAACTTTTCGTGCCACGCGGTTTTGCCCACGGCTATCTTGTGTTGAGTGACACGGCAGAATTCGCCTACAAATGCGACAATTTTTACTCCAAAGCACATGAGGGCGGCATCCGTTTTGACGATCCTGTGCTTGGGATTGACTGGGCGTTTGACTTGGGGCAGGTGTTGGTTTCGGAGAAGGATTTGGCGTTGCCGGGGTTTTTAGGAAGGAAATGCTAGAAGATAACAGGCATCATTGGCAGCCGATGCCGCCGCATATTGTCTTTACCCAAAGCTCGACTTCGGGCCTGGCGAACGTTGACACTTTTTTATTTGCCTCACAGATAGGCCATGGAATACTGCGTACCTCCTTGCTCGACACGGGTTGGACCCTAATGAACCTTGGCCTTGACAACAAATCCGTTCAGGACCTTATCGCAGTAGGTACCACATTATACGCCGCTACTTTTGGCGGCGGGGTGTTTGTCTCTACAAATCTGGGCAATTCCTGGAACGTTCTATACGACAACGCGGGCATGGACGACCACAAAGCGTTTTCGTTGGCAGCCAATTCCACCACTTTGTTCGCCGGAACGTTCGGCACCAATTCCATTCCTGATACGGGAGTAGCCTATCGCACCGCCTTTGGCGGGATGGAATGGACCCGCATCAACCAAGGGTTTATCCGCAACGGCGTACACTTGGAACAAGTTTTCTCGATGGCCGCCGTGGATACGCTCGTGTTTGCCGGCACCGACGATGTGGGGCTGTTCCGAAGCACCGACAATGGCGACCAATGGGTACCGGTCGGTGGGTTTTGGGGCGATATCTACGCTATCAAAATAGCAGGTCCAACGGTTTACTACGCGACAGCTTTTAGTGGCGTCTATCGCTCCTTGGATGTCGGTCAAACCTGGTCGGCCAACAACACCGGATTTGCCTTGGGAAACATGACCCTGCCTTCAATAGTCAAAGATTTTCTGGTGGCCGGCCAGACCATTTATGCCGCCAGCGACATCGGGGTGTTCAAACAGAGCAGTCCGGGTTTGATTACCGGGAACCAAACACCCGGTGATACTCCTGCCCAAGCCTCATTGAGCGTTTCCCCAAATCCGGTTTCTTCAGGTACTACCCTTGAATGTTATCTCCCCGGCGACGGTTTTACCTCCTTACGTTTGTTTGACGCTTATGGAAAAGAGGTCAAGAGGCTGCTTCACGGGGAGTTGCTTGCTGGTGTGCACGCTGTTGATTTTGATGGAACAGGTTTAATGGATGGCTGCTATTTCGCTGTGTTGGAAACGGGTGGGAAGGTTGTTTGTAGGCAGTTTTTAGTCGTTAGATAGCTGCATGTAAAAATGCCGTTGAAAGGGTATCCTCTCAACGGCTAAATGACACTAAAGTGTGTTTTAATTAAAAGCTATAACCTGCTGACAATCCAAAGCCCGTATTCTTGAAAGCAGAATCATTCTCTGGTACATTCTCAATCTCGGGATTGATATTAATCAAACCCAACTGGGTGTTCAATTGAAAAAGCAGTCCATTGGCAAACTGATAGCCTACAAAAAGGTTGGCGCCCGCATCAAATGGCCTTAAATAAAAGTCTTGCGCAGCCTCCGGAATGGTGACCTTGTTATCGAATTTTACGTCCTGTGTATCGCTTGTGTTGCCTCCCTCATATTTAATCTTGCCACTTACACCGTATGCGACATACGGGCCGACGCCCAGCAGTAAGTGGCCATTGCCAAGCATGGGTTTGTAAAGGAAATTCAGGGGGAGTTCGAGGTAATAAATATTTAGATTGCTGGTAAATGTCTGTTCCAAAATAATGGTTTCACTTTTAGCACCTTTTGTAGTGAAAAGCAAGCCAGGCTGAAAGTAGAATTCTGGAGCAATTGGAATATCGGCTTGAACACCTACATGAAAGCGGGTAACCAGGTCGTTTTTCAATTTATCACCTGAAGCATCTTTCCCATTGATATTCTGGAAGTTAACTCCGGCTCGTATGCCGAACGAAGTGTGTTGAGGTTCTAAATCATCCTGGGCGTTTGCAATCCCTGTAAACAGAAGTGCTGCCCCGAAGATCAGGCAAAGCTTATTTAAAGATTGGGTCGTCATGTTTGTTGTTGTTATGTGTTGAAAGATATTGAAGAGTTTCCGCCCTTACATGGCGTGTTGGAGTTTGAGCATGCCATAATTTACATGCCGCTCTCTTTCTTGGCCTCGGCCTGCATTTTTTCATTGGCGGAGATCAAAAACTCTACGCGACGATTCTGAGATTGCCCGTCCGAAGTACTATTATCATATTTTGCAATTTCCTCCCCAAAGCCACGCTTCGTAAGTCGCCCGGAACGGATACCGTGGCTCGTTAGATAATCCGCGACGGCGTTTGAGCGACGTTTGGACAACTTCTTGTTGTAATTTTCTGTGCCTTGGCTGTCTGTGTGGCCCTGAATCTCGATGTCCGTATCAGGATATTCATTCAACACCGTCACCAGATCATTTAAACCGCTTTTTGATTCAGCTGTCAGGTCAGAGCGGTCAAAGCCGAATAAAATTTTGTTGTTAAATTCAACCACGATTCCCTCTCCTACCCGTTCTACTTTTACCCCCTTCACCGTAGATTTTATTTTCTGAGCCTGCTTGTCCATTTTGTTGCCAATAATTGCACCCGCGCCACCTCCAACGGCAGCACCGATAATCGCGCCCAGGGCTGTGTTGCCCGATGCTCGGCCTATTACAGCACCCGCACCTGCTCCGGCGGCTGTGCCGATTACGGCCCCTTTTTGAGTTTTGTTCCAAGACTTGCATCCTACAAGCAGCAAGCTGCCCAGCATGCAGTAGGTCAATAATTTTTTTACTGTATTCATGGTGTTCGTTTATTGATTGAAATAAATGTTGTGATAGCGATGGCATACCATCTGCATTGACAGGCGTACGCTTTTCTTCAGCAAAAGGCTTGGAGAAAAGAGTTCCGCGAATCAGGAACATTGCAAAAGTCGGGGTATGGCGAGGCGGGGCTGTTACACAATTGTGTAAATAATTTACACAATACACGCTTTATCAATTGTGCGTTTTCGGTGACAAGCGCACAATTGGTATTTTACTTCTTGCGAAAAGTCAGAATGACACGCAACACTCTTTCAATGGGCTGGCTACACAAGAAGTGGGGCGGCAGCGGCTCACTTTCGGCAAAAGACCGAACCAAGCACTGAACACCCGCCACTTTGAACGGGTGGAGGGACTGATGCTCGTTTGAAGGCCTCCTAACACGACCCTTTTCATTGAGCATTTGCGGGCAAAAGACAAAACGCAATCCACGCTTTTCAATCTTGCCTCCACCGAGTTCCGCTATGTCTCAGCAGTTACAGTCTATGAGCTGTTTTAGGGAGCAAATGATGCTTCAAAGGCCGCTTCAATAGACTATGAACTTCAAAACTTGCTCGTTCTCCCACTTACTGTTGAGACAGCAAAAAAAGCAGGCGAAATTTTCCGCAAGCTCCGCAGTCGCGGCTTGATGATTGAGGTGACTGACATTCTAATCGCCGCTACCGCTATCACGAACAATCTTCCTGTCAAGACCCTGAATATTCGCCACTTCGAGCGAGTTGAGGGACTGATGCTCGTTTGAAATTTTCCTCACACCACCCTCGGTGACAACAACTTATACAACACCGGCGTAACAATCCTCGACAACAGCGTACTTGAAATCAAGCCCCCGATCAGCACATAAGCCAGCGGTGAGTACAAGGGGTTTTCCTCCACCGCAATGGGTGTCAGACCACCAATTGCCGTGAGTGACGTGAGCAAAATCGGCACAAAACGAATCTCGCCCGCTTCCTGAATCGCTTCGTCCAGCGCACGGCCTTCTGCGCGGAGTTGGTTCGTGAAATCCACCAGCAAGATGGAGTTTTTGACTTCAATGCCCATCAGCGCAATCAAGCCCACCACGACGGTGAACGAAAACGGATAGCCCGTAGCAAGCAAGATAAGGATGGCCCCAATAATTCCGAGCGGAATTACCGACAGCACGATAATGGTGCTTTTGAAAGTTTTAAACTCCAATATCAGCACTGCCAAAAGGCCAAAAATGGTCAGCAAGATGATGGGGCCAAGGCCGCTAAACGAGCGTTCCGCGCTTTCCACTTCGCCCGCCATTCGGTACGAATAACCTTCGGGCATTTTCATTTCGGCCATTTTTTTGCCCAAATCACGGTTGAGTTCTGCAGCCAGGAAACCGCTTTTTACAAAGGCTGTCACTCCAGTAAACCGCTCCTTGTTGTAGTGCTGAATGTAGTTCGGCGAGGGCTTGAACACCACTTCGGCCACTTGGCTGAGCGGAATGGCCGTGCCGGGTATGTTGTTGATGTACAGGTTTTGAAGTGCGTCGAGCGTAGTGTTTGCTCCGCTTTTGGGCACGGTCACCGTGAGGTTGTAATCTTCGCCGTCCGCCTCAGCAGTAAATGCTCCAAGGTTAAGCCCTGCGATGGCAAGACGTACCATTCGGTCAATTTCTGCCACGGGAATACCCATCGTAGCGGCCTTGTCTTTGTTGATCTTTATCTGCAAATCGGTCTTGACCGTGGCGATGGGGTTGTCTATGTAAATGGTGCCTTCCGTTTCGGCGAGCAGGTTTTCTACACGAAGGGCGATGCCCCGAAGCGTGTCGAGATTTTCTCCAAAAGTATGAATTGCAATGGGGGCTTCAATGGGCGGACCTTGTTCAAAGTCCTTTACATTGATGACTGCTCCCGGCACGTTTTTGAATTTTTCCCGCAATTCATCTATCAGCGCAATCTTGACGGGAGGGGGCGTTTTCTCTTGCAATTGCACAAAAATTTGTCCATAGTCAAAGGCTTCAACTTCCCGGATGACATTGTAGTAAATACGTGGATTGCCCCGACCTACGTTGGTGGCATACCAGGTAATCCGGGCTTTTCCCTCCTTGTATTTTGAAACAGGTTCCAACGAATCTGGCAACAAATGCTGCGCGCGAAACTCCGGTGCGACATATTCATTCAGCACAGAATCAACCATTTGTGTAATACGATTGGTCTGTTCAAGATTCGTGCCGGCAGCCGCTTCTATGTCAATATAGAACATGGGCCGCTCACTCGCAGGAAATACGGCAAAGCCTGCTTTGCCCGCCAAACCCAACACCCCAAAAAAAATGACGGCGGCAACGAGCATAGTGGTTTTAGGCCAATCGAGTGCCTTGTGAAGCAGTCGGGCATAGGTGCCGGAGATGAGCCATTTCAGTCCGCGCAGGAATATGTTTCCGCGAGGGTCATGGTGTTCGGAGAGCACTCGACTACTCAAAAAGGGTACGATGGTGAGCGACACAAACAAGGAGGCCAGCACACACAGCACAACGGCCAAGGGCAAAGAACGGATGAAATCGCCCGAGGCTTCGGGCAGGAATACCAGCGGCAAAAACGCCAACACGAGTGTAGCCGTACAGCCCAGTACAGCGAGGCCGATCTGCTTGGTGGCAAGTATAGCCGCGTCTCTTCGGGAATGGCCTTCACGCAGCCATCGTTCAATGTTTTCGACCACCACAATAGAGTCGTCCACAAGAATCCCAAGCGCGATAATGAGGCCGACAATGCTGAGCTGGTTCAATGAATAACCCAACTGGTCGAGCGCAAAAAGTCCAATAGCAATGCTTAGTGGAATGGAGACCATGACCACAAGCGCGGCGCGCCAACCCAAAGGCAGGAGTGTGAGCAGAACGAGTAAAATCGCGATGCCGAAATCTTTGGCAAATCGCGTAAGTCGTTTGCTAACAGAATCATTTTGGTCAAAAACCTTTGTGTAATCCATGCTTTTGGGCAAATCGACACGCCATGCGGCTACTTTGGAGTTCACGGATTTGCCTACCTCAAATATATTCTGCTCGTCCTTCATGCGGGCCGTCACCCATACGCAGCGTGTTCCGTTCACACGGGCAAGATGGCGGTTTTCCTCGTATGCCCAGTCCACCTTGGCGAGATCACGGAGGTAGAGTACACGGCCATTTTGGCCATTGATCAACGTATTCCGCACCTCTTCGATACTTTGATAATCGCCGCTGGTCTCGACGTTGAAAGTGCGGTCCCCGACACTGACCGAGCCACCGGGGATACTGATATTTTCGCTTTGCAAGGCGCCCAATACCCGACTCGCCGGCACGTTTTCGGCGGCCATTTTCGGCAAATTGAGGGCAATCCGTACTTCCCGTTTCGGGAAACCCCAGGTGTCGGCAGCTTTGATTCCAGGGATCTTTTCGAGTGCTTCTTCCAGCCGTTCTGCTTCACGACGCAAATCAGCCCAGGAGGCGTTTTCCGACACAATGGCGCCTTGCAAAATGGATACATCCGAGGATGAAAATTTCTGGATCTGAAGGCGGTAAATGTCTTGTGGCAATTCTGCGCGGGCGGCATTTACTTCTCGCACCACTTCCTCGTATTTCTTGTCGGCGTCTTCGCCGTGTTTGAATTCCATGGTCAACACAGAGATGCCGTTGAACGACAGCGAGCGCATCCGGTCAATATTTTCCAGTGCGCTGAGCCGGGATTCGAGTTTGTCGGTGATTTTGTCCTCGATTTCCGCAGGCCCCGCGCCAGGGTACACGACCACGATGTTATACCCCGGCGGTGCAAATTTGGGGTCTTCGGCACGCGGCATATTGAACATAGAACCCAGCCCCAAGGCCATTACAAAGCAAAAGACAATGAAAGTGAACTGGGGGTTATTGACGGAGAATTCGGCGATTTTCATTTCAAAGGATGAATGATAGATAGTGAGCAGTTGAATTGACAATCAGTTTTTTGTAGTTTTGTCCCCTTAAAGCCAAGAAAGTTGGCCCTGCCCAATAGGATTACACGCTTCCCTAAGTTTGCAATGTTGAATTTGGATATTTAAAACCTTACGAACCAATACTGGCCAATTTTGACGATATTGAGCGACATTTTGTGTTTAATCCACGAAGAAAACTTCTTTATCAATCGTTCCTTAATTGTTTGGAAGACTTGCGCTTGAGTGAAATTCGAGCATCTCGCATTTGGATCAATGGAAGTTTCACCACTTTGACCAAATATCCCAAAGACATTGACCTTACATCCTTTGTGCCTTTTGATGGTTACAACAAAACCAAATCTGAACAGAGGAGTTTGAGGAAGAAGTATATCCCTGCACTCGATTTGTTTTTTGAACCTGAATACCCAAAAGATCATCAGTTCCATTCGAAAACTTTGGATGATGAAACTTACTGCTTGAATCTCTTTTGCTTCGATCGCAAAGGCTTTGACAAAGGGCTTATTGAATTAACTTTTTAAAAATGAGCACTTTAGAAAATCCGAAATCTGAAATCGTTCGTTTGTACGACTTGATTGATCAGACCAATCGAGCAATAGAGCGCCATAAATCTTATCCAAAGCATGAACAAGATGATTTGGCAATAGAACAATTTCAAGACCTCAAAAACCGCTTTACAAAAGAACTCTTCCATCTTCTGATGGGCCTGAAACTGGACTTCCAATTAGCGGCAGCTTGATTGCTGGCACTGCCCACCCGCTCACATCTTCCTCACCTTCTTCTTCTCGCTCAAATACGGCGCACCGCTCGTCACTACTTCCGTCACACCTTCAAGCCCCGACGCAATCACAGCCTGTGCCCCTTCCATAAATGCCACCCGAACGGGCATTTTTTTCACGCTCAGCCCATCCGCCTGCAAGGCAAAAACAAAGGCCAACTGGCCATCGCCTTCCACAATGGCTTCTACAGGGATTACCACATAAGGTCTTGATTGCGAAGGTGTAATGTCCACTTGGGCAAACAAACCTGGTGCGAAGCGCTTGCCCTGCGGCTGGATGCGAATTTCCACAGGATAAAGCCCACTGGCGGGATCGGCAGCAGGGGCTAAATCGCTCACTTTCCCCTTGAACATGGTGCCTTCATAAGCATCCATTGTGACTTGAGAAGCCATGCCGAGGTTTAGCCGCGCCCAATCGCGGTCGCTAACGTTGATCTTTACCACCCAATCGTTCGCACCCGTCTCGAACAGTACAAATGCAGGTAATCCGGGCCCGGTAATTTCGCCTTCGTTCACGAGTTTCTTGATGATTTTGCCACCCCGCGTGGCGCGTATTTCAGCGTATTGCTGGTTGAAGCTGGCTATGCGGGCGGTCTCCCTGGCTACGTCGCGACCAGTGGTGGCATTTTGAAGGAGTTCAAGCGTGGCACTGCTGTCGCGGTAGAGACCTTCCACACGTCCCAAATCGCGTTCGGACTTTATCAATCCTTGCTGTGCCTGGTTTACCTGTGCGTCTATCTCAGTCTTGTCCAACACGGCAAGTAATTGACCAGGACGGACCACATCACCCTCGTCCACATAAATTTTGCGGATGATGCCCCCGATTTTGAAGGACAATCGCTGTTCCGCCGAAGAGGTCAGTATACCGCTGGCGTGAATAGGCAATGCCACCGTTTTATGCTGCACCAGTGCAGTTCGGACCGGGATGGATTCGTCAGCCCCCACTGCCCCTCCAGTTGGGGCGGGCGCGTTGCTTGTCTTTGCGCCACAGCCTCCAAGCAGCGCAAACAGACCGACGAGTGCGGCGGTGGAGAGGATCAGGGGAATAGCGATGGTTTTAAACGCTGTTTTTTTCATGTTGAAAGCGATTTTGTAGCCCGGAACTCCGTTCCGGGCTTTTACATCCCGGAACGGAGTTCCGGGGTACTTAACACCAAATTATGGTGATGCTGCACATGGTAAATTGTAAAGTATAGCATTTCCCGCAGGGTCAATTTTCCCAAAAGCGGGTGCGGCAGTATGCGCGTATCCAATTGATTTTCAGGAGTTTTTTCTACTTTCCTTTTCAAATCTGAAACCAAACGATCTAATTTTCTCAACAACTTTTCTCGCTTGCCCCATTCGGCCATCGGTGGGATGAACGGACCGCTGGCGCGACCACCTGCTGCCAATTTTGTCTTATATTTTTCTACCAAACCCTCATAAGAACGCGAAGGTCGGTTGGCTTTTCCGAACAGCAACCGAAGCACAAAGCCGGGCAAGCCAAAGGCCATATTAACAGGCCCCAGGCTCCGACAAATATGGTCGAGTTGTTGCCCTGCACTCCATTTCCCGATAGGGGCGGAGCGGTATTCGGTTTCGCTAAACGAACCTATGAGGTGTCGAAATTCGGCGTGGTGGATGTCGAGTTGTTCGAGGATTGTTTGCTTGTTCATATAGGTAGACCGGAACTCCGTTCCGGTGGTTTGTTTATCAATGCGCCGGAACTCCGTTCCGGTGGTTTGTTTATCAATGCGCCGGAACTCCGTTCGGGTGGTTTACTTATCAGTGCGATCCGGAACAGCGTTCCGGGTTACAGTCCTGCCGCCTTCCGCAGTCCCGCTTCCTTTACCAGCACCTCCGACCAGGCCAACAACTGCTGCAACTTAGCCGTGGTCACCCGGTTTTGAGCGTCGAGAAATTCGAGGAGCAGCACCTGGTTTGCCCGGTATTTGTTGTTCACAATGCGAAAGGTTTCTTCTGCGGCGCGGAGGCCAATTTGAGCAGTACGAAAAGAATTTTGGGCGGCTTCTAACGCATTCCAGGCGGAGCTGACTTGCAGCGCGACAAGTTGTTGCACTTGCTCCGTCTGGTTGCGCAGGGCCTGGGCTTGAATCCGCGCCTCCTCCGTTTTACTCTTGCGGACACCGCCATCGAAAAGATCGTATGTCAGCCCCACTTGCGCCAGCGCGAAGGCTTGCTCCTTGCTGAATGTGTAGCCAAAACCCTGAAAACCAAACGACGCTCCAAGGTAAAAATCGGGGAGTTTCGAGTTGGCAGCGTTGCGGCGAACGTCCGTTTCGGCGGCTTGCTGCCCGGCTTGAAGCGCGGCAAATTCAGGGCGATTTTCGAGGCTTTGTTGAACCAGTTGTTCGGCTTCATAGGCCGACACGCTGGAGTGCAACAAGGCTGTATCGGCTATAACTTCGCTTTGCAAATCCTTGTTGATCAAATAGTTGAGATATGCCCGAGCAGTATTTTGTTGGCTTTTGAATTTAAATATTTCGTTGTCGGCCTTGCTCAATTCATAATCCGCCGTAGCTACCACGTCGCGAGTAGCCACGTTGTTTTTGACGAGGCTTTCGTTGAAACGACGGAGTTCTGTCAATACAGTTTTGGCGTTGAGCCATATTTTTTCAGCTTCCAAAACACGCAGATAGCTCAGGTAGGCTTCGGTGATTTGGTAGCGGAGTTCGTGCTCGGCAGTGGCTTTTTCTGCTGACTTGCTTTGCAGCAAATGCGCCTGAATCTGCCGGTTGTATTTCAAGTCGGAATTGAAAATTGGGTAGGCAACGCTGAGTTTCGTTTCATGAAAATTATGGGGCAGGAATTGCACAGCCTGGTTCTCCAACTGAAGCGGCGATTTGGCGCTCGGGTCCATGGTCTGTAACTGATAGAGACCATCGTACACCGGGTTGAGCAAATCGCCGATGGGAAAGTCAATTTTCCGCCCACCCACCGCTACAGTGTAGTTGGCGTCGAAGGCTAGTTTTGGTTTGCCCAATCCCTTCGATTGGCGCACTGCCTCCTGCTGTTTGGCAATGCCAAAGTTTTGTTGTTTTATCCCTAGGTTGGCGGTTAGACCCTCCTGGATATAGCCTTCGAGCACGGCGGATTGCCCCCAATTGTGTGTAGGTGAGAGAAGTGAGAGGGTGAGAAGCCCGCCTACGCCAAGGCTTTGGCGGGTAAATAAGAAGGCGAGGAATTTGTTCATATCTTAAAGGTTGAAGGGTACATTTTCCAAAAACGGGCTTTACTTTCTGAACAACGTTTATTGATAGTGCAAAAAAATGCAGCTTTCGAGGGCTGCCAAAGCGAAAAGTGGTGGACGGTCGAAATCATATTGACTTGATCCTCAAACGTCGCGAATATTTCGATGCCGGTGTAAAATCTTACTGGCTCGTTTTTCCCGACCCCAAATCTGTGTATGTTTATTCCAACCCCGACGAATTTGAGGTCTTTTCCTACCGTGAAGTGCTCAAAGACCCTGTGTTGGGTATAGAATTGCCGCTTGCCGCCATTTTCAAATAGCGACCTGGCCTCCCAACTCAGGCTATAGCGACTCCGCCATTTTCACAATCATAGCAAACGATTTCCTGGCCAACTCCCCGCGCTCCTCTGGAGGGTACATTCGCATCCGTTCGCGGACGAAGAGCGATACCAGCCCGTGCGCATGACACCAAAGCGTATAAGCGATGGTGGCAGCATCCGTGCTTTTAAAATAACGCCCATCCACACAAGCCTGCACAGTTTCCACAAAGAACGCATGTGTGGCCATACCGAGCGACCAACACTCCTGATTTTCAATATGTTCCATCGGAGCGCGGGTCAAGAACAGCAGGTCATACCAATCGGGGTGCTTTAGGCCGAAATCCACGTACAACCTGCCGAATTCAACGAGCCGCTTCCATGGGTCCTCGATGCTGGCCGCTGGCAAGAGGTGGTCGCGCTTCGCCGCCGCCGCTTCGTATTGAAGCGCGAAGAAAATCTCGTTTTTGTCCTTGTAATACAGGTAAATGGTAGCCGGACTGTATTCGATGCGCTCGGCGATGCTGCGAATGTTGAGGCCGTCGTAGCCGTTTTCCTTGAAAATATCGTGCGCGGCACTCAAGATGAGTGAGCGCATTTCTGCCTTTTCCCGTTCTTTTCTGGTTGCGATGCTCATGTGTTTTTTACTAAACGGTGCAAAGTTACTGAACACTGTTTAGTAAAAACAAATTATCTTTCTCACTACCCTTAGCGCGTACTATCCTATTTTCACGCCACAATCCAGTGCACATGAAATCGCTCCTCGCCTGCGTCCTGCTCTTCGCCGCCTGCACCCCTGACCCACGCTTGAAACCGGGCAAGGAGGAAAAACCTGATATTCCCACCACCACTAAGTTTGAGCTCCTGCCTCCAGCGCGCAGCGGCATTGATTTTATCCCTTCTGTGCAAGAAGAATTCCGCTATAATTTCATTGCCGACCCCTACATCTACAACGGCGGCGGTGTGGCGGTCATTGACGTGAACAACGACGGACTACAAGACCTTTTTTTCACTGCCCGCCTGCAAGGTTGCCGATTGTATTTGAACAAGGGGGGATTGAAATTTGAAGACATTTCTGAAAAGTCCGGCGTTTCAAAATTCAGCGGACTCAAAACGGGCGTGACCGTAGTGGACATCAATGCCGATGGTTGGCAGGATTTGTATGTGTGCCGCACCTGGCTTTCGCCCTTGCCAGATCGGCGTAATTTGTTGTTTGTCAACACTCCCTCCCCCGATGGGGAGGGCTGGGGCGGGGTCTTTTCAGAACAGGCTGGGGCATTCGGCCTCGACGATATTTCCGCTTCGCAGCATGCCAACTTCTTTGATTACGACCTGGACGGCGACCTCGATTGTTATGTTTTGAACCATCCCGTGGATTTCAAAAACATGAACAACCTCGACTATACGGCAGGCCCTGCGCGAAGTCAAGCACCTAAGGATGCGTTTGAATCTGATAGGCTTTTGAAAAATGAAGGGCCAGTTTCCCTCCTTAAGGGGCGAGGAAAGGGCGGTTTTGTTGATGTAACAGAAAAAGCCGGAATCAGGAACCGCGCATTTGGTCTATCTACCATCGCCGCTGATTTCAACGACGATGGTCTGCCCGACCTTTTTGTGGGCAACGACTTTGTGATGCCTGATTTCCTTTACATCAATGACGGGAAAGGCGCCTTCTCCGATCAGGCAGATACCTACTTCCGGCATACCTCCAACCACACGATGGGCGCAGATTTTGCTGACCTCAACCGCGACGGTTTAGCCGACCTTGTGGCCCTCGATATGCTCGCCGCCGAAGGGCCGCGCCGCCAACGACTCATGTCCACCATGACCCTCGAACGCGACCGTCAAATGCAGCAACGAGGCTATGGTCGGCAAGCGATGCGCAATGTGCTGCAAATCGCTGACGGGAAAGATGGCTTTTCCGAGATCGGAAATCTGGCTGGAATGGCGGCTACGGACTGGAGCTGGGCGCCCCTGATGGCTGATTTTGACAACGATGGCTGGCGCGATCTTTTCATCACGAGCGGCGTAAAACGCGACCTCAACGACCTTGATTTTTTCCTCTACACCGCTGACAGCATCAACCGTACGGGTGGAATCAGCAAGGGACGTTTTCCCAATTTTGAAGACTATGTTGGCCTGATGCCTTCCGTGCCCTCGCACAACTATCTTTTTCAAAACATGGGTGCGAGCCAAGATGTGGCACAGATTCAAGCTGTGCCGCATCTTACCGACGTTTCTGAATCCTGCGGTCTTGGAAAGCCTGGATTTTCCAATGGTGCAGCATACGCAGACCTCGACAACGACGGCGATTTGGATTTGATTACCAACAACCTGGAAAGTCCGCCAAGCATCTTCGAGAACAAAGCCACTGGTTTCAATCAGCACCATTGGCTGCAAATCAAGTGCAAAGGCTCGACCCAAAATCCTTTCGGCATAGGCGCAAAAGTGCGGGTTTGGGCAGGGGGCAAAATGGTTTTCTCGCAGGAAATGACCAATGTGCGCGGGTTCTATTCGAGCGTGGAAGCGATTTTTCAAATTGGCCTGGGGGAGGTGAAAGCAGTTGATAAAATTGAGCTGGATTGGCTGGAGAAGCGTTTCCAAATACTAACCAATGTACCTGCCGACCAGCGCATTGTGATAAAAATCGAGGATGCAAAGCCGGGGCATTGTCCGCGCAAACCTCATGCCTCCAACCTGTTATTTGAAGAAATTACCAGCGCTTGTGGTTTAGATTTTAACCATCAGGAAAACCTTTTCGAGGATTTTGACCGCGAAAAACTTTTGCCTTACCGACTTAGCCGTACAGGCCCGCGTATTTCCACGGGCGATCTGAACGGTGATGGGGCAGAGGATGTTTTTATAGGCGGCGCGGCTGGACAGACCGGCGCTGTTTTTTTGCAAAACATGGGTGGTATGGCCTTTAGGCCGTCGGGAAACGCGCCGTTTACGGCGCAGCATAGATCAAGTAGAGGGGTAAACGCCTCAAATCCCGACGGCCTAAAGGCCGTGCTACCGATGCCACACTTCGAGCGATCCCCCCAACCTGCGCTTGAATCTGACAAAGATTGCGAAGACACGGCCAGCGCATTTTTCGACGCTGACGGTGATGGCGATTTGGATTTGTACGTCGTGAGCGGAAGCAATGAGCAACCCGCCAATTCGCCGCACTATCAAGATCGGCTGTACATGAACGACGGAAATGGCAACTTTGTCCGTGCCGCCCAAGCCTTGCCAACAGAAACACAATCAGGCAGTTGTGTGGCAGTTTTCGACTTTGATGGAGACGGTCGGAAAGATTTATTTGTGGGTGGAAGATCGGTGCCGGGTCGTTTTCCTGAAGCGGCCGAGAGCATGGTTTTGAAAAACGAAGGGGGCGTTTTTCAAAACGTGACCGCATCTGTCGCACCAGCGTTTCAAAAAATTGGAATGGTGACGGACATCCAATTCGGTGATTTGGACGGCGATGGCAAGCCTGAAATGGTGGTAGCCGGTGATTGGATGGCCTTGGAGGCTTTCAAGGTAGAAAGTAAGGCGGTCACTTTAAGTCACCACCTGACCAATTCCTTCGGCTGGTGGAGGTGCCTGACTATCAATGATTTGGATGGTGATGGCGACTTGGACATCGTTGCAGGAAATTGGGGGCTGAATTCTCGGTATCATGCTTCGGAGGCTGCCCCCTTGCGTTTGTTCGCCCATGATTTTGACCAGAACGGAAGCCTCGACCCCTTCATTTGCACGCCATGGGAGGGCGCATATTACCCTGTGGCACAACGCGACCTTTTGGCTTCGCAAATCCCTTCTGTAAAAAAGAAATTTCCCCGACATACGTCCTATTCCAAAGCGACAGCCTCTGAGATTTTTTCAGCAAAAGAACTCCTTGGAGGCATTTGTTTGGAAACAAAAACCTTCGAAACTCGATGGTTTGAAAACGTTTCTTCCCCTTCAAAAGGCGGGGATATAAGATTCATCGCCCACAAATTACCCCTCGAAGCGCAACTCGCCCCCGTGAGCCGCATCCTCGCAGCCGACTTTACAGGCGATGGTAAAACGGACTTGCTGCTGGTGGGGAATGATTACGGTGCCGACGCAGAAACCTACCGTCAGGATGCTTCCAATGGCTGCTTGTTGAAAGGGGATGGAAAAGGCGGATTCAGCATTGTGCCCAATAAAGAAACCGGATTTTGGGCCTCGGAAGCGGCTCGGGATATGTCGCTTATACGACTCAAGTCTGGTAAAAATGTACTGGTTTTAAGCAATAACAATAGCCAAATCAGGGCTTTTTGGGCTATATCGTGGCAATGAGATTTCAAATCTGCTTTGAAATAGCATATCTTGGCACAGATTTCAACCGTAAAAAAAATCTTGTGGAATTTTGACAATTAGCCAAATCTAATCTTTTAAGTTTGCCTTTATTCTTTTTTTAATCCCCCCTGTCCTCCGGTCCTGCTTCATTTCTTTAAGACAACGCTATGAACGGTTCCCCGACCCGACAACAAAACCGAATATTTCCCCTCCTGCTGTGGCTGCTGTCGCTGTTGCCTTCTCTTGCGTTTGCACAAATAGAGACAGTGGTGACCCCTGAGTTTTCGTACGCGCTCGTTACGCCCAAATTGCTTCGGGACTCTGCACATGTTTATACTTTCGACAGTGTACGGAGTGATGCAATTGCCGCCCAATTCGTTCAAGCCCAAAGCCCGTATCTCACATTTGGTGCGGATGCCAGTACTTGGTGGCTTCATTTCACGGTAAAAAATGAGCTGCCCAACCACAAGACGGTGATACTCTGGCTCAACCGCAAAAATTTTGATGCTTTCTCGCTCATACAACAGAAGCCCGATGGCACGTTCCAAACTTATGGCGACGTTGGTGCGGCCTTCTACGACGATTCTCGATTTGCGCTTTCCAACGGCTATTACATTGCCGTTTTGATGCAGCAGGGAGAAAACAAGTTTTGGGCAAAGGCCTCCAACGAGGTAGGCTCCATGTACCTGGGCCTTAGCCTGCACTCCCCCGATCATTTTGCTTTGAAGAGTCGTCAGAATGTATTGCTTTTCGGCCTGTTTTTGGGTACGATGCTGGTCTCGATCTTGTTCGCGTTCCAGCTCTATCTTATGTACCGCGACCCGATGTACCTTTTCTATTTGGCGTATGTGGCCGTGGTACTGTTGCGCGAGGCATACAACCACTCTGCTGTCATCAATTTATTCCCGGTGATGCAGCGCCATGGTATTTCCTTCTTGATGGTGGCTACTTACGGGCTTTTTTACCGCTATTTTATTCGATTATGGGAGTTGGACAAATGGCTTGACCGGGTGACAAAATGGTATTTGGGCGCGATGTTCGTCCTTACGGGCGTGTTTGGCATATTGGTCAAATATGAACATGGCCCCCTGATGCAGGTAATTTTTACAGCGGCCATGTTATCTATCTTGGTCATCACCATCATTTCGGTGGTGGTGATTATCCGAAATTTCCGAACCAGTATTAGAGCGCGGATCGTAGTGTTTGCTTTTTTGCCGCTTGCGCTTGCCTTCATTCTCAATCTGTTGCGCAACATCAACGTTATCCCCAATTATCCTTTTATTCAGTATGCCGTAATGTGGGGATTTATTTTGGAGGCAGGGATTTTTGCCATTGCGTTCATCCGTTGGCATGGGTTCGTGGAAAGCGACCGAAATGTTTTGCAGCTCAAACTCTCGGTCGAGCAACAAGAAAAACTCTTGGCGATACAGGCTGCGGAACAGAAAGTTAAAGACCGAATTGCGCGCGATCTGCACGACGATATCGCTGCTTCCATGTCGGGCATCCGCATCCTGAGCAAGGTGGCACACCAGCAATTTGCCGACAAAGTGCCAGACGCTGCACCCCTGCTCGAACAGATCAGCAAGAGTGCCCAAAGTACCCTCGAAAGCATCAGTGACCTCATTTGGGCAGTCAAGCCACACCCGGACTATTTGAATGATATAGCAGACCGCATGCGCGAGTACGCGCAAAAATTTCTGGACGCAAAGGATATTGACTATCAACTAAATATCCCAAGAAACCTCCCGGTAATGGAGCTCGACATCGAGGCTCGGCGCAACACTTTCCTTATTTTCAAGGAGGCCATCAACAACGCCATGAAGCACAGCGAATGCACCCGGATGGACATTAGTCTCTTGGCCGATGCTGAAAAGATGACGCTTTTGATATCCGACAACGGCATTGGTTTTGATCTCCAGGAAAAAGGAAGCACAGGGGTGGGGCTAAGCAGCATGAATAAACGCGCCCAGGAGATTGGTGGCGAACTAAAGATCACTTCCGAGCCAGAAAAGGGTACCAAGGTGTCGTTTGTGCTGCCAGGGGAGGGTAAATAAATGTGGCTGTGGCAAAAGGTATTTTGCAGTTTTTTTCATGAAATAATATTTTGCGTTTCTGGCAATTGAATCCTATAAGGTTTTAAAAACCTTATAGGATTTTGTGAAAACAAAAATAAAATTCCGCGATAGATTTTAAATCTGAATTTTTTAGACAACCACATTTTTAAGCAGGCGTGTCGTCCTTCTTCTCCTCGCTGCCTGAAACGTAATCCTTTGCTTTTTGCCAAAAATCCTTTCCTTCTTCAGCCAAGTCGCTGGCTCCTTCCTGCACGTCGCCTACGATTTCTTTGGCTTTGTCGCTGAGGTAACCCAGTGCGCCACCTTCATGTGCAGCTACTCTTTCTTTGGCTGCTTTAGCTTCTGCGAGTTTTTCAGCGGCTCCAGCTTTTGCTTCGGCGGCCATCGCTTCGGCTTTTTCGCTGAGTTCGTTGAATTTTTCGGTGGCTGCAACTTTTAGTTCGCCCAATTTTTCGGCGGCCACTGCTGCTGCTTGCTCGGCAGCAATTGCAGCACTGTCAAGTGTTTCCTTTGCGGTATCGGATGCTTTTTTCCAAAAATCTTCCATGGTATGGTGTGGTGAAAGGGTGATATTGAGATATTAGGGTATTGTTCTTACATTATTCAGCGGACACGAAGTTAGAAGATTTCAGATCAAATGGCTATGACCTACGTCATGAAGTCCAATGTTCTTAGTCCACACCCTGTTCAGGCTTTTTCTTCCCAAACTTGCGCCAAATGCACAATTGTCTCCGCCGCTTTTTCCATGTCTTGCACCGAAACCCATTCTTGTTTGGAGTGGAAAGCATGCTCCCCAGCAAAGAGATTGGGGCAGGGCAGACCCATGAACGAGAGCCGCGAACCATCCGTGCCTCCGCGAATGCTGCTTTGGATCGGATTGGGGAAACCTGCACGCTTGAGGGCCTCCAAAGCATTTGCCACCACTTGCGGATAGCGGCGCAACACCTTGCCCATGTTCCGGTACTGTTCACTTATTTTGACCTCAGCGCGGCTGTTGGGAAATGATTTTATCACCCCGTCAACGATACGCTGCAAGGTTTTCCCGTGGCGTTTCAGACCTGCCTCGGTAAAATCGCGAAGGATGAGTTTGATGGTTGCTTTTTCAATATTTCCGTCAAAATGAACCGGGTGTATGAAGCCTTGCATGCCTTCGGTATGCTCCGGGCTAAGTTTGTCGGGGAATTTTGCCACGATGCGGGCGGCGATTTTCAGGGCATTTTCCATTTTTCCCTTGGCAAAGCCGGGGTGCGCTGAAATGCCATGAATTGTAACCACTGCCCCATCCGCGCTAAAGGTTTCATTTTCGATGCTTCCTGCGGTTTCGCCATCAATGGTGTAACCGAATTTCGCACCGAGTTTTTTCATGTCCACTTTGTCTACGCCGCGCCCGATTTCTTCGTCGGGGGTGAAAAGGATTCGGATTTTGCCGTGTTTCAATTGCTTGTTGTTCAACAAGATGTGTGCGGCGCTCATAATAGCAGCCAGGCCCGCTTTGTTGTCAGCACCCAGCAAAGTGGTGCCGCTGGCCGTAATGATGTCGTAGCCCATTTGATGTTTCAAATCGGGGTGTTCGTTCATGCGGATCACCACCGATTTATCGTCGGGAAGCACCAAATCCTGGCCTTTGTAATTGGTGTGGACGATGGGCTTCACGTCTTCCCCAGAGCAGTCTGGCGAGGTGTCCATGTGCGAGCAAAAGCAGATGACGGGCACCTTTTTGTCGGTATTGGCCGGTATGGTGGCATAGACGTAGCCGTACTCGTCAAGATGGGCATCGCTCAGGCCCATTGCCTGAAGTTCTTTCACGAGCACTTGGCCCAGGTTTTTTTGTTTTTCAGTGCTGGGCTGGCTGGGACTGTCAGGGTTGCTTTGGGTGTCAATAGTGACGTAATGGAGGAAACGTTCTTTTGCGGTATGCTTCATTTATTGAGCGAATGAGTGAATGAGTGAGTGAATGAGTGAGTGAGTGAATGAGTGAGTGAGTGAGAAGACTCGAGATTGTATTATGAATTGCTTCGAGCTTTTGAGCAAATTTTTAAGACCTCGAGTCCTTCGTTTTGTAAATATTTCAACTGAGGGCTTTTGTCGATGTTGAGGTCTTCTATCATTTCAAGCCAAAACAAGCTCTCATCAGCTTCTTCAACTACAATGCTCATCTTGGCATGAAACTCGGCTTGTGAACGAGCCCGACATGCAGCCCTATAGTTAGCTGCCACCGAAGTCACGGCCTTAGTTAATTGATAATCAAGCACTCGCATTGCTTTGTGAGGCGCAAGTCCAGATAAAAAAATGATAACATCTACCGCCAATTTTTTGGTGCGCTGCCTCATTTTTTCGTTGAACTCTTCTTTCGTCATAATGTAAGGTGTTTGTATTTGCTCTGTTCGTAGCACTCACTCACTCACTCACTCACTCACTCACTCACCCACTCACTCACTCACTCAC
>CAZPTQ010000033.1:0-33186 GCA_964589365.1 uncultured Saprospiraceae bacterium
AAATCCAAAATCGTAAATCGTAAATCCAAAATCGTAAATCCAAAATCCAAAATCGTAAATCCAAAATCCAAAATCGAATGTCTCCGCTCGAAACCCTCCAAAAATTCTGGGGCTACCAATCCTTCCGTCCACTTCAGGAAGACATTGTGCGTTCGGCGCTTGATGGACGCGACACATTGGCGTTGTTGCCCACGGGAGGAGGGAAATCTATTTGTTTCCAAGTGCCAGCCCTGTGCCGGGAAGGGATCTGCCTCGTGGTGTCGCCACTTATTGCCTTGATGAAAGACCAGGTACACAACCTGGATATTAGGGGTATTCCTGCGGCGGCTATTTACTCTGGAATGAGCCATAAGCAGATTGATATTGTATTTGAAAATGCCTGTAACGGGCAATACAAATTCCTTTACGTCAGCCCCGAACGTTTGCAGACACCCATGGCGCGCGAACGAATCAAACGTATGAATGTCAACCTGTTGGCCGTAGACGAAGCCCATTGTGTCAGCCAATGGGGGTATGATTTCAGGCCGCCGTATTTACAGATCACAGAGATTCGTGCGCTGATCCCAAAAGTCCCTTTGCTTGCACTCACTGCTACTGCAACTTCCGAGGTATTGGAGGACATCCAGGATAAATTGGGCTTTCGGGAGCGAAATGTTTTTCGCCAAAGTTTTGTGCGCAGCAATCTTTCCTATTCTGTTTTGTATGAAGACCGAAAACGAGAAAAATTGATAGATATCCTGCGTCGGGTCTCTGGTACCGGGATTGTCTATGCTCGCAGCCGGGGCGAAACAAAGGAAATTGCCCATTTTTTGACTCAAAACGGCATCAACGCAGATTTCTACCATGCCGGCATTCCAGGCGAAGAACGCAGCACCAAACAAGAGGCATGGGTGGCAGGTAAAACCCGTATTATAGTGAGTACCAATGCTTTCGGGATGGGTATTGACAAGCCGGATGTGCGTATAGTAGTACACTTAAATTTGCCCGATACACTCGAAGGGTATTTTCAAGAGGCCGGTCGCGGCGGTCGGGATGGTCAAAAATCGTATGCAACCCTGCTTTATGCCCCAGGCGATGGGGCTACACTCCGATTTCATCTGAAATCGGCCTTCCCGCCCATGGAATTGGTGCGCCGCGTTTATCAAGCACTGGGGAGTCATACCCAACTCGCTATTGGCGCGGGCATCGGCGAGAGTTTTGATTTCGATTTATCCAGTTTTTGCCATGTTTTCAAATTCGATCAGGCGCCTACACATTCCGCCTTGCGATTGCTTGAATTGGAGGGCTGGATTTTTATGAGCGACGCATCCGCCTCCCCGGCTCGCGCCCATGTCACAGCCACCCGTGAAGCATTATATGACTACCAAATCCGTAACAAACAGGCCGACACCGTGCTGAAAACCCTGCTTCGTGCCTACCCCGGAATGCAATCTGATTTTGTGGACATCAGCGAGATGGTGGTAGCAAAATATGCCAAACTCCCTGCTGAAGTGGTGCAACAGGTACTACAAACCGCTCAAAATGAGGGCATACTGCTCTATGAGCCGCGTAAAGAAAAGCCGCAGCTGACCTTCACCCGGGAGCGCGTGGCGGCTGAAAACCTGACGATTGACCTTCAGAAATTCAATCTTCGGAAAAAACGCGCAGAAGAGCGCGTGGAAAGTGCCATCCGCTTTGCCGAAACGCGCCAATGCCGTAGCCAACAACTTTTGGCCTATTTCGGCGAACCCAATAGCGATACTTGTGGCATCTGCGATGTGTGTACCGGGCGTCACAAGGTGGAATTGCCTGTATCAAGTTTCGAAAATTACGAAAAAAAAATCCGGGAAGCGCTTCGCCTTGAACCTCTTACGCTTGAAGAGATTCTTAAAGCATTTGCCCTCAAACGGCAGGATGCGGTGGCACAGGTGCTGAACTATTTGCTGGACGAGGGGAAATTGAAGATGAGCGAAGAAGGGAAGATTGGGTTGGGTTAAGGCCCCCCAATTGCCTTCTCAAGTTGCGCATAAAAGACAGCATTGTTTCCAGGTTGCTCCAAAACCACCATTGCTCTCCTATAGTACGGCTCGCGCTCTTCCAGTTTTTTGGCGATAAAATCGTGAAGGTCACCATCTTGTACTTCGGCGAGTAAAGGACGGAATTCCTTTTCATGTCGTAATCTTTCTGCCAGCAGTGTAGGGGGCGTTTTTAGATAAATCGTTGTTCCGATCTCGTTCATCCTATCTAGATTGTCGAAAAAGCAGGGCGTGCCACCACCAGTTGCTATGATGGATGCCGGCAATGCTGCCAGTGCTTGTAAGGCATCTCGTTCCATGACCCGAAAGCCGGGTTCGCCTTTTTCGGAAAAAATATGGGCGATACTTTGCCCGGAATTATTACTGATCCAATCATCGAGGTCGAGGAATGGTAATCCGATTTTTTCGGCCAAAATCCGCCCCCAATAGGTTTTGCCACAACCCATAAAACCTATGAGAAAGATGTGTTGTCCGGTTTGCATATCATTTGACGTTGAGCCGTTTAAATGCAAAGATAGCCGACTTACCTTTGTGCCCCTTCAGCATATTGTAAAGGAAAAATTCACATGAAAAATGTTCAATTTATGAAAGAGATACTGTTTTTGCTCATAATGTTTGCCTTTGCCTGGACCTCCTGTAAAAGTGATACTGGTAACCCAAAGGAGACTCGACCAAGCGGCCCCAATAGCGACTTGGTCCGTAATCCTGCCACGGCCAACATGCCTACCGACACGAATAAACTGGCTCGGATAACTTTCGACCAGGCAGAGTTTGATTTTGGCGCCGTAAACGAAGGAACTGTGGTAGCGCATACCTTCAGATTTACCAACACGGGCAAGATGCCGCTCACGATTTTGAAGTGTCGTTCTTCTTGTGGTTGTACGGTTCCTGAATGGCCGGAAGAGCCAATACCACCTGGGGGCACCGGAGAAATCACGGCCAAGTTCAATACGGAAGGTAAAACCCTGGAACAGAAAAAATCCATCACCGTTACGGCCAATACCTATCCAAACGAGACAAAGGTGCTTTTAAAGGGGATGGTGAATCCGGTGAAGGGCTGAGGTGAAGGTTCTTGAAAAACAAAGATAAAAGGTATACAGTGATTTGTAAATCAAAGATTTATAAATGGATAGGAATAAAAAAACGGGACTGATCTCGCGACCAGTCCCGTAATTTGGGAGGATGAGGGGTCTCGAACCCCCGACCTTCGGAACCACAAACCGACGCTCTAACCGGCTGAGCTACAACCTCCATTTTGCTCGAAAGCGGGTGCAAAGATAGCAGTCCATTTTGAAATTACCCAAGTCCTAAACCGGCTAAAATTTCAAAAAGTTTCAGGCATACATTTTCGCCGGTTTTTTGGGTTTGGCAGCTGGCTGATGCCAGCCACTTATTTTTTTGAGAAGTTTGAGAAGTTTGAGGTTGAGCGAAGGGTTTGCCGTGAAAAAATGCCCGTTGATCGTGAGCCAGTCCTTCTGTTGCTTTATCTCTTTAATTTCCTTAAAAAGCAATTTACGCGCCTTATCGAAGGGTGCCCGCCAATAAATGCCCCGGTCTGTCATGGCAAAACCTTCTTTACAGGTACCTTTTAAAGACAGATCGCAGATAAAAAAGACCTTCTCTTTTCTATCAGCAAAAAGATAGTTTTTGCAGGCATTAGTCAATAGATCCCCGCGCATCGTAATAAAGTCAAAGTGAAAAACCTCCTGTTCCCGTTCAAAATCCAGAAAATCCTGAATCATCAGCCATAAATCGGTCTTGTCTGGTTGTGCTTTTTCATACTTTAGGATCGAGGGTGGCAACATCACGCCGTTTAAGTCAGGGCAATATTGGATGATAAAAAAATCGAGCAGTCCCTCAAACGATCTTCCAATACGCTGGTCAATTTCAGGCAAGCCCTCGCTGCCAAAACGTTCCCACTGAATGAGAACGTCTTCCCCAATTTGTTCGGCACGGAGCTCGTAAATTTCCCGGAACCGCGATTCGTAAAACCTTTCCACATAGTCGCTGTACTTGCCTACATCGTGTTCCTCCTCTACCCTGCGACGCAAACTCCTGAAAAACAAGGCTTTGACTTGTTCCGTGAGCGTATCCGGGTCAAAATCGAGCGCGTAAATCGGCTCGTAGCGCCGTTCCTCCAGCCCTCTATGCCTACCTTCAAAATGGAAGCCGCAGTGGTGACAAAACACCGATGCCAGTGGGCTTTGCTCCTGACATGCTGGGCAAGGTTTCATCCGCTCTGCAACTTTGTCGCCGCAGCGGTTGCAGAATTTGGAGCCGGGAATGATGTCGGCTGCGCAATTTGGACAGAGATTCATACCAAACCTTGGATGTGATAATGGGTGCTGGATTTATTTGAGGCTGCAAAGATAAAACAAAATGTGTTTTATTGGCACTTTTTGTCAAACAATTTTTCAATTGACAAAAGCTTGGTTTTTGCCGCTATACATCCTGCCAAATCCTGTTAATCTTGCCTACGTATCATCAAAAGAAACCGTTCAATTTGCCGCCGATGTCTTAAAACGTGTACAATCGCATGCTCCATAAGTTGCTCTAAATCATACAATTGTCCCCACCGCACGCGTATTTTTTGCTCGGGCTCAAGGGATTCCAATTGAATATGGGGATGTTTCAGAAAAGTTTCTTCCGTGAATGCAAACGCAGCATCCAGCTCGGCGGCATACTCGGCAACGGTGTCGCAGGTTTTGCCGAGACGAAAGTCAATCTCCACACCGTGATGTGTGCGTATATAGGTGGCATAGCCAAAAGCTGATCGAACCACATGCGTGAGCACCGTCTGGATAGACTTGCAATCCGGGTCTTCAGTTTTCGCATCTACAATGGCAACTAATTCTTGAGAAGATACATCTGTAACGACCATCTTTAGGTCATATAGAGCGCGTTCGTATTCGTCTAGGAGTGCGCCTTTAGCACCATCTGCGCGATTATTTTTAGTCGCTTTCATCATCATATTATCACTTAAGCAACTTCGGGAACAGTGCTTTCATGCGCTCTAAACGGGGAATGGAGACATTCCTGACATAAGGATTTTCAGGGTGATTCTTTTCGTAGTTCTGATGGTATGCCTCTGCCTTGTAAAAAACTTTGAAAGGCTCAATGATCACTGCGATGGGTTTAGGGTACTTACCTGATTCATTGAGTTGTTTTTTATAAGCCTCTGCCTGGGTACGCTCCGATTCATTTCGGTAAAAAATCACGGAACGATAGGAGTCCCCGTTGTCAGGGCCTTGTCCGTTTACCTGCGTTGGGTCTTGCGAAGCGAAATAGACCTCCAAAAGGGTCTGGTAGGAAATGATACCAGGGTCATAAAAAACTTGTACCGTTTCGGTGTGGCCGGTAGTGTGGGTACACACTTCCTCATACGTTGGATTTTGAGCATGTCCACCGGAATAACCCGATTCTGCTTCTTTAACACCCTTCAGACTTTCAAAAACAGCCTCTACACACCAAAAGCAGCCGGATGCAAAAATGGCGGTATCCAGTTTTCCATAAACAACCGAATCTACAGATGCAGTCTCAGCTGGTTTGTTTTCAGCGGGTTTGCCCGAAAAAGCATTGCAGGAGGAGAGCAGCGTTGTTGCTGCTAAAAGCGAGAAAATCAATTTTTTAAACATCATGTGATTGAATTTTTTTCTGAAACGTTCATTTCAAAACTAACACCTGAAACGTAGGATCGTTTGATGCTTACTTGTTTTGAAGCGGACAATCAGAGGACATTTTATCCGAGTCAAGAAGGATTGTCACCTGCTTCGTAACGCTCTAATAAGTCAGGTCGGCGGTTGCGGGTTCGCTCAAGGCTCTGTTCGTGCCGCCACTCTCCGATATTCTTTTCGTGTCCAGAAAGCAACACCTCAGGCACGGTCATGCCTTCCCATTCAGCGGGTCGGGTATAAACCGGAGGTGCCAACAAATCGTCTTGAAAACTGTCAAAAAGCGCTGAAGTCTCGTCATTTAGAACGCCAGGCAGCAAGCGACCTACGGCATCAACGATTACCGCCGCAGCCAGTTCACCACCTGACAACACATAGTCACCGATACTGACCTCGAGGGTGACGTATTTTTGTCTGATACGCTCGTCAATGCCTTTGTAGTGCCCACAGATCACGAGCAGGTTTTCTTTCATGCTCAATTGGTTGCAAAGGTTTTGGTCGAGCCGTTGGCCGTCAGGACTGGTGTAAATTATGGTATCGTACCTGCGTTCGGCAGCCAGTTTTTCGATGCAGGCTGCGAGCGGTTCGGGTTTCATCACCATGCCTGCTCCACCGCCGAACTGGTAGTCGTCCACTTGCCGATGTTTGCCCGTGGCATAGTCGCGCAGGTTGTGCAGGTAAATCTCCAACAAACCTTTGTCTTTCGCCCTTTGCATAATGGAATGATTGAGCGGGCTTTCCAAAAGCTCGGGCAGTACAGAGATAATATCGAATCGCAACATGGGGGCGAAGGTCGGGAAAATTGGCGATTGACTAAGTGTGTGGTTCAGTGCTTGTAAAAAGTGCGCCGCGCCCTGCAATTGCAGAACGCGGCGCGGCTTATGAATTTCCAGGTCAATGACTTAGTTGAAAATGTAACGAATACCAAACTGAGCTACCCACACATCAAACTGCGTTTTGCTTTTCACAAATGAATCGCGGATCAACTGTGGTTCTCCATTGATGGTTTGTGTTGCCATTCGGTATCGTGGCACTCCATCTGCAGTGGTGCCGGCAGCAGAAAGCGGACGGTCTGTCACAAAATTGTTTCCAATTCCCCATTCGTTGTTGAGGAGGTTGGCTGCGTTCAAGATGTCAGCGCGAAGTTGGATGGTGTTGCGCTTTCCACCTATTTTGAGGAAAAATTCCTGGGTTACAGAAACATCAAAACGGTGCAAAATCGGGAACAATACTCCATTGCGCTCGGCATACTCACCACGGCGCGTGCTCAGATAATCGTCTTGTTTAATAAACGCATCAAAGGCTGTAACCTGCTCAGGAGCTGTGAACGTTTTCATTTGAGTTGCACCTGCAGCATCTTTGTAGGTTACGGTCAAATCAAGGAAGGTCAATTCGCTTGCACTATTTGGTACGAACAATAGGTCGTTATTGTTTACACGGTCGCCGTTCATATCGCCAGCGTACGAGTAGGAGAAGCGGGCAGCATTGATGTTGCCCGTGAAACCGCGACGTTCACCAACATAACCAAGTGTTATGGCGGTAGCGCCTCCAAAATCACCACCGTATTCAAAGCGGTAACCCAACAAACCTACCGTGCGGCCAGGAGCATCTTGATCTGCAAAGGCAAGATCAAGGTCGTTGTTGCCGCGTACCGAGCGGGCACTTGTCCAAGAACCTCCAGCGATGGAGCCTGCACTCATCAGGTCTTTAGCCTGGCTGAAGGTGTGCGCAACCATACCAAAAAGACCTTTTTTATTCGGGTATTCAAGTTTCAAGGTTGCGGCTCTATACCAACCCTCATTTGTGGTTGTCATAACAGCAGCGCGAGAAACGTTGTCGTTGATACGAACGCCATTATCGTTCCCTGCATAGCGAGGACGGTTGTCTGACCCGGAAAATGTTCCAGTAGGATCTTCAAAATTTGCATCAAAGTATTTCACTGCATTTACGTTCCGATTGTACATGAGTTCAAGGGAAGCGATCAGACCGTAAGGAAGTTTATAGTCAATGCCCACGTTGCTTTTCCACACCTGTGGGAAGCGGTATGCATCATCAGTCGCTGCAATGTCAAAGGTAGAAGGCAGCGTAGGTGTTTCAGGAATAAAAATATTGGTCTGTGGCGTGAATTTGTGCAAACGGGTTTTTACACCAGAAACGTCAATAAAGCCGGTAAGTACACCATTGTTGCCTATCGTGTTAGACACCCAAACATAAGGTGGGCGGCCTGTGAATATGCCTGTTCCACCACGAATTTGGAGTTTTTTGCTGCCAAGAGCGTCCCAGTTGAAACCTACGCGGGGCTCCCAAAGTACTTTTGTATCAGGAAGTTTGCCTGTTTGCACCTTGTATCCACGGTTGCCATTTTCGTCTGTATAATCTTGTCCGTCTACGGTCGCATTTGAAAGGCCAGTGTCGTCAAAAGAGATAATCCCTGCACGGATGCCGTAGGTCAGTTTAAAACGCTTGTTGATTTGGTATTCGTCCTGTGCATACAAATCAAATTTATTAACCTTCAGCGTTTGAAGGGGTTCTTCAGCACCTGCCAATGCAGAATAGCGATACTGGAAGCGATTGTACTGGACTGCCGAAGTGTCTACGTTCGGATTCAATAGGCCGAATTCTGAGGCTGCATAAAACTGTTCAAGTGAATCGAACACATAAACGCCATTGGAGGCCGGGAAAAACAGGTTGTCGGATTTATACTGTTCGAAGTTTGCACCTATGGTGTAGGTGTGCTTGTTTTTGTAAATCGAAACGTTGTCCGTGAAGTGGAGCGTACCATAACTGAGTTTGTTGCTAGGCGTAAAAGGATCAAAGCCTACAGAGATATACGTTGCATTGTCCTTCAAAATATCAATGGTAGGGAAAAAGGCGCCTTTGTACTCGCGGTCTTCATCCTGAAAATCGTATCCTGCGCTGAATGTGTTGTGGACAGTGTTGCTGAGTTGTGAATTTAATTCTGCAACAAATGAACGGGTGTTGTCCCCTATTATATACCCTGCATTTTGGTACGACATGGCGGTTACCAAGGTGCGACGGTTACCAGCTCCCGCAGAGTTACTATTGCTGATCAATTGGTCAGAGAGCGAGTTGTGGTGTGTGTAACGGAGCGTCAATTTGTTTTTGTCGTTCACGTTCCAGTCCAAACGAACCAGGAATTTTTCACTCTCTGTCAAGTTGTCATAATCTTCGTAAGGACCTGTTTCATAACGATATTTGTCACGCAAGTAGTTGCTTAGTGCGTCAAGATCGCTGGCGAGTACACGGGTTACGTTGGAGCCACCGTCATCCAGTGGGCTGCCGTCTGCCACCCAGGTGGTTGCAGGAGTGGCCTGCTTCTGTTTTTCGTAGTTGGCAAAGAAAAAGAGTTTGTTTTTGATGATTGGGCCACCGAAGCTTGCGCCAAATATATTTTCATCAAATGCACCGATGTTGGGTTTTGCATCACCGATTTTCGTGCCGTTGAAAAGACCCGAATCGTCGCTTTTGCGGAAATTGTAAAAAGCTGAGCCGAAGAATTCATTTTTGCCAGAACGCGTTACGGCGTTCATACCTGTGCCCACAAAACCGGTCTGGCGCACGTCAAAAGGAGCGACGTTAACCTGCAATTCTTCAATGGCATCCAGGGAGATCGCGGTTGAACCCGTACGGCCGCCAGCTTGCGCATCTGTACCAAGGCCAAAACCGTTGTTGAACACCGAACCGTCGATGGTAAAGTTGTTCATGCGGCTGTCTTGTCCTCCAAAAGAGTTGCCGTTTCCATTTGGATTGTACTTTGTAATACTGTTAATGGAACGAGCGCCCGTGATCGGAATAGTTGACAATTGCTTCCGGTCGAAAGTGGTGGCAGCACCCGTGCGGTCCGAGCTGAAAATGTCGTTGCGATTGGCAATAATGGTCAACTCGTCAAGCACAGTACCTGCTTCCTGGACTTCGAAATCAACGTTGGCGGCCGTTCCAAGGCTGGCATAAATCCCGTCCTGAGTCTTGGATTCATAGCCAGTATAGCTCACGGTCACAGAATACGGCCCGCCCACACGAACTGCTGGAAGGGTGTACCGACCGGATGCATTGGTAGCGGTTCCATATCGAGTGTTGGTGGGGGCGTGGGTAGCCACCACCGTTGCACCAATGAGCGGTTCACCGCTTTTATCGGACACTATGCCCGAAATGGTGGAGGTAGTAACCTGGGCAAACAGATTTGTTCCGCACAGGAGCAACGCAATGATGGCCATCGTTTTGCCCGTGGAGAACCGTTGAGTAAGGTGGTTCATACTAATAGAAAGGATTTGTGAAAAAAAGGAAAATTCCGAAGGCGAAAGTACACCAGCCATGTTAAACCCCGATTAAGTTTTGCCGTTATTTGGCAAAACCCCTCCACTTCTCTGGAGCAGGGTCATGGAGTTTTCTCTACTTTTGACCTGCTTTTTACGAAGCGCGATTTTAAAACCCAAGACAATCAGGAACTTGGGTGTTTTCTTAAAACACCAAGCATCCTTTTATCAAAAATCCGACGTCCAAAGTCAAAAATTTCAAACATGAAAAAAACTATCCTGGCCCTCACGATCCTCCTCGGTATCTTCTCCACAGGCCGCACACAAGTCATCATCACGGAGATCATGTACAATCCACCAGAAAGCGGAAACGATTCGTTGGAGTACATCGAATTGCACAATTTCAACAATTTGCCAACTGATATTTCTGGATGGACTTTTACTCCAATGAATAGTATTGAATACGTTTTCCCGGCGGGCACCATCATGGCGCCTGTTGGATATATCGTTTTGGCAAAAAGCGCCAGCGCTTTTCAATCCGTCTTTGGTTTCACGCCTACGGTGTGGACCGCTGGAGCACTCAGCAACGGTGGAGAACTTATTGAACTTCGTGATGCTGCCGGAACGCTAAAAGATGCCGTATCCTATTTGAATGCTGTGCCATGGCCTGCAGAGGCTGCGGGTATGGGGCCGTCTATCGTGCTTTGCGACTACAACGCCGACAACAGCCTCCCCGCCAATTGGCAAGCTGCTCCTACAGGCACTGGAATCATCATCAATGGAAACGAGGTGAAAGGAAACCCTGGAGCAGCGTCTGGCTGCACAGGTTCTAACCAGATCACAGCAGTGGATGATAATGTAGCCATACCAACAGGTCAGAATGCCGTGATAAATGTTCAAGGAAACGACTTGATTATCAATTCCCTCACACTATTCATCATCGTAACCCCTCCGACGCAAGGGAGTGCTACCGTAACCGGAAACACGATTTCATACCAATCCAATCCTGGCTATTGTGGTCCTGACCAGTTCACTTATCAAATCTGCGATGCCACCAATTGCTCCGAAGCTACGGTCAACATCACCGTAAAATGTTACCCGCAACGTACCATTGGCCTGGTAACAAGTGAAAACCCAGACACCGGCGTGGCCGATTCGCTCAATGCAAATTGTTCGCTGCAAGGGACGGTGTACGGCGTTAACCTCCGACCGCTTAACAACAATGTGCCTTCCCTGCTTTTTACCATCATTGACAACAACGGCGATGGCATTGCGGTCTCCACCTTGGGTGGCACCTTTGGCTATACCGTGAAGGAAAAAGACATCGTCATTGTGCGTGGTACCATCGGGCAATTTAACGGTCAGACGGAGATTCGCCCCGATACTATTATTAAAATTTCGGAGAACAACCCATTGCTTGCACCCACCTGGGTGTCAAGTTTGTCAGAAGCAACGGAGTCTAAGTTGATCAAAATCAACAATTTGCACCTCGTTGACGCTGCAGAATGGACCACTGGTGTAGGTGCGAGCGGCTTCAACGCCCGTGCGGTTTCTGACAACAGCCCGAACGACACAATCCTGATCCGAATTGACCGCGATGTCGAGACCTACAATTTGACTGCCCCAACAGGATCCTTTGACCTGACTGGTTTGGGGGGGCAATTTGATGCCAGCAATCCATTCAATTCTGGTTACCAGGTACTGCCACGTTACAATGATGATATTGACCTCATAGTTAGCACCCAGGAAGCGGATTTGAGCGCGGAGGTTTCGCTATCGCCCAACCCGGCAAGCAGCTTGATCAGTATTGAAATGAGTAGCACGTTTGACCGTGTAACAATTTTGAATGCCAAAGGGCAGGAAATCAAAAGCTATTACAAGCCTGATACGCTGCAAAAAGTAGATGTGTCACTCTATAAATCTGGAGTCTATAACGTCCGCTTTGAAAAAGGTGGCAAGGCGTGGACGACTCGTTTTGTGAAGATGTAGGGCGAAATTCATTTCGCCGTACAGGCTGAGGCTGTCTCACAAGTGTTTAAATCCTGTCCAGATTATACTTGTGAGACTGCTTCAGCACCTTTCGCGCAAAAACCGCTTCATGAATGATGTCTTTTTCGCTACGCTGTATCCTCATTTTTCAAGTTTTTCCCATTCTTTTATTTTCTCAGCATTCAAAACTGGCTCGCCGTACCGCGCTTCCAATTGAATTAAAGGAAGTGTCTGGAATGACCCGTTTGCCCAATGGTGATTTTTGGCTGCTGAACGATTCCAAAAATCCCTCCGATCTATTCAGGTTTGATCCGATTGCCAGAAAGTTGTTAGAAGTCAGGCACTTGCCTGTTAAAAACTTTGATTGGGAAGACCTAGCCCATGATCCTGCCGGCAACCTTTACATCGGGGATTTTGGAAACAACTACAACAAGCGCCGCAACCTCCGTATTTTTCGCTACAACCCTTCTACGGGTGCGCTTGATAGCATTCAGTTCCGCTATCCTGACCAATCGGCATTCCCTCCCGCACTTGAAGAGGATTGGAATTTCAATTGCGAGGCGATGGTTTTCTTTCGCGACAGCCTCCACCTTTTTACCAAAAACAGTTTCAAAGGAAATTTTTACACCAAACACTATGTCCTGCCAGCTATCCCAAATGGTGTGGAAGAATATGCTGCCGAATTGCGCGACAGCATTCTACTCAAAAACCGGGTGGTTACAGGGGCGGCCATAAGCCGCGAGGGGAACAGCTTCGTGCTTACCGGCTATATTATTGGCAAGCGGCTTGGCTTTATTCCGTACACCCGTGCGAGCGCGATGTATTTCAAGGGTTTTTCCGGCAGTCAGTTTTTGAAAGGCAAACAGCGCTGGAAACGACTCCCTAAATTCCTGATTTCCAGACAATTCGAGTCAATCACACAATGGGAGGGCAAGCTTTGGATTGTCGCGAATGAAGGCCGGAAATCGCAGTTTCAGCGTATTTGGAAACTCCGTCAAAAAGGATAGCCCACCGCCAAATTCGGGTTGAAATCCCTGGGCTGCATTTTGGAAATCAGATTGCGGACCCAATATCCACCGCCATCTGCCTCGGCGTAAGGACGGCGAACAGGCAATCCAAAATCAATGCGCAAGACAAAATAACCCAAATCCATGCGCAGTCCCAGACCCGTGCCAATGGCTATATTTTTATAAGCGTCCCAGCGCAATTTTGAGCCAGGTCGAGCCGGGTCGTTCTGAAGTGTCCAAATATTGCCCCCATCCACAAATACCGCACCTTTGAGCCATAAGAAGAGCGGAAAGCGCAGCTCCCCTCCAAACTCAAAACGAAAGTCTGCGGCCTGGTAAAATGGTTGTGTCTCCAATGGATTAGGGTCATTGCTGATGCTGTCGCGTGGAACAAATCCTCCAGGGCCAAGTTCGCGGATGCGCCATGCTCGAAGACTGGAAGGCCCTCCTACAAAAAACTGCTTTACAAAGGGCACTGCCCGGGAATTGCCAAACGGTGTGGCCACTCCAGCCCCGATGCGCACGGCTCCTGCCACTCCCTCGGTGAAATTGCGTGTGTAGACCGCTTCTTGGTCCAATCGAAAGAATTGCGCAAAATCCAAATCGCCAATACGCCAAATGGGTTCATCTTTCCGAGAAATCAATGGCCATGCGCTATTGGCAGCAAGCACCTCAAGCCCACTTAGTTCGCTGTTGAACCGGTAATTCCAACGTTCGCCAAAACGGTTGGGGCGTGTGGCGTAGGTGTAGTTGAACGAGCGCAACACTAATCCCGTAAAAAGTTGATTGCCAAAACTTCGCTGCAAGAATTCTCCGGGAACCAACAGCGAATCAAAGCGCGGTCGCAGCACATCCAACCCAATATGATCCCAATTGTATTGATGCTCTGGATCAGAACGTACCCGGTAGCCGAAAGATACGTTGGAGAGATGGTAAGAATAGAAATTGGTGACGTCCAAATAGTTGTAATTCATCGAGAGCCTCGCCTCTCCATCGAAGCGAATTCTTTCGTAGAAATTTTTGGACAACAAGCGTTTTTTGCCCAAGTGGATTTTGTTGGCGCCGCGCCAAAACCCGAAATAGTCAAAAAAACGAGGGAACAAGAGTTCGTTTTGAAATTTGAACTCCTGTGAAAAAACGATCTTTGGATTGGCTATGTCGAACTCGATGTTGTAGCTAACGCTGCTTTGCAAATTTTCAGCACCCGAAAGCAGGTTTCGGTTTACCAAGAAAAATATCGGGGAAAGACCCAGAAGTCCATTGCTGATGGAGTTCCGGGAGTAATTGAAGTCCAGATCACCGCCTGGTGAAAATCGTTTGTTGGGCGAGAGGCTCACCGCCACGTTTATCTTGTCGGTCTCGGTACTGTCTTGTACGGGTCTAAGCGACACAAAGCGATAAACTCCCAATGCGTTGAGGTTGCGCAGTGTTTTGTCAAAATCTGATTGTTTGAACAGATCGCCGGGGTCGAACAGGATTTTCTTGCGGAGTAAAGAGGGCCTTATCCATAGTTTGGCTTCAGCGGCTGCAAAATACACCCCCCTTATGGTTGTATCCCGCTGCATCGAAGAGAGGTTGGGAACCACCCCGGAGAGCACCTCCACCTTTCCAATCGTATAAGTGCGGTGCATGGTACTGTCATTGAAAGGAAGCACTTCAATGGTAACATTTGCTTTTGTATCCGTGCTGTCGCCGCCGAATTCGATGTATTGTGGGATGAAGTAGGCGTAGCCCCGATTTTTCAAGATGGCGGTAATGCGCAATTTTTCGGAATCGAAAATATGGGCGTCAAGGGGCGTGCCGCGTTTGATGAGCGATTCTCCTCCGGTCGCGTGCAGGATTTGAAGAATTTGCGTATCACGGCTTGCAAATTGCACATTGTCAACAGTATAGCGTGGGCCGAGCAGGAGTTGGTAAGTGACTTTGGCTTTCTTTTTTCCTGTTAATTTGGTGCTAAAACTGGATTCGGCGCGGAAGTAGCCCCTTTGCCGCATCTGGTTTTTGAAATTCAGGGCTGTCCGCTGTGCCAATATCGAATCATGGACGACCGGCGGCTCCGCGATCCGCTTATTAATCCATTTGGCCAAATCTGAATTTCTGTTGCGGAACTTGTAGTATAAACTCAATCGCGGATAGAAAAAATACAAATTCCGTCGGTTTGGTTTTTGGCGGTAAAATGGTGCGAGTTCGTTGGCAAGCGCACTTTTGGCTGAAACACTGAGCCGTTTCTCGGACTTGATATTCAAGGAGTTTTTGACCAGCAGCCGCTCGCCTTTCTCCGCGTTGAGATGCTTGGTGACGTTGCATGCCGTGAGTGCAAGGCATAATAGTAGTGTCAAGTTCCCGAAAGTTCTAAGTCTTCGAGCACTTGATTTTTCACATGGGGTAATTCTTTTTTGGAAAAAAAACATGGTGGAGTTAAAGCCTGGCAGGGTTTTGCAACTGCAAAAGTCGGTAAAAAATGCGGGAGCGAACGAATGCTTGCGGTTACATTTGCACACTAAAATCCGCGCAACGGTGCTCCGCAATTAAAATGCTCTCTCACAACCAACTCAAGCACCTACGCTCCCTCAGCGTAAAAAAATACCGCCAACAGCACGGCCAGTTCCTCGTGGAAGGCGAAAAAATGTTGGCCGAACTGCTCGGGCAATCCCGAATAGGCGTGTCGGCCATTTTTGCACTGGAACCCTGGATCGAACAAAATGCACGATTTTTGCGTCAATTTTCAGAGAAAGTCACGCTTGTTACGGAATCTGAGCTTGCCAAAATTTCCACCTTGACCACCCCGAACAAAGTGCTGGCCGTCGCAACCATGCCCATTGAAACTTGTAACTTTTTACCCGCCGAAGCTTTAGCGAAGGCGGGTGAACTTGCAACTATTGAAACTTGCTTTTACCTCGATGGCATCCAAGACCCTGGCAATATGGGCAGCATACTCCGCGTGGCCGATTGGTTTGGCTTTCCTGCTGTGTTTTGCTCACCCGATTGCGTAGATGTTTTTAGCCCAAAAGTTGTGCAGGCCTGCATGGGTGCGATTTTCCGGGTACAAAGTTGGGAAATTGAAATGTCCGAACTTTTGGCAGCTTCACCAAATATTTCCGTGGCAGGGGCAGTGCTTGACGGGCAGAATGTTTTTGAAGCAAAGATTCCGACAAACGGGCTGCTGGTCATAGGAAACGAAGGACGAGGCATATCGCCTCAAACAGAAAGTCTTCTTTCACATCGGATTAGTATCCCCCGGCACCCGGCTGGCGGAGCGGAGTCGCTGAATGCAGCAGTGGCAGCAGGGATTTTGGCGGCAGCATTTCGTCGATGATTCGGTTGGTCTGACCAATCTTTCCAGTTCGCTCATCACTTAATCACTCCATCACTTCATCATTCTGCATACTTTCGCCCATTCAATTTTCAAACCAAAACATTCAAACTTAAATTTTGAAACTATGACAGACATCCGCAAATACCTGCCCATTATCCTCATCGGACTGGTGGTCGTATTGGGGTTCAGCATGTGCAACACTTACAACAAACTTGGCCCTATGGAAGAAGGCATCAAAGCCCAATGGTCAGAAGTGGAAAACCAATACCAACGCCGTATGGCCTTCATGGATCAAGCGGTATCAACGGTGAAGGCTGGTGCAAATTACGAACGTGGAACGCTGGAGGCAGTGGTGCAAGCCCGAGCCGCAGCAACCCAGGTAAAAGTGGACGCCAACAACCTTTCGCCAGAAGCCATCCAACGTTTTGAACAGAGCCAAAACGCGCTTGCAAGTTCGATGAAAAGCCTGTTGTTGGTTGTAGAGCAATACCCGAACCTGAAGGCAAACCAAGGCTTTTTGGATTTGCAAACACAGATAGAAGGAACAGAGAATCGGATTGCCCTTGCTCGCCGAAATTTTAATGAGGCTGTGAATGCATTCAACGCCTATATCCGGCGTTTCCCCACCAACTTACTGGCGGGTGTTTTTGGCTTTTCGCCCAAAGGATATTTCCAGGCGGAAGCTGGCGCAGAAAAAACACCTGACCTGGATCAAAAATTCGGGCAATAATTTCAGCCTTCGAAAACTTCGGACGTATGCTTTTCAACAAGGAAGAAGAAGCCCGGATCGTCTCGACCATCCGAGGAGCCGAGCGCGGCACGAGCGGCGAGATTCGCTTGTTCGTAGAAGAATTCTGTATGCGCGACTTTCCAGTAGAGCGGGCAGCGGAAGTTTTCCAACTTTTTGGGATGTACAACACCAAAGCGCGCAACGCGGTGTTGATTTACCTCGCTGAAAAAAGCCACCACTTCGCCATTTGGGGAGATGCCGGCATTCACGAGCGTGTGGGCTTCCAATTTTGGGAAGCCGAAAAGAAACTTTTGCAAGAACATTTTATGCGCGATGAAGCCGCCGATGGTATTTGCAAAGCTATTCACCTGATCGGGGCACGTTTAAGCGAACATTTCCCCGCCGATGATAACCACAACGAAAATGAACTTCCTGATGAGATTATTTACGGTTAAGGGTTCGCTGCTTCTGCCATTGTTACTGTTATTGCCACTTTGGGCAATAGCTCAAAGTGATGTGAATCTGTTCCCGGAGAAGCCCGAACCAGCCGTTTATGTGCACGATTATTCCGGTTGGCTACAGCCCTTCCAAAAAAATGCGCTGGAACAAAAACTGCGCAGTTATTGGGACAGCACTTCCACCCAAATTGTAGTGATGATTCGCCCTGATATTGGCGATTACGACAAGGCCAGCTATGCGTTCGAACTGGGCAACCGATGGGGCATCGGGCGCAAAGACAAGGACAATGGTGTGGTAATGCTCATCAAAAGCGAAGCACCCAACCGGGGTATTTTTATTGCCACGGGTTATGGCGCTGAGGGGGCATTGCCCGACATTACAGCAGGACAGATTATCCGCAACACGATGGGCCCTTATTTCCGGGAAGAACAGTATTTTGAAGGAATAAATGCAGGGTTAGACAAAATAATCGCAGCGTTGGAAGGCGAATTTCAAAGCGAACCAACCCAAAAAGCGGGAAAAGGGGTGTCAATCCTGCTTCTCTTGTTTATTGCCTTGGTTTTTTTCCTGGTATTTGGCAGCATCGTGTACAAACTCCGGAATATCGGCCAAATGATCACACACGACGGACGATCAAAAAAGAAGCGCGATCGCGATGACGACAATTTTGGTGGTGGTTGGTTTATGGGTGGAGGTGGTTTTGGCGGCGGCAGCTCAAGCGGCGGAGGTAGCAGTTGGGGGGGAGGTGGAAGCTTTGGAGGCGGCTCTTTTGGCGGTGGCGGCGCGGGTGGGGATTGGTAAATGGGTATTGGTTGATTGGCATCAGGATTTCGATCAAATTATTTCCTGAAAAACCACTTCCTCCGAACTAGGAAACAAACGGGTCATAACATCGAGTCTGGTGCTGTGCATTTGTCGGAATCCTTCCATGATTTTCTCAATCATTGGGCCGTCAACTATTTTTTGTACCCCTTCCAGCGTGGAAAAACGCTCGTCATCCCCCAATTTGAAAGTCTGCTCGTAGAGCGCAGTCTCGAACTTCACCGATGTGCGTCCGTCATTTTTGAATACCGATATTTTAAGGCTGGGATGTTCAATGTGGCCTATTATGCGCATAGTTTTGGCTGTGTTTAATTACCCGACAATGATGTTTCGCGCAACGCCGCCACGACGCCACGTATTGAAAACGAATAAACTAAGGTGTTTTGTCTTAGCGGCGTTGCGTGAAATCTAATATTCAAGTCTTATCACTTTTTTCTCTTCCAAATAGGTGCCTTTAACGAGGCGCACGACTGACTTGGCGCCTTCTTCCGTTGTAAGGGTTTGTCCATCTTTTAGCTGAGTGCCGTACTTGACCACCGACATGGCAGCGTCGTATAGTGTGGCATGAACCTCCACTTCGGTGTTTGAGGAATTGATGATTTCCATCTCAGGCAACCCAAATTCTGTAAGCCCATAGCTGAAGCCGTTGCCGCCTCCTGGCCTGCCAAAATAGACCCAGCAGTACAGTGGGATGGATTGGTTTTGTACCATGTTGCGCGCTGCGGCGGTGTAATATCCGCTCGAAAGAAGCAAGTATTGGCCATCAAGGAATATCCCAGGGGCACGCGTCGTTTCGAGTACAGCTGCGGCAGTTTGAGTAAAAACCTTGTGAAGTTCCAGGCTGCGGTTGGCTGGCCCGATGACAGAGATGACCACCTGTGCTTGATGCTTAGAAGTTTCTTCTGCCGCGTTGTTCCAGAGCCAGGAAAGGCGGGCGGCAGCACCGATTTCGTCCGGGGCAGCGGGATATTCTAAGTAGGCAATCATGACCGTTGCACCACCAATTGCGCTAAAAACCAATGTTTTCTCCCCGATATTGACCGAATCCGGTTTCAGTTTCCAAGAAGACTTCATTGCTCCTAGCAAGGCCTTGCTATCGGGGGCTTTCTTTTCATGGAGCAGCACAGTGCCACTCACCACCAATTGTTCCGTTGGTTTTTGGGCAAAAAGAAGTCCTCGGGAAGCCACTAAAACAAATAAGAAGATTAGGGGGGCAAAACGCGTGCAGTATTTGTTCATGAGTTGATTTGCAATTTGAAAAGAGAGGCCAAAGAACGGAACTCTTGGCTTAATATTGGACGGGCAAAAGATATTCCTTTTATCACGAAATCATCATTATTTGCTTTTTTGTGGCCTTTTTGGAGTGCTTTGATATATCAATCGAACTAAATGGTGCATCTAATGTTATTTCCTGTTCAATGATTTAAGTTTTGCCTCCACATTGTTTTGCCAAGGTATTCCCTATAAAATTTATTTTCAACAAAAGAAAAATTTTTGATAAAAACCTTTTGTGGACAAATGGCAAGTTCCTAAATTTGAACCCTGAAATGATTCCCCTGCCAAATTTCGGCATTGCCGTATGGCTAAAATGTGTGTACGTCCAAGGTACTGATTTTGTGTTTACGCAGCAGATACCCCAATAACTTGCTGACATTCTATTTTCCAAAAACTGATTAACCACCAAGCCGTGATTTACAAGATTAAACTTAAAAATGCGGAGGAGACTGTTCTCCTTGATGACCGCGTATATGAATGGATCAAATCTGACCCATATCTAAACAAAATTGACATTCTCAACAACCTCAGAATGCACTCCAGCGGCTGTGTTGTTTTCCAAAAAACCTGGAAAAAAGCCGAAGGTGGTTTCAAAACCGAAACCATTTACCTCCACAAAATGATTGCAGAAAAATTCTTGGCTGACGATAAGACCAAGGTTCAAAGGCTTGTGGGCGCCAAGAATGGCGACAAACTCGATTGCCGTCTGGAAAACATTCTGTACCGCTCACGTGCTACGGCCAGCCGAATGCGCAAAACCAGCAGCAATACGGGCTTTACGGGTGTTTACCGTGAGCACCGGCGGTTCCGGGCGGTCATTTCGCTCCATGGCAAAGCCAAGCACATCGGGATGTTTGACACCGCCGAAGAAGCCGCCGCCGCGTACAATAAAGTCTCTAAAGAAAATTTTGGGGAAGAAGGTAAAATCAACAAAGTAAAAGGATGGTGAGGTTGGGGTATTGGGATATTGGGATATTGTACAATATCCCAATATCCTAGCACTTCAATGCATCCTATCCCCCCGTGGAACCAGGTTTTTCATGATTTCGGCTTCGAAAGCTAGACACGCCTTCCAACGTGCCTGTGCCTTTTCTCTTCCAAAATACAGTTCCGCAAGATCGAGAAAAAGGCGATAATGCCCAGCCTCGGCTACCATGAACTTGTGGTACCATCCTCGTAAATCCTCCTCAGAACAGTGCAATGAAAGCAAGCGGAAACGCTCGCAACTGCGTGCCTCGATCATGGCACATATAAGCAATTTATCGAGGAGTGCCAGTTCGCGTTGCTGCCCTTTCTCTTGAAAACCAAGGAGTTGGTTCACATATTCGTCTTTTCGTTGGCGACCAAGTTGGAGGCCGCGCTTTTTTAGTTCGGCCAACACCATGCGAAAATGCCCCCATTCCTCGGTCACGATGGGCGCAACTTCTTCTACAAGTTCAGTGCGATCAGGATACGCCTGAATGAGCGATATACAGGAAGTGGCAGCCTTCTGCTCGCAATAGGCATGGTCGGTAAGGATTTCGCCGAGGTCTATCTCCGCCAGGTTAACCCAGCGAGGGTCGGTAGGAAGTTGGAGGCCTAGTTTTGTGATTTGCATGGGCTGGACAGACTGTCAAAAAATTACCGCGTAAAAATACAAACCTTGTCCTGCCGGACTTGAAATTGTTCCTTCACAATTGCATTGGCAGGAAGCCGGGGTGCATTCACCCCTTCCCCCAAAAACAATTCGTTTTGGAGTACACGGATTTCGTCCCAATAGCCAGATTCCAAAAATTGATTTAACAGGTTTGCTCCGCCTTCTACCATAAGTATGGCGTGGTCTGCGATTTTCAGCACTTCTAAAATATTAGGAATCAATATTTTGCCTTCAGACGGGATAAATTTGGTTCTGGAAAAACTTGCTCCATTAAGCAAACTACCATATATCCAAGTCTCGGTGGAGTCGTCGAAAAAGTGGTGGCTTGATGGGATTTTTCCATGCGTATCCAACACGAGTCTGAGCGGTTTTTTCCCAAAATAATGCCGTACATCTAGTCGAGGATTGTCAAATAATGCCGTATTGGTTCCCACTAGAATGGCATCGCAAGCTGACCTCCAGCGGTGCACGAGCCGCAAGGCTGCTGGGCTGGAAATTGCTGTATGCGTATCTTTTTTTCCTAAAAAACCATCCGCAGTTTGTGCCCATTTTAAAATCACGTGAGGCCGCCGTTTGTTTATCCAGGTGAAAAAAGCACGGTTGAGCCATCGGCCTTCCTCCTCCAAAACTCCTTGCTTTATTTCAACGCCTGCCTTTTTCAACTTTGCCAAGCCTTTTCCTGCAACGAGCGGATTGGGATCGGTATTGGACACCACCACCCTGGGTATTTTTTGCGCTAAAATCAAATCCGTGCATGGAGGGGTTTTGCCAAAATGGGCGCAAGGCTCAAGGTTGCAAAATAGGGTAGAGTAAGGGATAAGATGTTGGTTTTCAGGCGAAACAGAACGCAAGCAATTTACTTCTGCATGTGCCGCTCCCCAATGCTGATGCCAACCCTCGCCAATGATTTTACCCTCCCGAACCAATACGGCGCCTACCATTGGGTTGGGAGATACGCTACCCAAGCCAAGGCGTGCTAGATCAAAACATCGCTGGATGAAAAATTCATCGTTCATAGTTCATCGCTTCCAACAGCTGTTCCATTTCTTGCTGCAACCTTTTGGCCTCTATGCTTGCCTTTTGGGCGAAATCTTGGCCAGAAGAGGCATATAGAATACTGCGCGACGCATTGACGAGTAGGCCGCAGTCTTGGTTCATCCCGTGCTCGCAAATCGCCGCCAAATCACCGCCTTGTGCGCCCACACCAGGTACAAGCAAAAAATGGTCGGGCGCGATTTCGCGGACTCGAATAAAGGCTTCGGGGTGGGTTGCGCCGATGACGAACATTAGGTTTTCGGGGCTGCCCCAGCTTTGGCTGCGGTGTAAAACTTTTTCCCAAAGTGTCTGGCGGGAATCTTCGAGCCAGTCGCGTTGAAAGTCATTGCTGCCGGGGTTGGAGGTAAGTGCCAACACGATGGCCCACTTGCCCTCATAGCCCAGGAAAGGCCCTACACTGTCTTCGCCCATATATGGCGCAACAGTGACAGCATCGCAGCCGAGTTGGTTGAAAAAAGATTCGGCATACATACGGCTGGTATTACCTATATCGCCCCGTTTTGCATCGGCAATGATAAAGTGTTGATCGCCAATATATTCAACCGTGCGGGCCAGAGAATGCCAACCTTTTGGGCCAAGGGCTTCGTAGAAAGCAATATTGGGCTTGTAGGCCACACTCAAATCGCGGGTTGCATCAATGATGTGGCGATTGAACTCAAAAACAGGATCTTCCGAATCAAGCAAGTGCGGCGGAATTTTGGCCAGCTCAGGATCAAGGCCAACGCATAAAAAGGATTTTTTGCGAAATATTTCAGAAACGAGGGTGCTACGGTTCATGGTGTGAAGGTAGGGAGAATGTAGTAGCGGTGCGTTAGTAAACGATATTGGGAATTTATCAGAAACAGGTCTTTTTCCCATGCGATCAATTTTCGTTCTTAAAAATAAAACTGCTCGAAAAGTGTTTGGGCATTCGTGTTCTTTCTTCGGTACTCATTGAAAATCAATTTTTATGCAAAAACTACCCTTGCTCCTCATTCTCTTTTCTTTTCTCCAATCGGCTGGCTTCGCCCAAGAAACGCCGAACCCCGAACCGATCACTGAAGGCACTATCCGCTATCTGGTGACGCACAACTGGACCAAAAAAATGGAGGCCCTTACCTATATGAGCAAACAGCGCAAAGAACGCGCAGCCTACATGTGGGGAAGCCGTTCAGAATGGCGCGTGTACACGCTGCTGCATTTCAACCCAACGCAAACAAAATACCTGGATTCAGAAGAACGCGCCGAACCCGACGATGAGGGATACTCGTGGCGAAAGGAAACATTTTTTACCACCCGCAACTTTGCCGATAATACCATCCATGATGCGTTCACGATGCAGGGCAAAACCTATTTGGTACAAGATTCTATCCGATGCCAGGACTGGAAAATTTTGAATGATTTGAAAGAAGTTGCTGGACATCTGTGTATGAATGCCAGCTGGGAGGATACGCTCAAACAGCAAAAAATAATTGTCTGGTTTGCGCTTGATATTCCACATATCGGTGGCCCTGAGCAGCTTTGTGGCCTTCCTGGCTTAATTCTGGAAGCGAATGTGAACAATGGAGCCATGATTGTATCCGCCGACCGCATCGATGCAAAAAAACTGACTACGGAACTTGCGCTTCCAAAAAAACTCAAGGGCAAAAAATCATCTGAAGCCGAATATCGCATAGCGCTCAAAAAACTTATTGATGAACATATAAAGGAGGAGCAGCCCTATTTTTGGGACATTCGGTACTAGGTAGGTATTGAAATTGGGATATTGGGATATTGAGATATTAGGATATTGCGGTCAGATGCGCGGAGTTTTTCTGATCTTTGCACCCAATCATTGGGGTGTTCGCCTGTTTGCCTATATGCAGACAGCGCGGACTGAGATTACACCCATCGAACTTGCCCAAGTAATTTTGGGTAAGGAATTGAGACGGGGTAGTGGCATCACTACGCTTCCGAAGCCCCTTCGGTAGGCGGATGTTTCACTCATTTCTTAGTTATTAATGTTCCATTTTGTTGTTTCGTTCGCCTCAACTCAGAGGAAATGGTTATTGAGCCTCCTTGGTTCAATTTGTGCTGCATTGCTCTTTTCCCTCCCACTTTCAGCGCAATCAGACACCACCAATCACCAATCACCAATAAACCAATCACCAATAAACCATTTACCCGAAATGGTCGTGCAGGCCACTCGAACGGACAGCAAAAGCCCGGTGCCGCACTCCAATTTTACTGCTGAAAAACTCGCCAAACAATACCACGCACAGGACATACCGTACCTGCTTTCTGCCGTGCCCTCTTTGGTCGAAACTTCTGATGGAGGAACCGGGACGGGCTATACTGGCCTGCGTATTAGAGGCAGCGATCCTACCCGTATTAATGTGACTATCAACGGTTTGCCACTTAACGATGCAGAGAGTCAGGGTGTGTTTTGGGTGGATTTGCCCGATTTGGCCGCCAGTGCTTCAGAAATCCAGGTACAACGTGGCGTGGGTACGAGCACCAATGGCGCGGGTGCTTTTGGTGCCAGTGTCAACCTCAATCTTTCAAAAGTAGAACCGGATCGTTTTGCCTTAGTGAGCAACACACTTGGGTCGTTTGGAACGCGTAAACACTCGTTGCAAGTCGGCACGGGACTTCTGGGCGGAAAAGTAGCATTCACGGCGCGGGTGTCGGGCGTTTATTCCGATGGTTACGTGGATCGGGCAAGTGTGAATATGGAGGCAATCCATCTCAGTGGATCGTATCTTGATGATGGTCAATCTGCTCAGTTTCATTTGCTTTCCGGCAAGGAGATAACGTACCAGGCCTGGAACGGTCTTCCCGCCCAATATCTTGAAAATGAAAGCCTTAGAACTTTCAACACAGCTGGAACAGAACGTCCCGGCTCCGCTTACCCTGAAGAGGTGGACAACTACACGCAACGGCATTTCCTAGGGCATTACAAGCGGGTACTCTCGCCTGAATTGCACCTGCAGCTTAATAGCCATTACACAAAGGGCTTCGGTTTTTTTGAGCAATACAAGGCCGATCAAAGCATTTATGAATATGGTCTACCACTTGGTTTTACGGTAGATCCCGTGATTCCGCCGATGGACTTGGTGCGACGCCGATGGCTGGACAATGACTTTTACGGCGGAACATTTGCGCTGCGGTGGCTGCCTGCATGTACTTGGAAACCAACGTTTTTGCTCGGTGGGGCATGGAGTCAATACGAAGGCAAGCACTTTGGTGAGGTAATTTGGGCGGAGTACTTCACAGGGGCGCCCAATGATTTTCGATACTATGAAAACACCGCCAATAAACGCGATGCGAATGTTTTCCTCAAAATCGAAACATCCCCTTCACAACGTTTTTCTACTTTTTTGGATTTGCAAATTCGAGGCGTACGCTATGAATTTTTTGGGTTTGACAATGAATTGAACAATGTGCAGCAAGCAGCGGCACTGAGATTTTTTAACCCAAAGATCGGTGCAACGTATTCATTTTCAAATACTTGGTTGGCTTATTCCTTTTTAGGCATTGGACATCGGGAGCCCAATCGGGATGATTTTACACAAAGCACTCCAGCCAGTCGTCCGCGAGCCGAACGAATGCTTGACCTGGAAACAGGCCTACGCCGAAATGCTGCAAAATGGACCGCCTCCGCCAACTTTTTTTGGATGCGCTACCGCGACCAACTTGTACTGGATGGGCGCATCAACGATGTGGGAGCATACATCCGCACCAATGTTCCTGAGAGTTGGCGCACTGGCTTTGAAATCGAGGCCACAGGCCAGATCGGACCGCTGCTCACACTGGGAGGAAGTGCCGCATTTAGCCAAAACAAAATACGGACATTCACAGAATACCGCGACAATTGGGACAATGGTGCGCAAGAAGCCATTGTACACCGAAATCCTGATTTGGCTTTTTCTCCCCACTTGATAGCAAGGGGGGAGGCGACGTTTAAACCTCGGAGCCCTAAAAAGACCTCCGAGGTATCCGTTACGCTCGTCGGCAAATACGTCTCCCAACAGTTTTTGGACAATACCTCCAATGCCCAAACCGCTTTGCCAGGCTACTTCGTCAGCGATTTGCGCCTTAACTATGACCTGACGCAAGTGATTGGCAAACAACTCAATGTGATCCTTTCCCTCAACAATATTTTTGATAAAAAATATGCCTCCAATGGTTGGGCGTACAGATACATTTCTGCGGGATATGATGCGCGTCCAGACAATGCCTATACCCGTTCGGAGGGGGGAGATGTGTACCATCAGGCCGGATTTTTTCCTCAAGCAGGCCGGCATTGGATGGCGACACTCCGGGTAGGTTTTTAACAGTTTTTCCCCAACGCTTCCGGAGGTCACGGGAGCGGGCGGATACGGCGCGGGGGTGTATCGTGCAAAGACGAAGAATGTGATTTTCAAGTAAGGTATCCTGTTTTGATTTCCTTGAAATTTAAAAGGAAGGCAACTGCTTAGGTGGAACACGGATGACACAGATGGGACACGGATTTGCACAGATTTCTGGGAGATTGCCCAAAAAATCTGTGCAAATCCGTGTCCCATCTGTGTCATCCGTGTTCCACCTAAGCAGTTGCAAGGGAAGTCATATTTCACGCCCCAACTCAACCCCTGCTTTTCCGGGATCAGCCCTTGTTTTTCTTTTTCTTCCCCAGAATGTCCTTCTCCTTTCTCCCATCTAATATTGGCTCTGGGAAGGGCACGTCTTTTTGCTTGTCGTCAAAAACTTTGTCCACATATTTCCAGCGGCCTTTTTCAAATTTGTAGCCATCGTAGCTTCCATCCGGCACACTGGTGGTCCCTCGTCCAAAAGGGCTTGCGAGCGGGATGAGGTGGTCGAAAAGAACCATTTTGTACTGTTCGTCCCAATTCATTTTCACAATAGCGTCTGCAGAATACTGCACATGGACGCGGTATTTGGGCAACGCATCCTCCTGTTCAAAAACAGGCGCTCCAAAAACGGGAACACCTTCCTTGTCGAAACTCAAGACATCCAGCAACTTCCTTTTTTCAAAAAATTCAAAAGCATCGTAGCCAAACAACAGGTATTTGTGGCCTTGCCGGGTGTCAAACTGCCGGAGATTGTAGTACAATGCCCCATACCATCGGTCGGCGGTCATTTGCTCGTGAACAGGAAAATGGTCTAACTCAAAGCTCCGGTCAATGAGCGGGTAAAGTTTCAAATTCCGCTCATTCATTTGAATGGTTCCATAATAGCGGTAGGTGGAATCATTGACAAAAAGCTGCCATGTAAAAAGGCGAAAACTACTGTCAGGCGGAGTTAAAATGGACACACTGCGCAGTTGTTCAAAGGGATATTTGAAAGAGTTCTCTATTTTCAATGCCCTCACGAGCGTGGTGATGAAAACCCTGCAAGCGGCAAAGCGTTCTGCTTCAATCGAATCATTTACAATGGCATAACCCAACACGCCGAGGGTGTCTTCGAGGCCCTGCAACATTTGGATTGCTTCTGCCGATGGCTCGCTGGCTGGCTCGATCTTAGGCTTTTTTTGAGCAGAAAGCCCTAATGGAATAAGGAGAAAAATAGAAGCGAAAAGCTTGATTTTGAAAGACATAGGTGTTAATGTGGTCAATGATTTACCTGCCTCCGCCAAGGCTACGGCGGCTAAACCCGCTTTTGTGTTAATGTGGTCAATGGTAAACCCACCTCCGCCAAGGCTTCGGCGGGTAAACGGGTAAAACGGAACTCAGTTTTAAAAATTGTTTTTTCCGCGTCAGGCTTTCGACACGTTGACCACATTTTTACCTGCCGAAGCCTTGGCGAAGGCAGGAAGCCAATTTACCACCAATCGTTCTTCTTCAACTTATTCTCGTAGCCACGCACATTGTAAGACACGCTGAGCATGAAATAACGAGCCAGGGTCGGAGCCGTTGAGTTGATGACGAAGTTTTGCGAGCCGCTTTGTTGGATGTTTATGCGTTGGTTGAGCAGATCGAAAGCAGCGAGACGAAGTTCGACCCGGTTGTTTTTGCCAAAAAGCCGACGTACCGAAGCATTCCAAATGGCAGTGCTTTGCTCAAATCCGAAGCGTTCGTTTTGGAACAGGTTGTAGTTGAAAGAGCTCTCTAAAAACATTTTATCCAGGAATTGCCATTTAATCGAAGCGTCGGAGCCGTAGCCTCGTATTTTCTGGTTTTGCTCGCTTTGCACGGAGTAGGCTATGTTGTTGATCCTGGCATTGCCGTTCAGCCCGGCTATGAGTTTTGGTGTAGGTGTGTAGTTGAAACCAAGGCGCAGGTTGTAATTCTGGTTGGAGGTCTCGTTTTCTTCGCCATTGATGAACGAGGGCGAACGGTTGATGTAAATGCTTGGGTTGAAATTGAAGGTGAGTTTGGTTTTAATGATCGGGATGTTCGACCAGACGTAGGTGTTGAAACTTTGCCCACCCGACACGTTTTCAGGTCTCGTGGTGGTACGCGCACCGAGGGAGTCAATGAATTCAATTGTCTGACTATATACGATTTGGCTGTCGTAAAGGTCATAGTCGGCCCCAACGCCAAAGTTTGCCATCGTGCCAGAATTCCAATAATGCACATTCGCCCCAATGTTGTGCGAACGCTGTGGTTGCAGGTCTGGATTGCCCTCTCTTCGATAAAGCGGATTGGTTACGATGGGCACGGGCTGAAGATCACTGAATTGCGGCTCCGTCACGCTATAACTGTAATTGCTGCTAATCCACATGTCGTTGGGCAGTTGGTATTCCAGCTCAATATTGGGGATTAGATTGAAATACTTTTGGGTCAATGGATCTGCCAAAGGGGGCAAACCTTTGTCTACAGAATAAGTGCCACCAAGTTGGAGCTGCTGCGCAGCAAGGCCAGCGGAGGCATTCAACCCATTGTTCGAATACCGGACGCTGGAGCCTATGCGGGCATATTGTACTTCTTGTTCGTAATAAATGCTGAGGCTGTCAATGCGCTGATTGTTGTTTTCAGGGTCGCCTGTGGGGCGGTTTACCTCGTTCTTGGTTTGGCTAAAGTTGACAAAGGTTTCTGAAAACCATTTTTTAGCAAGCGGTTCTGTAAAAAGGGCGCTCGATTTGAGTTGACTTGTGTGGTTGGTGTTGGAGTTGAACAGGCGGATTTGTGTCACCCCACCCGTAAGCAAGAATTGGTTGTTGGAAGAAAGGGTTTCTGAGCCGTCGGATTGGCTGTCGTTATATCCTGCACTCAGCGCAAACGAGCGACCTTTTTTCTTAAAACGGTGTCGGTAAATGGCTGAACCCAACACCCGCCAGGCATCCAACTGGCTTCCGTTGTCGAGGGTGAGATTATTCGTCCGTACACGCGATTCGTCAGAAAATGATTGACTTTCAAGCGACGTTGAATTGGAATTGCTAAAACGACTTTCCACTTTGAGGATAATCAAATCACTGGAGTCAATATCGTAATTGAGACGCGAGCTGATGCTGTGGCTGCCTCTAAAATCTGCCTTGCTCAAAGACTCATCATTGAAAAAAGTGGTGTCCGGCAAGAAGCTTTGGCGGTTGGTGAATTGTTCAAGATCAAGGCTGGTTTCCTTGTAAAAGTAACTGGCATTGACCTTTACTTTTTTGTGGTCAAAATTGTAGTTGGCTCCACCGCCATAATTTGTAGTGAAGCCGCGCCCGTCAAAATTATTGAAAGGGGAATCGTCGCCGTCGCCCCCGATCATATAGAAACGCCGACCTCCGCCAAAACCAAAATCCCCATTATCATGATCGCCAAAGGTGTTTTGTCCTTTGAATTCGCCATAATCTTCCCAGTTCACCCCTGTTTGATTGATGTTGTTGCCAAAACCAATGAATGACAGTTGTTCTTTTTTGTTGAAACGGTTGAAACTCCCCCGTCCAGCCCAGCGCTCCTCGGTGCCAACAGCGGCGGTAAGTTTGCCAAACGAACCTTTTTTGTACTCCTCTTTAAGTTCGAGGTTCATTGCTTTCTCTTTTTTGCCGTCGTCAACGCCCGTCAGTTTGGATTGTTCGGAAGATTCGTTGTAGACCTGGACTTTTGAAATGGTTTCTGCGCCCAGGTTTTTGGTCGCCGCTTTAGGATCGTCGCCAAAAAAAGTTTTTCCGTCCACATAAACCCGCTTCACGTCTTTGCCCTGGGCCTTGATATTGCCATCTGCATCCACGTCTATACCGGGTAGTCGCCGAAGCAAATCTTCTACTGTTGATCCCGGGGGCACTTTGAACGAGGATGCATCGTACTCAATAGTGTCGCCCCTGATACTTAGGGTTGCCTTGGCTGCTCTAACCACCACTTCGAGCAACTCGGAGGTGATCGGCTTGATTTTCAGCGTTCCCACATCGTTTGTTTCCGTCGCTGAAGCGGGCAAATATTGCTGCAATGGCAAGTGCCCAACATAGGATACCTTGAGCAAATACGGGGTATTTTTTACGTTTTTGAAGGAAAATTCGCCTTCGTTGCTGCTTCTTGTAAAATTCACAAGTGTAGAATCCTTGGGGTTCAAGAGCATCACGGTGGCGAATACCGTGCGTTCGCCCATCGTGTCTGAAACCATGCCTTTGATGGTGACACGCGATGGGTTTTGGCCGAAAAGAGAAAGGGAAAAAAGTAGTTGAGCAAAAATAAATAGGGACGACAGGCGAATTTTCATGAGTAGTCGATGCGTTTTGAAATTTGAGCGGGCGAATAACGTGCGATTTGTCATTGCATTGTCAGTAAAAAGACTTGTGTGCGGGATTAGGGTTGCTTCGACAAAAATTTTGTAGAAAAAGCGAACTTTGCAGAGATAATCAGACACCATGCACGACATAGAACCTCATTTTCGCTGGAGAGATTTTTACATCGCCGAAGAGGACGAGCGCTCGCCCTTTTTTGGCCGCACGTATAGCGAATTCGATTTCACGCACAGCCTCTATAACTTCTATATTCACCCGCAGTGGGATGCTTTCGGATCCTCAACATTGTATGGGAAAATTCTTTTTGTAGACTATGACGAAGGCTTCGCACTCATCGAATTGATGGGCGAATGGAACGACACGCTGCACAACGATATCATGTTCCTGAAACGCAACGTTGCCGACCCGCTGATAAACCAAGGTATTTCAAAATTTGTGTTTTTCTGTGAAAACGTGCTCAATTTCTATTCCTCGCCCGATGACGACTATTACGCCGAATGGGCCGAAGAAGTCCACGAAGAAGGCGGCTGGATTGTTTTTTTGAATACCAGAAAGCATGTGGAAGAAGAAATGCACGATGCCAAAATGCAACTTTACACCCATTTTGGGGAAGAATACAACGACATTAAATGGCGCACCCAAAAACCGCTCGTGGTGTATCAAATCATTGACGCGATGGTGTTGGGAATGATCCGAAGGCTGGCCGATTAACCAATGCCGTCAAGTTTCCAAATATCGCAATATCTCAATAACCCAATTTCTCAACAACCATGGCAGAAGAACGAAACTTCGTTGAACTCCGCTCCGAGGAGGTACAGGAAATACTCGGCACACCGCCCAGTTGGCTTGTTCGCTGGGGCACAGTGGTGGTCTTGCTGGGTTTTGGGCTGTTGCTCGGGGTGGCCTGGTTTGTGCGTTACCCTGATGTGGTGGCGAGCGACAAACTAAGCATCACAACCGCCAATCCCCCTGTGGAAGTAGTAGCACGAACCGATGGCAAAGTCACGCTACTGTTGGTGTCTGACACAGATTCGGTAGCAGAAAAACAGCCACTTGCCGTTTTGCAAAATACCGCGCAATACAGCGATGTGCGCCGCCTCGATGTACTCGTGCGGGAATGGCAAAACCTTCCCAGCGATGCATTGCGCCAACTCCAATACCCCGACAACTTGGTGTTGGGCGAGTTGCAATCAGAGTACGCATTGTTTGTGCGCGATTTAGAGGATTTCAAATTTGGTCGAGAAAACCGCAGCAGTTCCGTTCAGTCCAATATTGGTTCTATCCAAATGCAAATCAATCAATTAGAGCAAAGTATAGCCTTTGAACAAAATGCTTTACAACGCAGCAAGGACGACTTGAAAATCGCTGAAGAATTTTACGAACGGCAAAAAAACTTATTAAAAGAGGGCATTATTTCTGAAAAACAACTGGACGATGAACGCCAAAAGATTTCGAATCTACAAAGTGATCGAGACCGCCATGAGACCAATGTTTTAGAAACAAATCGCCAAATTATCAGCCTGAAAAACAACATCAACTCGGCTAATTTCGGCCAAGCCGAAAATTCTACCGCATCTTCCACGCGCCTTTTCGCCAGCCTTAACGCACTGCGCAGCAGCATAGACAAGTGGGCGCAAAATTACGTGCTGAGTGCGCCCATCAAGGGTATTGCAGTGTTCAACGGCCTCACACTTCAGCAATTTGTGCGCAGTGGTGAAGTCGTGATGATCATCGTGCCACAGAGCCGTGACCAGATTGTAGGGAGGCTGCAGCTGGCAGTTGAAAAAAGCGGAAAAGTAACAGAGGGCCTGCCCGTGGTGATGAAATTGGACAATTATCCTTATCAGGAATTTGGGACTATCTCAGGGAAAGTCAAGTCCAAATCAGTGGTGCCAAAAAACCGGGAGTACACGATTATTGTGGACAATATACGGGTCGTAAATGATACCAATTTGGTTACCAGTTTCGAAAGAGAAATCCGTTTTGAGCAACAATTGCTTGGCACCGCTGAAATTATTACGGACGACAAGGGTTTTTTGGAGCGGGTCCTGGAGCAGGTAACTTCGGGGTTTAAGCGGTGAATAAAGATAACTTAACGTGAGTTTTGGATAACCCCAGCTTTAGCCATAAACAAAAACGGCGTAGCCGTGACATTTCTGTAGCCCGATAGGGCGTTTGTGAAGATAGGAACGACGTAGCCGTGACATTTTTAGGTCGAAATAATGCCACAGCTACGCCGTTCTGAAAAAATTTAACGCTGGCGCTACAGAAATGTCGCCGCGATGCGGCTAAAAAGCCCGTTTTACG
>CAZPTQ010000034.1:0-32938 GCA_964589365.1 uncultured Saprospiraceae bacterium
AACGCGTAAATATACGCACCTTTCGCACGCAAGTCCAAAAGTATAAAAAAAGGTCCGATTTCAGGAATAACGGCGCATTAAAAGATATTAGGCCTTGAAAATGAATTTCTTACAACGTGATAGATCAGCCGTATCAATAACCACAATACAAAACGCGCACTTGCTAATACCGAAACTTCACCAAAGGCACAATACAAAATGCGCACTTCGCCTACGACTTTTTTTGTTCAGGATCAGGATAGGCTCCCTGATGATTTCGGACGCGAAGCAGTAAAACCCTAACAAAACACCTTACAAGTCAGCACGGTAATATCATCCGTCCAAGGCTCCCGTCCGCGGAAAGCTTCTATGTGGTTGAGCAGTTTGGTGTTCAGTTCCTTCGCGCCTTCACCGGAGTTCTTGCTTAAAAAATCCAGGAGATTTTTTTCCTCGAATTCTTCTCCGGCAGCATTGCGGACCTCCGTGAGGCCATCGGTATAGGAAAAAATGACCGCCTCGTCGGTGAGGCAAAGCCCACCAATTTCGAGAAAAGGCAATTCGGGAAGCCAGCCCAGCGAAGTGCAGCCATTTTTGAGCAGCACGACTTCGCCCTTGGAGAGCAGCACCGGGGGCGTATGGCCAGCGTTCACATAGTGGAGCGTGCGCGTGTTGGAATCGTATTTTGCGAGAAAAAAGGTGATAAATTTATCCCCCTGGGTCACGTTGAACACGGCTGAATTGAGTTCTTTTATCGTCTCTTCGAGCGTAGGGCGGCGGGTGATGAGGGCACGGAAGTTGGCCTGAAAGTTGGCCATCAGCAAAGCTGCCGCCACGCCTTTACCAGTAATATCAGCGATGCAAAAAGCGATTTGTCCGTCGGGGAATTCTACCACGTCGTAGTAGTCGCCTCCCACGGCAAAGTGTGGTTTGTAAATGCTCGAAAGTTCGTAGTTTTTGCCTGAAGGAAGCCGCCATGGCACGAGGGTGCGTTGGATTTCAGCGGCCACTTCCAGCTCGCGGTTCATCACTTCCTGGCGCATCTGCTCTTTGAAAAGCCGTTTGTTTTCGATGGCTACGGCAATCACGTTGGTGATGGTGGTCACAAATTGCACCTTGTTGTACACATCGTCGTCGTCTTTGAAGCCGCCAATAAAAGCGTAGGCAATGGCTTCGTTTTTGTGCAACACAGGGATTACCAGGTCAAATTCCCGGACAAGCGGGTGATCCGATTTTTCCAAGCCCTGTGTGCTACGGTAGCGGCCGAGCTCGGCACTGATGTCAAACTCCAGCAATGCCTCGTCAATACCCAAATGCGTTTTGCACTCCCAGGTATCGTTTTCGCGCAAAAAAAGACACATCTTGCGGAGTTCCATCTCCCATCGCAAGAATGTGTTGTACATGTTGAACAGATCGGAGGCAGCAACGTTGTCGTTGATTGCTTGTGTGATGGCCAGCAAACTGTTGATTTGCAACTGCTTTAGACTGACATCCCGCTCCAGTTTTTCGATGCGCGACAAGGTTCGTTTTATTTCGTGCAATTCGGGCATGAACCATTTTTTAACAAAGGAAATGTATTTTTAATACCGCCCCAAGGTACGCAGGTGCAGATTTTCCCGACGTCTTTTCAAATAAAAAGGAAAACTTGGTGAAATTTGCGGCCACTAAGCCGTTGAGTGTTGACTTTTGACCGTTAACATCGACCGCTTTTTTACCCGCCAGAGCCAAAACGAAGGGGGGGGCACATTGACCACATTATCTCATTGACCACATTATTGATAAATATGGAAGACGTAAATGCAATTATGGCCGAAGCGGAGGCCCACATGAAAAAAGCACTGGAACACCTTGACCACGAACTGGTCAAAATTCGGACCGGCAAAGCCTCCACCAGCCTTGTGGCCGACCTCATGGTGGATTATTACGGTTCGCCCGTGCCGATCGCCCAAGTGGCCAACCTCCAGATCAGCGACGCACGTACCATCGTGATTCAACCCTGGGAGCGCAATATGGTAAACCCCATTGAGCGGGTGATTATCAATGCCAACATCGGCATAACCCCTCAGAATGATGGAGAATGCATCCGACTTTCTGTACCGCCACTCACCGAGGAGCGCCGCAAAGAGTTGGTCAAAAAAGCCAAACATGTGGGCGAAGAAAGTAAGGTTGGTGTGCGCAATGCCCGCCACAAAGCCCTTGAACACATCAAAAAAGCCGTAAAAGACGGTCTGCCGGAAGACACTGGCAAGCGCAAAGAAGCCGAGCTGCAAACCCTTGTAAACAAATACGTGGAACAAACCGACTCTGTAGTAAACACGAAAGAGAAGGAAATAATGACCGTTTGAGCATGAACATAGACAAATATCTCGTAGTGCCCGGCGCGCCCGGTGTACACAAACTTGTGAGCAGCCGTGCCAACGGTGTCATCATTGATGACCGCAAAGAAGGTCGCACCCGCTTCGTGCCGGTGCGCCAACAACAGATCACTCCGCTTGCTACGGTGGCTGTTTACACGTTCACCGAAGAAGGAGAAGGCACAGTGCCGCTCGTAGAGGTTTTCCAGAAAATGCTGGACCTGCACGACACTACTCCACCTGCCGATCCAAAGGCAAGCAGCCCGGCACTGCGAGCATACTTCACCGCCGTGCTCCCGGATCACGATCGCGACCGGGTACATATCGGCGACATTCAGAAATGTATCAAGTGGTACAATTTCATGCGCGAGCACGGCATTTTTGAAGAAGCCAAGCGCGAAGCAGAGAAGATTGCTGCAGATTTGCCCGCCGAAGCTTTAGCGAAGGAGGGAGCAGATTTGCCCGCCGAAGCTTTAGCGAAGGAGGAGGTAGTAGAAAAGAAACCTGCAAAGAAAGCAACGGAGGAGAAACCTGCTAAAAAGGTTGCCAAGTCTAAGAAATAATGGCACGCGCGCCGCTCCTAACCCTCTTTATTGCTTTATTTTTTCTGCCCATTCAGGGCCGTGCCCAATGTGGGACTCCTATTGCTACGTTCCCTTACCACGAGGACTTTGAAGCATCGCCAGGCGCTTGGATTGCTGGAGGGCTTAACAATGACTGGGCCTGGGGAATGCCAGGCAAACCAAGCATCAATATGGCAGGGTCCGGGCTAAATTGTTGGGTAACGGGCGGACTGACCGGCTCATTTTATAGTCTGGGGCAACGTTCCTACGTTGAAAGCCCTTGTTTCGATTTTACCCAGCTTCCTCATCCCTATATTCATTTCAAAATCTGGTGGGAATCTGAGCGGCAATACGATGGCGCCAGTTTTCAATATTCGCTCGACAATGGTGCTTCCTGGATTAATGTTGGGAGCACTAATGATCCGATCAATTGTCTGAACGATAATTGGTACAATGCTGCGTCCATTACCAATCTGAGCACTCTTGCCAACCCACGACATGGTTGGGCAGGCAGTATCATGCCCACTTCGGGCAACTGTCTGGGAGGAAATGGCAGCGGCGGGTGGGTAATCGCCAAACATTGCATGACCGATCTGGCGAGGAAACCAAGCGTGCGTTTTCGATTTGTATTTGGAGCAGGTACCACTTGCAATGATTACGATGGGGTGGCTTTCGATGATATTTATATTGAAAACGCAGCACCTATCGCCGCCAACTTCAGCAGTGACTGCGCAGGGAATAATACATTTGCATTTGCCGACCAATCCAACAATTGTCCCGATACCTGGCACTGGGATTTTGGCGATCCTGCATCTGGGTCCTCCAATATCAGCACTTTAAAGAACCCTTTTCATACGTTTAGCGGCCCCGGGCTTTACACCGTTTCCTTACAGACTTCGAGTATTTGTAGTGGAGCATCCACAGTTTCTTTTCCAATAGAAGTTGTAGGCTTGAATACCAGCAGTACATCGCCTTCCTGCATTGGCGGGAATGATGGAAGGGCTAGTGCAGCACTCGATTCGGCGACGGGTAGCCCAATGTACGAATGGAGTACCATACCCCCACAATTTGGGCCAACAGCCGCTCATTTGGTCGCGGGCACCTATACCGTTTCCGTCAGTGGAGTGGGTATTTGTCCTGTTGCAACCACCGTGACCATTTCAGATCCAGATCCTTTGCAGGTGCCGGTCACAAACTCAATCCAGGCCATCACAGATACTACCATAGCCTTGGGCAATGCGGTATTTCTGACGGGCATACTTAGCGATCCTGGTCGCGTAATTTCCTATCAATGGACGCCAGCAATTGATCTTGACTGCGATACCTGCTTGAATACGCTTGCCACTCCGCTTCAGACCACCACTTATACGCTATCCGCAACCGATACCATCGGATGTGTAATTTCTGATGTATTGGTGCTTCAGGTTTTGCAGGGTACCGTCTATATTCCTAATGTATTCAAGCCCGGCGCTGGTAATCTCAATGATTATTTTACGATTTTTGCTGCTAAAGATGTAGAACTTGTGGAGTGGCTGCAAATCTATGACCGATGGGGCAGCCTGATATTTGAAAATCAAAATTTTCAGGCTTCTGTCGCAGCGTTTGGTTGGGATGGCAGGATCAATGGGAAAGAAGCCGCTGCGGGGGTGTATTTGTATGTAACTCAAGTAAGGTTTCTCAATGGAGTTTCTGAATTGTTTAAGGGAGATGTGATGCTGCTGCGGTGATTTGGCAAGTGGTATAAAACATGGCTTTTATAGTAAACCCAAAGCATCAAAAGGCAATGGGCCCCGCAGTCTCGATGAAAGGCCGCAGTTTGGGCGATGATTTTATCATCAAAGACGGCTGGAGGATGTACCACGGCAAAAAAGTGCCGGGTTTTCCAGGCCATCCGCACCGTGGGTTTGAGACCATCACCGTGGTCCGCGACGGCTTGGTTGACCACGCCGATTCTTTAGGCGCCTCGGGCCGATATGGTGAAGGCGATGTGCAATGGATGACCGCAGGCAAGGGCGTTCAGCACTCAGAAATGTTTCCATTGTTGAAAAAAGAGGAGGAAAACCCGATGGAACTTTTCCAAATCTGGCTCAACCTCCCGAAGAAAAACAAGATGGTGGAGCCACATTTCAAAATGCTCTGGGGAAGCAAAATCCCAAAACTGAAGCATACCGATTCGGCTGGAAAAGCCACCGAAGTGGAGGTGATTGCGGGCAAATTGAACGATCACACCGCCCCTGCTCCGCCGCCTGATTCCTGGGCTGCCGATGCGGCCAACGAGGTGGCTATTTTCAATCTGAAATTAGCGCCAGGAGCTGCGTTCACCCTTCCAAAAGCAAGCAAAGGCATCAACCGCTCCTTGTATTTTTACTTGGGCAATCAAATCTCGGTGGCTGGAAAAATGATTGAAAAATACCATGCCGTAGTGGTAAATGCTGCGGTGGATTTGAATATTGTAAACGGCGACACAGAAGCGAAAATCCTTGTGTTGCAAGGCCGACCCATCGGTGAAACGGTGATCCAATACGGCCCCTTTGTGATGAACTCCAAGGAAGAAATCCAGCAGGCTTTCGAAGATTACCACGCCACAAAGTTCGGGGGCTGGCCCTGGACCCGCTACGATCAGGTACATGATCGGACAGAGGGGCGTTTTGCCCGGCATGCGGATGGCACGGTGGAGTTGGGGGCCTAGACTTATGGGTGACGGTTACTAATAGGAGGTCAAAATAAACACATAGGCACATAGGGCACATAGTTATTGAAAATCAAGGCTCTATGTGTCCTATGTGCCTATGTGTTTATTAAAACTAATAGTGGGTCTTTACTTACCTTTCCATTTATCGCCTTTGTTATATGACCAATTCGTCTCCGCCCTGCGAGCCTGACAGATTTAGTCCTGCTCCAACATTGGGATGAGCAGCCCCATGTTATTGAATCAGACCCCAACGACGATTGGAATTGGGAAAATGAATTGCAGCACAGCCCCGACTGGCGGGAGCAATTGGTCGCAGAATTGAACGGACGGCCTATCGGATTTATCCAGATTTTGGGGCTCGGGGTAAAATTGGCGGCGGAAAGTAAGTTGCAGCGTTTTGAAAAGCCCTTACCTTTGTTAGCAGGGGAAATACTTCCTCACAAAATTCATGACTATGGAAGGCACATTGCAAACGCCCTTCAACCCGGCACAGGTGGAAATTCTTAAACTCTTCTCACAAGGTCTGACAGAAGAGCAGACAGAGGATTTGCGTAAAATCCTTATTGCGTTCAGGTTCAAACTATTGGATGAACAAGTTGAACTGGTGGCGAAGGAAAAAGGATTGACGTTGGAGCAGGTAAATAAGGCTTCGCAAGGGCATTTTCGGACGACATATCGTAGCAAAAAGCAGGCAAATTTAAGTCAAGCAGGCCATGAAAGTGGTCATTGACACCAATGTGTTGCTTAGCGCCATCCATCGAGGTTCTAAAAACTATTGGATTCGCAAAGCTCTGGAACGGCAACAAATCTCGCTTTGCGTCACCACTGACATTTTGGACGAGTACGCGGAAGTATTTGAGGTCTACTACGATGCCCAAACCGCTGAGATCTTTCTCACGGCACTCGAAATCCTCCCTAATATCCTCTACATAAACAAGTATTATTTCTGGCAACTCATTCCACAAGACGAGGATGACGAAAAGTTTGCTGACTGCGCCATTGCAGCAGGCTCTGACTATTTAGTCACCAATGATCGTCATTTCAATCATCTAAAGAAGATCGCCTTCCCAAAAATAAATGTGGTGAACGAGGATGAGTTTAGGGGGATATTTGAGATAAGGTTTGGGAGTTCAAGAAAAGCGTAAAAAATTTAAAATCATTTCTGTGTAAGTCGGAAGCCTAGGGAGTCCCAGAAATAAAATGGTGGTTGTGCAGCACGAAAATACACCAGGCAAAAAAATGGGTCCCATATTTTACCGCCACCACCACGTACAATGCGGGTTGCATAACGAAACCCAACGCTTTCACATGGATAAGACTTATAACTGTCTTGACACCACTCCATCACATTCCCACTCATATCATAAAGGCCAAGTTCGTTGGATTTCTTTTGACCGACAGGATAACTTGGTGATTTATACCAGGCAATACTATTGAGATCGTTTGAGCCAGCATACTCGTAACCGCGGCTTTTGTTTCCCCCTCGAGCGGCATATTCCCATTCAGCTTCTGTGGGAAGGCTATAGTTTCCTCCTGTCTTTTCATTGAGTTTGTTTATGAACGATTGAATATTATCCCAAGACACATTTTCAACTGGGCATTCATCACAGTTTTTGTGCTGCGAAGGGTTATTGCCCATAACAGACATCCATTGTGATTGTGTAACTTCATATTTGCCAATACTAAATGCGCTTAGTGTTACTGGGTGTGTACAAAGTTTGGAATTAAATGTGTGGTCATTGCTACCCATTTGGAAGGTTCCGCCTTCTACTTTTACTAGTGGATAGTCAAAAATGAAATTTGAGTTTTTTTGCAGTCCTGAATTTGGTGAAATAGAGATTTGCTTGGCGGTAACTAACCGAAACCCAAAAGAGCCAGGACCTCTATTGGTCGGCTCGGAATGTCCTCGATTAGTAGTACTTGTATATCCTGAAATTTGACCATGCCAGTAACCTCCTCCTCGAAGAACATAGCCTTCATTGAAAGAACCGTTCAATTTACAGTTCGAGGTGTAAGCAAAATATAAATCTTGGCACCATTCCCAAACGTTGCCGCTCATATCATAAAGGCCAAGTTCGTTAGGTTTTTTTTGTCCAATAGGATGTGTTTTATTATCTGAGTTGTTAGGATGCCAAGCAACTGTAAGAGGGTCATTGGAACCAGAATAGGTGTAACCGCGACTTTCATTGCCCCCACGAGCAGCATATTCCCATTCAGCTTCGGTGGGCAGACGATAGTTTTTGCCAGGATATTTGGAGTTTATTTTTCTTAAAAAATCCTGAATATCATCCCAGGATACTTGATCTACGGGACACTGATCGCAACCATCAAATTCATTTTCAGGTGGATTACTCCCCATCACACTTCGCCAATCCGCTTGTGTGACTTCATATTTGCCAATATTGAAAGGATTAATTGTAACACTATGTTGACATTCATCGAAGATTATGGCCTCCTTATTCTCAGGACTGCCCATAATAAATGTTCCGCCTTCGACGGCCACCATTTCAAAGCCAGATTCTATTTTATTTGCATTGTCTGAGTTTTCAGAAGAGGATGTGTTAGAGCTGCTTTCTGCTTCAAGTGCTTCTTTGTCAGTATTAAATATTTTTGGAGTCACCCAAATAGCAAAAAAAAGCACTGCTAGCACCACCATACAAATCGAAGCATAGCGGCGATATCGTTTTGCTGCACCTGCCTTTTCTGTTAATTCTTTAATCTTAATCTGAGATTCAATTGCAAAACCACCCTGAGGGTGTTGATTTAAATAGGTTTGATAGCCTACTATGCTGTTCGTATTGGTTGCTAAGTGCCACGCCGTTTGATCTACAGTTCGATGTACGTATTCAGTTTCTAGGGAGGCAATTACCACTTTTTCTTTTATATTGTTCTCCTGCTCTTGTTTTTGCAAGGTCAATGCTTCAAGTTCAGCAGTCAATAGATCTTCCTTCTTTTTTTCTTGGAATGCCTGAATAGTATCTTTGATACCTGCAACAGCCTCAAAATATGGTTGGTCTTCGTGATCCCAAAAACTTTTTGACATAATAGGCCTTTCCCCAAATGGGAAAATTTGTATATTATCCGTTTTTAGGTGTTCGCCCAATGAAGTTTCCTTCCAATGGCATGCCCTGACTATGACAGGAATCACCTGACATTTACCCATTTTGTGTTTATCGATTACTTCAAGTAATTCCGTTTCGACGATATTTTTGGAATTGAAGAAATACGAACTAAGAAGCAGAATTACAATATCTGCATTAAATAATTGCTGCTTGGCTTCAACTCCCCAATGATCTTCTGGCCTTATTTTTTGGGCAGGCCAGATACTCCAACCCTTCCGATCTTTCAAAAGGTTTAAGTGTTGAAGCAGATTATTGCACACTTCGCGATCTTGGTCGGCAGATGCTATGAAAATTTTCATGAGAAGATGACTTAGAAATAGTTCTGTAGGTGCCAAATGTGGAGACCTCTTCCGCGCTGCGTGTTGCTTCTCCTAATTATAGGCGCGGCGATGGGATGCGATATGTGCTAAAGAGAACACTTGGAGAAGCGGAAATGGATTCTATTTTACTTGTTTAAGAGTGATCGTTTGCCCGCTCTGCCATCCAAAGTAGTTGCAGTTTTTTACCAAGTGAATAGTTTTCGTTGTGGGTGTTTTAAAATGTCTAAGTTATACCTTTTGATAACCAAGCGGCATGTGAAAAGCCAACACTCATAATCATTAAGGAAATACATAAAACCACGTTCAAGCATTTCGGAGGAATCATGTTTTTCTACAACGCCATAGCAATCAATTGAAAGTAAAAATCCTTCCACTTTATCCTGCAGATTACTGCAAAATTTCTCTGCCTTTCTTATTGCTTGTTTCTCGTTCATATTATATTTTGGCGAATAAAAGCAATGCCCATTAAATCTTTGTAGCGAATTTTCCGCTGAGCGTTGTTTTTTTGACCTAAGCTCAGCGGTACTACAGGAGGTATATTATCGCCAGTTTTCATGCGACTTTTTCAACTGCTTCGTTTTCCCAGAAGGTTAAGCGTCGGTTTATGCGACAAAATTTCGGACATCTTCCTCGGGATCCAGTGCTTCAATGAAAGTAATGATGACTTTGAATTTGCCTTTTGCCGGAATTTCTTCCAATGGGAAGAATTTTCCACCTTCTTAAATGGCTGGTATAGGAAGCAAAATTGGATAAATTGAATTTTTGATGGCGGTTGCTCCTTTCATTTTGACTTACAAAATTCGGCAATACTTTTCAAACCGCCAACACATTCTTCTTTCAGCCCAGCTACCCCCTCCTTGCCAAGGTCAACCGGTTTACCCCTCCACCAACTCCCTCGCCGTCGCAATCGCCGCCTCGCTCGGCGGATTCCCGCTCAGCATCACCGCAATAGAACGCACCCGTTCATCTGGGGCAAGGAATCGAACATTGGTCACGGTGCGCTGGCCTTCTACTTTTTTGTACACGAAATAATGCGCGTCGGCACGAGCCGCAATTTGCGGGGTGTGGGTAATGCTAATGACCTGGTGTCGGGCACTCAATTCTTTGAGAATCACGCCCATTTTGAGCGATACGTCGCCGCTGATGCCTGAGTCAATTTCATCAAAAATAAGTGTGGGCAGGGGGATGGCATCCGCCACGAGGCTTTTGGTGCAGAGCGTGAGGCGAGAGAGCTCGCCGCCGGAAGCCACGTCTTTGATGGGCAGGTAGCGCGCACCAATGTTGGTAGCAAAAAGGAATTGTACGTCATCGAGGCCTGTGGGTCCGAGTTGGCTGAGCTCGGCGATTTCGACTTTCAGGCGGGCATGGGGCATGGACAGTTGGGTCAGCATGGCCTGCACCCGCTCCTCGAATTTGGGCGGCACGGCACGGCGGCGTTGGCTGAGCGTGGTGGCGGTGGAGCGAAGGGCTTTTTCCTGCGTGGCGATGGCCTGTTCGAGTTTTGCGATTTCGCTGTCGAGGTTGGTGTAGCCCGCCGTTTGTTGTTCGAGATCGGTCTGTATTTGGAGGAGTTCTTGAACGCCCGATACGCCGTGTTTTTTTTGAAGTTTGTACATCACATTGAGCCGTTCCTGGGCTTCGGCGATGCGCTGGGGGTCGTGTTCCGTTCCTTCGGCGATGCGCTCAAAATCTTTTGCAAGGTCTTGTAAGTCAATGATCGCGGCATCCAGACGCTCGCTGAGGGCCGAAAGTTGAGGGGAGAGCTTTCGGGTGGGTGCGATGCTGCGGGCGAGTTCCTGAAGTTGGCCCACGAGGTTCATCTCGCTCTCGGAAAGATGATTGTAAGCCGCGCCGTAACTGCGCTTGATGTCTTCAGCGTTGGTAAGTTGAGCGAGTTCGCCTTCGATGGTTTCCTGTTCTCCTTCAATGAGTTCTGCGGACCGGAGTTCGTCGAGCTGGAAACGGAGGAATTCCATCTCTTTTGCCCCACTTTGGCTGCGTTCTATGAGTTCGGCGAGCTGTTTTTTGTCGGCAGCATATCGGCGATAGCCTTGTTGGTATTCTTTGAGCATAGGGCCGTTATCGGCCAGCGCGTCAATCATCCGCAATTGAAAATTGACGTTGTGGATGTCTAGGGTGTCAAATTGCTGGTGAAGGTCAACGAGATTCTCGGTAAGTCGCTGGAGCACCTGGTTGTTGGCGGGCGTGTCGTTCACGAAAGCGCGGCTTTTGCCCGTGGGGGATAATTCACGGCGAATAACCACTTCGGGATCGTAGTCCAGTTCATGCTCCTCAAAAAATTCGCGCAAATCATACTCGGCCACATCGAAGTACGCTTCCACCACACATTTTTCCGCGTCGTTGTAGAACACTTTGGTATCGGCGCGTTCGCCCATAATAAGGCCGAGGGCGCCAAGCAGGATGGATTTTCCCGCCCCGGTTTCGCCGGTGATGATGGTAAGTCGCTCGGAAAAGTTGATTTCTAGTTCGTCTATGAGCGCGTAGTTGCGGATGTGTAGGCGTTTCAGCATGGGCTGTTGTATTTGGAAATTTGGATATTAAGATATTGGGATATTAAGATACGGCCTACCTGCCGACAGGCAGGGGATATTTTGAAACGGGGCGAAAATAGTGCAGCGGGGCAATTTTCTGCCCTTTATTTAAAATATTTTGTTTTAAAATGTTGGTTTTGACATGGTGCTGGTCTCAGCGGTAATTTTTTAACAGGATTTACCGCCGCTGCACCACCAAATTACCGTTAAAGCTCCCCTTTTCCGTCACCAATCGGTATTGATATACGCCCGCTGGCAAGTCAGGCAACTTGATGTCCAAAATTTGTCCACCGGACAAAATTTCCCCTTGGAACAAATGCCCCACAATTCGTCCCTCAGCACCATATAATACAAACTGGGCATTCGTGGTTTCCAACACTTGAATGTCTAGAAAAATCCGGTCCTGCGCGGGATTCGGATACACCCGAGCCGATGCGATCCCCTCAATATTGAGGATGCCGCTCACACAGGCTTCGACAAATACAGGCTCAGCCATACCCACGCACCCTTCTGTGTCGGTCATTGAAACGGTATAAACACCCGTAATTGTTGCGGACCAGGTTTGCCCGGTGGCACCAGGTATTTCGGCTCCATTCACGGACCATTGATAGCCGCTGCCTGTTGAAGCCGTCAGGTGACAGATATTGCTTACTTGCACAGTTGGCACAAAAGGCGGGTGAACGGTCACAACGACGGCAATGGAAGCAGGGCTGTCGCCGCAGAGATTGTTGGTGTTGACGGTTGTAGCGGTGTATGCCCCCGCAGTCGAAACTGTGATGCTCAAACCTGTTTCGCCGTTCGACCAATTTACGGTACAGCCTGAGCAAACGTTATCTGCCGTAAGCACCACCGATTCGCCGGAGCAGAACGTCGTAGGGCCGGAAGCGGAGATTGTGGTTGCGGCAGGTGTGGCTACCATGGTGATTGAAATGGCGTTGGAGCTTGGGCTATCGCCGCAGATGTTGCTGACAATCGCGGAATAGATACCGTCCGTGGAAACCGAGATACTCGGGCCAGTTTCGCCGTTGGACCAATTCACCGTACAGCCTGAGCAAACGTTATCTGCCGTAAGCACCACCGATTCGCCGGAGCAAATCGTCGTAGGGCCGGAAGCGGAGATTGTGGTTGCGGCAGGTGTGGCTACCATGGTGATTGAAATGGCGTTGGAGCTTGGGCTATCGCCGCAGATGTTGCTGACAATCGCGGAATAGATACCGTCCGTGGAAACCGAGATACTCGGGCCAGTTTCGCCGTTGGACCAATTCACCGTACAGCCTGAGCAAACGTTATCTGCCGTAAGCACCACCGATTCGCCGGAGCAAATCGTCGTAGGGCCGGAAGCGGAGATCGTGGTTGCGGCAGGTGTGGCTTCTGTGGTGACAAGGATGGCGTTGGAAATTGGGCTATCGCCACAGACATTGCTGAAGTTGTTGCTCAATGTAACAGTGTACGAGCCATTTGTGGAAACTGTGACGCTCGGCCCGGTCTCGCCATTGGACCAATTCACTGTGCAGTCAGGGCATACATCCAGTACTGTGAGTATGACCGACTCGCCTGGACAGAGTGTCGTGGTGCCGGAAGCACCAATGATTGGTGCGGCAGGGGCGGTTCTGGTGGTGACTTCTATTGCGTTGGAAGTAGGGCTGTCGCCGCAGATGTTGCTAACAGTAGCGGTATAGATATCCTCAATAGAAACCGTGATGCTTGGCCCGGACTCACCGTTGGACCAATTCACCGTACAGTCAGGGCAAACGATTTCTGCAGTAAGCAGGACTGATTCGCCGGAGCATAGAGTCGTGGGGCCAGAAGCAGAGATTATCGTTGCAGAGGGCGCAACTCCCATAGTAACAGAAATGGTGTTGGAAGCCGGACTTTCGCCGCAGTTATTGCTGACAATATTGCTAACGGTAGCCGTGTAAGAGCCCGCCGTAGAAACAGTAATGCTCAGTCCGGTCTCGCCGTTGGACCAATGCACGATGCAGTCGGGGCACACGTTGTCTGCTGTAAGCACTACTGATTCACCAGGGCAAAGCACCGTAAGGCCTGAAGCAGATATGATGGGCGAGACGGGCGTGTGGTTCACAATACCCGTCACTGCTACCCGGTCGCTTTCGCAGCGCTCTGTGGTTTCGACCTCAATATCATACAAGTAATAATAGTAGTCCAAGCCAGCAGTGGAGGATTTGATCTGCATCACTCCAGCGATGGAATAGGGGTAGCTTACACCTGAATTGTTTCGATACAAGTTGGCCGGACCGATGCAGCCAATTTGCAGATCAGAGCCTTGAGGTATGTCAATGTCCAAGCTGATCCGGTTTTCGCCATCGTTCACATAGACAGTTTTTTCAAGCAGCACATCACCATTTGCGTCGCGCAATCGAAAAGTACGGTCAGTAGCTCCGTTGGCATATACGGTCGCGGATTTTAAGCGGAACGGCTTTGCTGCATCTATGATCAAATATTGATCTCCGCCATGGTCACCGCCACTACCTATGACATTGTCAGCAGGTCCCACACGCGCTGTCGAGAAATAATCCGTGCTGGCAGCAGTGTAAAAGCTGGTGGTTTGAGCAATGTTTGGGGTAAACACATTGCCTGTAAACAGCGGCTGAGTCTCAGAAACGGAGGTGTACCAATTGACTTGTTCCCCCGGCTGCGCCGTCGCTAAGAGGCTCACTTCACCCGGGTCGCAACGCTCCACGCCGGCCACTGTTGGTACAGACGGATCAAACAAGCTGATATAATTTAGTTCCTCAAGGGTGCTTTCACCCGTAGCATTGGAAGATTTCAACTGAACCGTATAGGTTCCACTTCCACTAAACGTCACCGCAGGATTTTGCAACGTGGAGCTGGCAGGCGTTCCACCCAAGAAGCTCCACTCCCAAGCGGTAGGAGTATTGGCGGACTGGTCTGAAAATGTGACCGTCATTGATCGACAGCCCTGACGTTTGTCAGCAGTGAATGCTGCCACAGGTGCCAATGGTTGATACAGCGGGGATTCCCACAGACCTCTGCCGTAGGTGCCGGCAAAAATGGTGTTGGATACATAGTTGGTTTCCAGTTCATAAACCCGCACATTGGGTAGTCCGTCAAAGAACCCGACCCATTGGCCCGCCAGATCGTCATTGGTATAGGAAACAAAGCCAAAACCGCCCACGTAGATACCGTTTTTGCCCGTGTTTTCCCAGGTCGCGCAGTACTTAGTGCCAGAAGGCAGGCCAGCACCAATACTCGTCCAACTTGTTCCAGCATTGGTAGAGTGGTACACTCCCGAGGAGGTTACAATTAGGAGTCTTTGTGGATTTTGTGGGTGTACGGCAATGTAACTGATGCTGTTTGTGCCCCATCCCGAAGTGATGGTCGTCCAGGTGGTGCCGCCGTTGGCGGTGGTGAACAAGGAGGAACTGCGTGAAACATAGATGCGCTGGTTGCTGGTAGGCGCAATCTTCATCTGATTCATATTCCCGTTGTCAAAATCGGAAATTTTTGTCCAGACGCTCCCATTATTAGAGGTCTTCCACACATCCGCAAAGGCGACATAAATCGTGTTGGATATTTGGGGGTCCTGTTCAAAGGGAGTCACCCAGGCTCCGTCCTCCACATCTGGCGGTTTGGAAATGGAGCTGCGTGTGGTGCCTTGGTTTGTGGAACGGTACATAGAACCGTTTTGAGAGGTGCCATACAGGTTGTTGGCATTGTTCCAGCTTACGAAGGTCTCCATTCCATCGGCGCCGAGCCAGTCAACCCAGGCTCTGTTGGCACCGCGCATTACGCTGGTACCGTTGTCTTGAGATCCTCCAGACACCACGTTGGGGTTGGTTTTGGACACGCCTATTTTGTAAAACTCTCGAATGCCCAGGCCCGAGGTGCGGTCAACAAAACTTGCAGCTCCGTCTGTGCTGGTGTACAGTCCACCATCCGAACTGACATACAAGGTGTTACCCTTGAATTTCAGGTTATTAATGTCTGCATGGTTGTAGCCAACCCCTAGTGAAGCAGCAGTGCCCGGTGTCCAATAAGAGGTAAGATCAAAAGAGGTACCGCCGTTTGTGGATTTCCAAGTGTGGACACCTCCAATGTGTACTTCCTCAGCATCAGTAAGACTGACAGCGATGTCCATGTTACGCGGTGCTTGACCGCTGTCGTCGTCGCCAGTTTCACTGTACCCAAAATAGTTAATCTCACTGCCGTCAATGAGCTTGTTAAAGGAGGCGCCGCTGTCGGTAGATTTGTAAAAACCGCCGAACCTGCCACCAGTAGACTCCACTACATACACTATATTGGGATTTGCCGGAGATACCGACATTCTTTTATAGTTGTTATTGGCTGTGCCAAAACCGCCAATTTGGGAGAACGAATTGCCGCCGTTGGTGGAGCGGTAGACCGAAATTCCGGAAAAATAAATCGTGTTCGGATCCCCAGGTTTGAACTCCACGTCATAACCGGGCACACCGCTGACATCGGGTACGGCACTCCAGTTGCTTCCTCCATTGATAGACATGAACAGGCCGTTGGACTCAGACACGGCATACACCACATTAGGGTCAGTCGGATGAAACTGGATGCGGCTTACCCGTCCGCTGCCCGATACGTTTCCTGTTGCGTTCCATGTCGCGCCCGCGTTGGTGGAGCGAAAGATTTTGCCCGAGGTGCTTCCCCATATATAGAGATCGCTGTTGTAGGGCGAAATTTCAAGGCCATAGACGTCTACGGTGGAGAACTCGTCCGTGATGTTCGTCCAGGTATTACAGCCGTCGAGCGTTTTCCAGACTCCACCAGTAGGGCTGCCTACGATGAGATGATTGACATTGTTCGCATCCATGCCGATGGAGGTAATACGCCCCACCCCAGGATTCCAACTCGAAGTGGCGTTCCAATAAGTAGGGCCGAGCTGTTGCCAGCCTCCCGCAAAACCGCTGGATTCTGCCTGTTGGCGTTGCTTTTCTGCGAGCCGATAATCACGGGCGCGTTTGGCCAGTTCAAAATTGGGGATTTTAACGCCTGTTTCGTCCAATTCCATAAGCGCAGCGTATTCCCAGCGCTTGTATGGTTTGTAGCCGCTTCCTCGCTCCCTTCCAACGATGTCGAAGTGGGCTTCTGCTTCTTGTTGAATTTCTTTGATGGTGTAAGTGCCCGCCTCAATCATTTCAAGGTATTTTTGGGCAAAGGCAGAAAAAGAGATTAACACCAGCGTGAGCAGCGAGAGTAAGCGAAGGAGCATAAGGATTGTTTTGTGTGGTGAAAAACACTCAAACAAAGGTACAAAGTTGTGCCTTAGAGAATGTTGGGGATTTTCTACTTTTGCCACAATCAATATCAGTCAAAACCCAACCGATGCTCCAAGCTGGCGACAAAGCCCCCGATTTTGCCCTCCGCGCCAGCGATAAATCGCTTGTGAAACTCTCTGAACAGCGTGGGAAAAACGTGCTGCTGCTGTTTTTCCCTTTTGCGTTTACAGGCGTTTGCACCAGGGAATTTTGCATGATGCGCGATAGTTTAGCCGAATACGAAGGTTTAAAAACCCAGATTTTGGCGATTTCGGTAGATAGCCCATACACCCTGGCCAAATGGAAAGCGGAACAAGGCTTCAATTTCCCAATGCTTTCAGATTTCAATAAAAGCGTGAGCAAAAAATACGACACACTATACAAAGTATTTGGCCTGGGCCTGAAAGGCGTGTCCAAACGTTCCGCATTCGTTATTGACAGCCAAGGAATTGTGCGTTATGCAGAAGTACTTGAAAATGCCGGAGAACTTCCGAATTTTGAGGCGGTAAAACAAACGTTGAAGTCATTGTGATATTGGGATATTTTGATATTGGTTGACAAACCAAACGCAACACATTATCTAAGTATCAAAATATCCCAATATCCCAATATCCCAATATCTCAATATCTCAACCACATGCCAGTCACAAAGCCCCTTTGGGAAGAAGATGAGGATGTACTCGTGATGGACGACATCGGCACAGGCTTGCCGGCTCAGATTGTCGTGTTCAACGATGATCACAATACTTTTGAGTGGGTGATTGAATGTTTCATGCAAGTACTCCGGCACGCCAGCGAACAAGCCGAGCAATTAGCCCTTATTATACACAACAAAGGGAAAGCCACCGTGAAATCAGGCACTAAAAAAGACCTTATTCCACTCTGCGAAGCCCTGCTCGACCGGGGGCTTTCGGCGGAGGTAGAAGAAAATTAGTTTCACACCGATATTTTTTCACCAAATCCTATTTTTTTTATCATGGAAATACTCGACCAATCTGGCACCCCAGAACTCCGCAAAGCCGACAACGGCAATCGTATCGTTGCCTACCTCATTGACGTGATCCTCATCGGGTTGATGAGTTTTGTTCCCATCGCTGGCTGGATCGCCGCAGTTGCATACGGCCTCACCCGCGATTCACTGCCTTTCCTCGACGGACAAAGCCTCGGTAAAAAAGCAATGGGCCTCCGCGCAGTCACGGAAGACGGCCAACACCTCACCAACAACTGGGGCCCAGGCATCATCCGCAACATAGTGCTGTGGATTCCGCTTTTCCCATTGATTGAGCTGATCGTTTTGCTTACCAATGATAAAGGCCTGCGTCTCGGCGACCAGTGGGCAAAGACCAAAGTGATCTCGGTCAAGTAATAGAACCCAAACGTGTCAGCACGTTTTTTGACAACGGCGGCAGGGGCAGATGCGCCTGCCGCCGTTTCTTTTCAACCGCAAAACCGCAAAATTTTAAACCGCAAAATATAAAACTAAACAAGCTGATTTGCTCCTGCTGCCCTATTCGAGATTTTACTTTGTTTAGTTTTACATTTTAAATTTTCTTGTTTTACATTTTGCGGTTTCATTAAAAATGCCCGTTTTCTACCTCCCCGACGACGACTTTCGCGTGTTCCCACACCCTGACGGGGCGGAACCGAGCGGCCTTGTGGCGGTGAGTGCCGACCTGCATGAAGACCGCACACTCTTGGGCTACGCCAATGGAATGTTCCCCTGGTTTGAAGACGGCGGACATTATTTCTGGTTCAGCCCCGATCCACGTTTTGTATTGTTTCCCAAGGAGTTGCGCATACACAAGAGCATGCGTTCCATTTTCAATCAAGGCAAATTCCGCTATTCCCTCGACACGTGTTTTGAAGCAGTGATACAAGCCTGTGCCGCTGTACCGCGCAACGAACCCGGCCCCGACAGCACCTGGATCAACGAACAATTCATTGGTACCTACACCCGTTTGCACGAGCGAGGTCTGGCGCACAGCGTGGAAGTATGGGAGGGCGAGGAACTTGTGGGAGGGCTTTACGGCATTTCAATTGGCAAGATTTTTTTTGGGGAAAGCATGTTTGCGCGCGTACCGAATGCCTCTAAAGCGGGGTTTATTACCTTGGTTCGTGCGCTCGAACAATCTGGTTTTTGGCTCGTGGACTGCCAGGTGGAAACGCCCCACCTTGTCAGTCTGGGCGCACGCGGCATCCGCCGTTCGGAGTTTTACGACTACCTTACAAAAAATACTTACGAAAAAACATTGGTGGGCAAATGGGAGTTCGGAGAGAGAGGGCTAAATCTAGCCCCATCATAAAGATTTAAACCGCAAAATGTAAAACCATGCCAATAGGCATGGTTTTACATTTTGCGGTTTATTTACCCATTACAACCAACAATCTAGTCAACAATGCTACGAACACTATTGCTCCTTATGCTTCCACTCTGGCTGGCGGCTCAAGGCCCAGGCAAAAGCAACATCCTCTTGTTTTCCCTTACCAAATCCGCCGACAGCTCCTGGCGGCCCGAAGCGGCGCGATTCCTCACGGCATTCAACAGAGGCGGCTACAATAATCAGCCCAACTTCTTCGGAAACAACGAACTATGGATAACGGCGCAGTTTCCCAGTGACACAACACAGACCGATATTCTTGCCTTCGACCTGCTTTTGAAAACCCAAACCCGGGTGACAGCCACGCCCACTACGGCAGAATATTCCCCTACACCCATGCCCGGCGGCAAACGCTTTTCGTCCGTACGTGTGGAGGAAGATGGCAACCAACGCCTGTGGTCTTTCCCGCTCGACCGCTCGGACAACGGCAGGCCGGAATTCTCCAAAATCTACAATGTGGGTTATCATTGTTGGTTGCGCGACACCTTGGTGGCATTATTCATTGTGGGAGAAAACGAGCAGCCGCACACACTACAAATCGTGAGCGCCAAAGGCCAAAAGCCGCAGCGCATCGCCTCCAACATCGGGCACTGCCTGCTGAAAAGACCCGACGGTAAACTGCTTTTTGTGCAAAAAGCGACCGAGCAAACCTGGTATCTAAAAACCTGGGAACCCAAAACCAACGCACAGGAAATCGTATTGAAAATGCCCGCCGGAAGCGAAGACTTTACCCTTTTGGCTGATGGAACTTTGCTCACAGGCAGCAACGCAAAACTTTTCCAATTCAAAGCCTCCCGCGATGCCGACTGGAAAGAGGTGGCTGATTTGAACAAATATGGCGTAAAAAAAATCACCCGTTTAGCGGCGAGCAAGGATGGAAAGCTTGCCGTGGTGGTGCAGTGAATTTTGTAGTGCTAACGCCTGATAAAAGCCTTTGACCTGGCTTGTGCATTTGTACGCACATTTATGTAGTACAAGTTCAAGTCGCCGATGTGGTAATTTTTCCGCTGGAACAAAATGCTTCCCTTGAACTTCGGCCTGCGTGCCAAAAGCACACCTTTATAGACTTCGGCATCCGTTACTTGCGGGTATATTTTCTCGAAAGGCCGTATCACTCCGCCAAGGTTCAGCGATTTGGGAGCATATACTTTTTCGGTAGTCGTCCAAGTGAGTGGGTTGGTGCAAACCACATCTTGCTCAAAGCCTCCGCCGTTACCAGGGCTTTGGCGGGTAAATTTTCGGAGGCCATAATTGCGTTCCCAAGTGCGCCAGGAGCAAAAACAGTTGGTCTGTTCGAGGCTCTGACAAGGCTTGAGCGTCTTGAAAAAATTAGTTTTTACCGGCCATCCTACAATATAGGCTGCTACCAATTGCGATTCCAGAGCTTTTCCTTCTATCATTTCCCGGACTAAAAACATGGCATGGCGAGCGCCTTGGCTGTGTCCCGCAATGATGAATGGGCGGCCATTGTTCCAATGTTCCAGATAATATTTAAAAGCGGCTTTTGTATCTTCATAAGCAAGGTCAAGGGCTTGACGTGCAGAAGCTGTATCCTTTTTTGTGAAAAAGGCATGGAGGTGCGCTTGACGATAGCGTGGCGCGAACACCCGGCCAGCACCATTGAAAATGGAGGCTTGGTATTGAATCGCGCCCTTATCGGTTTTAAGGTTCGTCTTTGTGTCTGAAACGCTGGCATTCCAGTCGCGTTGATGACGGCTTTTCCTTAGACCGCCCGTGTAGGTGGTTGGGTAGAAAAAAATAACGTCTATCGGGGCATCTTTTTGGAGGTTTGGAAAATTGGGGGAAGGCGAAAGATCGGCTGGATCGGATTTGTCGGGGTGAGCAGCCCAATTTTCGAGATTGGAATAATCGGGCAAGGGCGGCACTTTAGCCGTATCGAAGGCTTTTTTAGGGCGTACAGCACAAGAAGATAGGCAGATAATTGCAGACAAGAGAAGCAGGCAGGTTTTGTTGTTCATCAGAAAAGATAATTTCATGGCCGAAACTTACGGGAGAATATCCGTCTCAGATTCGTTTTCGGCCCTCAAGCCCTATTTACCCGTAAGTTTGCGCCGTCAATATCCCAATATCACCCAACACCCTTCCATGCAAATTCTTTTCGAAGATCATGACCTCCTGGTCATAAACAAACCCGCAGGACTTTCGTCTGAGAGCGGCACCGCCCGCCACCCATCGGCAGAAAAAGAGGCTTTGGAAATGCTCCGTCAAAAACTGCTGGACAAGGTGGAGGGCATAAGCATGAAAATCAGTCCCTACCTCCGCGCTGTACACCGCCTCGACCGAGCTTCAAGCGGGGTGTTGATACTAGCCAAGTCAAAGGCCATGCTTACGGAACTGATGAACCAATTCGAGCGTCGTGAAGTTGAAAAAACCTATCAGGCCTTGGTAGAAAAAGCCCCTGCGACCAAATCAGGTATCCTAAGCCACTGGCTGAAACGGGACGAAACGGGCAAGCGGGCACTCTTGTTCGACCATGCCGTACCCGATGCCCAACCCTGCGAATCGGAATACAATTTGCTGGAAATGAAAGGTGAACATGCGCTGCTGGAAATCCGACCACGTACTGGCAGGTTTCACCAAATACGGGCGCAACTCGCGCACATTGGCTGTCCCATTGTGGGCGATGTGCTATATGGCGGCAAATTTTGGCGCGAGCACGAAATCAAACTCCATGCCCAGCGTTTGGCATTCAAGCATCCCCGCACCGATGCGCCGATGGTGATTGAGGCAACTTGGCAGGAATAGAAGTTGTCAGTAGCAAATTTCAAGCCTTAAGCCCACAACTCCAACGTCATTCCATGCGCTATATACTTTTCGTCCTTTTCCCAAGCATCTTGTTCTCCCAAACGGAGAATCAAATGCTCGATCCCGATATTTGCACCGTACAATTTTACTTGTCTGGATCGCCGCTTTCGCAGCCTATCGTGAATTTGCAAACAGGTCCCAACGTGCTGGTACTTGAATTCGATCACATGGGCGATCAACTCAAGGATTACAAGTACACGCTCACCCACTGCAACAGCGATTGGCAGCCTTCGGAACTGGACGAGAACGAATATCTGGATGGCTTTACCGAAGATCGAATTACATCGCTGGAAAACTCCTTTAATACGCTCACCCAATATACCCATTACTCACTTGGCCTGCCCAACCGGAATATCCGCTGGGTTCGTTCTGGCAACTATCTGCTCAATATTTTTGACACTGGAGAGGAGGAGCGCCTTGTACTGGTACGGCGGTTTATGGTGGTGGAACCTTTGTGGCGCATTGAAGCGGAATTTGTGCGTACCGCCCAAGTGGACAAACTGGACACTCATCACGAAATTGATTTTACTGTGGTGCCAAAAGCAGCCCGAATCTCTATGCCTCAAAACGATGTGAAGGCTTTTGTGCTGCAAAATGGTCGTTGGGACAATGCCTTGGGGCCGATCAAACCCTACATCACAAGGGGCGACAATCTGGTGTTCGACTATCAGGATCAGATTATTTTCCCAGCGGGAAAGGAGTTCCGGTTTTTCGATATTCGTTCATTCGATTACCAGGGGGAGTTTGTGAAAAACATTGTTGACAAGCCCACGTACTTTGAAGTGACGCTCAAACCAGATGAGTCGCGTTTCGACCGCCCGGTTTTTTTCCGCCCAGATGCCGACGGGCGTTTTGTCATTGAAAATCAGAACGCCAACCAGACATTGCTCCAGTGCGATTATGCCACGGTGCTTTTTTCCATAAAGCAAAATCTCCCCCTTGACGAGGCGGACGTTTATGTGTTCGGCGAACTTACCGATTGGCAACTCAAGCCCGAATTCAGGATGCAGTACGACGAAGCAACCCAGGTCTACTGGTGCGATACTTGGCTCAAACAGGGCCTCTACAATTATCAATACCTGGTTGTGGACCGCAAAACTGGCAAACCCGATCTCGACGGATTTGAGGGAAACTGGTTTGCCACGACCAACCAATACACTATTCTAGTCTATTTCCGGCCTTTTGGTGCTCGGTTCGACCGATTGATGGGGGCTGTGACCTTGAATAGCGCCAGGCCTTAGCGGTGACAGTAGGAAATGCCTACTTGTAAACCTTCTTTCCTTTTTTCAACCAAACGCCCCAAGAACGGCTGTAGGCGTGCACTTCGTTGGTGACACCCGTTTGATTGACAAGGGGGAGGCCTTGGTTGGTCCATTCAAAAATACCTCCATAGAGGTTGGAAACATTTGAGAAGCCTGCTTTTTGAAGTTTTTCGGTCACTTTCTCACTTCGGTAACCTACGGAGCAATAGACGACAATACGTTGATCTTTTGACAGATTGGTCGGCAAATTTTCCAGGTCAAAATGGTCATAGCCCACAGAAATCGCTCCAGCAATATGGCTCACGGCATATTCTCGTGGCTCACGGGCATCGAGAAAAACACAGGCGGCACTATCCCTGGCGGCTTCCATCACGCCTGTTTCAGGCACGCTGTGGCTTAAGAGTCCGTTCAACATAACGCGATAAGCCCCACTCTTCACCTGTCCAAACGAGGCAATGGCGAAAAGGGAAAGTGCTGAAGCCAGCAAAAATATTTTTTTGGGAAAAGAAAGCATAGGCCCAATGTATTCAGAACATTGACCGAACAAAAAGCGACAAAAAAAGTTGGAAAAGCGACCCGCACCCGGCGCGACGTTTAATGATGAACGTCGCGCCAAGTGCCAAACCGAAGATTATATAAGAGAGCGGAGGCCCTTGAAGGGAAAAGGATTCAAAAAAAATCCTACTGCCAGAAGGGGAAGCAGTAGGAAAATCAAAACATACTATGAGAAAACTGGGACGAAGATATAGGTGCCCATATCGTGCCGAAAAGCACATTTAGGATGCGGCGGCAAAATTGAAAGGAGCGGTGGGAAATGGTTGGATTTTGGATTTTGGATTTACGATTTACGATTTACGATTTACGATTTACGATTATTTTGATCCGAAAAAGGGATGAATCGCGCCTTTTTCGGATCAAAATAATCGTAAATCGTAAATCCAAAATCCAAAATCCAAAATCAGTGAAAAAGCGCGGCAATGCTCTTATGTTCCACCGTGTTGCGAATGGCTCGGGCGAACAAATTTGCAGTGGATAGGACCTTGATTTTAGGCGACTCCTGGCGCAGGGGTATGGTGTCGCATACGATGAGTTCGGAGAGTTGGGAGGCTTCCACGTTTTCGTAGGCTCTTCCAGAAAGAACGGGGTGCGTACAAATTGCTCGGACAGAATTTGCCCCTTTTTCTAGCAGGGCGTCTGCGGCTTTGCAAAGCGTGCCAGCAGTGTCCACGAGGTCGTCCACGAGAATTACATCAGCACCCCTAACGTCGCCAATGACGGTCATAGCGGCCACTTCGTTGGCTTTTGTGCGGTATTTATCGCAGATGACAAGTTCGCGGCCAAAGTGCATGGCATAGATGCGGGCGCGTTTTACGCCGCCCACGTCGGGGCTTGCGAAAATCACGTTTGAAAGGTCTTGTTGTTCCAGGTATGGCACATAAATCGCTTCGGAACGAAGGTGATCTACTGGGATGTCAAAAAAACCCTGCACCTGATCGGCGTGAAGATCCATCGTCATGATACGGTCTACTCCTGCGGCAGTGATCATATTGGCCATGAGTTTGGCACTGATGGGCACACGCGGTTTGTCTTTGCGGTCTTGGCGAGCATAGCCAAAATAGGGTACCACAGCGGTGATATAGCCCGCCGACGCGCGTCGGGCGGTATCAATCCAGAGCAGGAGTTCTACCAAGTTGTCGTGTGGTTGGCAAGTGCTTTGAATAAAAAATGTATAAGCGCCGCGCACGCTTTCATTGATGATGGTCTGCATTTCGCCGTCGCTGAAGCGGGCGAGCGTGGTATCGCCAAGGGCAGACTTATAATGGTAGGCGATTTCTTTGGAGAGGTCTTTGGAAGCGGAGCAGGCGAAAAGTTTGACTTCAGTCACGGTGGTAGCGGGTGGTTGGTTATCAGTTTTGATTTGTTTGCCAAGCAGCCGGAGCGGCAGCTTACTGGCTTTTTTGTTTTCCAACGTTGTATAATTTGAGGCAAAGGTAGAAACAAGGATTGTACGGTTTACAAAACTGTGAATTACCCCCCCCAAATGACACTGATCTTTGCTATTTCTGACATTTTTTAAAGGTAGTTGCTATGGGAAAGTACCTTGTGCTACCTTTGGCTGCCCCCAGAGCCTGCTATCTTTCTTTCACCAAATCTTTATGTCTGGCAAATGAATCGACGTCTCCTTTACTCTCGCCTCTTACTATTGACAAGCCTTTTTGCCTTTTTGGCAATAGGCCTTTCGGCTCAAGACCGCAGCGCGCGCGAAACCGCGCTCCGTTTCTTACAAGAAAACCCCTCAAAATTTGAACTTACCTCCAACGATGTATCCGATGTGAAAATAGTGCGCGAATACCGCACTAAGCACAACGGAGTCACGCATGTGTGGGTGCAACAGCAACAGCATGGCATTCCCGTGTTCAATGGCCTTTTTGGCCTCCATGTAAAGCAAAATGGCGAGGTGGTACACCTCGGTCATCGTTTTGTGAATGACCTCAGCAACCGAATCAATACAAAATTGCCTTCCCTTAGCGCCGCAAAAGCGGTGGAAATGGCAATGGTTGATTTGGGTTTCGCGGGTTTCCCAGTTCCTTCTTTGCGGAACAAAACCAACGAGCAAAACTTCGTGTTCGAGGGTGGTTCGATTTCCAAATCGGAAATCCCGGTATCGGCTTCATTCGTCCTTACCAACAACGGCACGGTACGGCTTTCTTGGCAAATGACCATTGACCAGGCCAACACCTCCGACCTTTGGACCATCACGGTGGATGCACAAACAGGCCTGATTTCCAACAAATTGAACCACACGGTGTACTGCCAATCTGGCCATGCGCACCGTGGCGGCGACGCTGACCAATGTTCTGCAACAAAGGGTAGAGGCCAAGAGTCGCCCTCCATCGCCAAGGCTAAGATGGGTGAACAGTCCACCATGAACGAACTGCTTTTGGACGAACAGTACAACGTGTTTGCACTTCCGTTGGAAAGTCCAATTCACGGCAACCGCAGCATTGTGACCAACCCTGCCGACCTACAGGCTTCGCCCTTTGGCTGGCTTGATACCAATGGTGCAACAGGTCAAGACTTTACCTACACCCGTGGTAACAACGTATGGGCTTTTGATGACAGTGCCAGTGACGATACACCCGATCCCAGCGAATCGGCCGACGGTGGCGCGACCTTGAATTTCGACTTTCCTTTCGATCCCAATGCAGAGCCGAGTACCAATGCATTAGCAGCGATCACCAATTTGTTCTACATGAACAACATGATCCACGATGTCTTCTATCGCTATGGATTTGATGAAGAATCGGGGAACTTTCAAAACAACAACTATGGCAACGGCGGCAACGGAAATGACGAGGTGTATGCTCAGGCTATTGACGGTAGCGGCACCAACAACGCCAACTTCTCGACCCCTGCAGACGGCGGCAATGGCCGGATGCAGATGTATGTATGGGATCGCGCAGGCGGCAAAATCGTGAACGTAAATGGCCCGGGCGCAGTCATTGGAAACTATGGTGGCTCATCCTCTGACGGCAATGGCTGGGGAGGCGCAATCACCTCTACACCCGTGACTGGCGACGTTGTGTTCGTGGCCGATGGCACTTCCCAACCAAGCCTTGGTTGCAATGCTCCTACCATTGACGTGGCAGGCAAAATCGTAATGGTTGACCGTGGAGATTGCGAGTTTGGCAGGAAGTCGCTCAATGTGGAAGAAGCGGGTGGTATTGCTTGTATCATTTGCAACTTTGAAGACGCAACGGTAGGTATGGGTGCTGGCGCAGTGGGCGCACAAGTGACTATTCCAGTGGTCATGATGGCCAAATCAGACTGCGACCTATTGCGTCAATACGCAGGTGCAGGCCTTAATATTTCAATTGGCTTGCCCAATATAACTGGCCCAGCGCAGCGCGACGGTGATTTTGACAACGGTATTATTGCACACGAGTTCGCCCACGGTATCTCCAACCGCCTCACTGGAAGTGGCTCCGCATGTCTTGGAAATGGAGAACAAATGGGCGAAGGCTGGAGCGATTGGGCTGGTCTTATTCTCAGCGTGGAACCAGGAGATTTGGGCACTGACAAGCGTGGCATTGGCACCTATGCGCTTTATCAGGAAACCGATGGACAAGGAATACGCCGGTATCCTTATTCTACCGACATGACCATCGCCCCGCTTACCTATAGCGCAGTGCCTTCCAGCGCAGTCCCGCATGGAGTTGGCGAAGTATGGGCCAATATGATCTGGGACTTATACTGGGCATTGGTGGAAAAATACGGTTGGGATGCTGACTTAAACAACACCAACAGCGGCAACTACCGCGCCGTGCAACTTGTGGTGGACGGTATGAAAATTCAGCCTTGCAACCCTGGCTTCATTGATGGTCGCGATGCCATCTTAGCAGCTGATATTATTAATTACAATGGAGCGGACACTTGTTTGATTTCTTCTGTCTTTGCTCGTCGAGGACTTGGATTCTTTGCCAGCCAAGGCGACTCGGGTAGTTCTGGTGACGGTATTGAAAATTTTGATCCCATCCCAACTTGCATCAAAGAATTGAAAATCAAAAAGATAACGACCACGCCTACCATTGACCCAGGCGACGATGTATCCTTTGAAATCACCGTTACCAACCACAAAGACGAAGTAGCTACCAACGTGGTTGTCACTGACGAATTGCCGGCCGGCCTAACGCTCGTGAGTGCTTCCAATGGCGGCACATTCTCTGGTGGGATGGTACGTTGGGACCTCGGTTCAATGCCAAGTGGCCATGTCGTCACCCTCACTTACACCGCCACAAGCCAGGCAGGCGTAGGCTCCAGCCGCTATTTCCACGATCTGCTTGAAACGGAAGACGAGTGGTATTCAAACCTGATTGATCTTGCCACCGGCGAAATCTTTACCCTCCAAACCGCTGTGGTACACCCTGGTAGCGGCTCTTCTGCTTGGGCCGGGCGCGATGTTGCAGTAGCGTCTGACTTCAGCCTCGAAACCACCCTGCATTTAACAGTTACGGGCGCCAAGCCTGCCATGCGTTTCTGGCACCAATACATTACAGAAGCAGGGGTAGATGCTGGATTTGTTGAAGTTCAAGACCTGGCAGATCCGTTGTTGCAATGGCTTCGCCTTACACCAGACGACGCTATTCGTGGCGGCTACGATGGTTCCGTGCAATACAGCACCTTCGCCATTCCATTCCTTTCTGGATTCTCGGGCAATTCTAATGGTTGGAAACAATCCTACTTTGATCTAAGTGATTTTTCTGGTAAAGACATCACGTTCCGATTCCGCTTCGGTTCCGATCTCGCGGATGCTCCAGTGGATGGCGCCTGGTACATTGATGAGGTGGAAATTATGGACCTGTTCAACTATGCCGGCGAAGCATGTATCACCGCCGACGGTGGCGATCAAGCCTGTGCAATCGCGCCTGAGTACGGTGTAATTGTACAACCTGTGACCGTGGGTACTGATGAGCCTAACAAGCAATCCATCTCGATGCTTGTGCAGCCCAATCCTGCAGATGATATGTTGCACATCAGCCTCGGACAAGCACTTGAAGGTCAGGTAGTTGCGACACTTGTAGCAGCAGATGGCCGCTCAGTGATGAACCGCACGATGCAGGGCATCAGCCTTGGCCAAGTGCTCACGCTGAATGTGCAGAACGTGCCTGCAGGCGTGTATACCGTTCGCCTCCAAAGCGCCGCCGGCTTCGGGGTGCAGAAGGTGGTGATTCGGTAAGGATAAATGTGGTCAATGTGCCGTAGATTCACATTGACCACATTATTTCAATTGACCACATTAAAAAAAGCGAGCTTCTCCGACAATGGGGAGGCTCGCTTTTTTAATGTCCAATGTCCAACAAGGAATTTCCAATGTCCAAATAAGCTTCGCGCTTGGCCATTCACATTGACTTCATGACATCAATCAACAACCAATCCCATGCCCCACAACTATTTGGACATTGGACATTTTTTATTGCCACTGAAACGTATGTACGTGGCCATTTACCTCCACTGTAACCGAACCGTTGCCGTTGAAAACGAGCGTGCCGGTGATGGTTTTGGTTTGACCATTGGCAGTACTAGCCGTTATGGTCGCAAGCCCACTTCCGCCCGTGATTTTATAAGTGGTTTTATCCAACACCAAATTGCTGAGATCAAGCGCGACGAGGCAATCAAAACTTGGCGAAACTTTACGCAGGCTTCCAGTGAGATTGCCAGTAAGGTCGTAGGAACCATTCACAACGTAAGAAGCTTCTTGGGGGCTAAGGCCGGTAAACGTGAGTTCGCCTACCGTTGCCTCGCTTCCCAACCAGTGTGGGCTGGTAAAATTACCATTACCTTCGATGCCGATGTGGGCGGATTGAGGCACATTGAGATTGGAGCAAGTCACGAGCCAGTCCATTCCAAAACTGTAATCGTAGGTGGCTGCGCCGCCTGTTTTTACCTTGTTGAATGTGGTGTCGCCGGGCACACCGCAGCTGTTCAGGTAGGCATCAACGATGGCTGCTGCGTCAATGGTGGGGACTGTAAAGCCTGCGGTTCTGTTGGCTACGGCATCTTCGATGATTTCGGCAGCCTCACTGCTGGTGATGAGTTCGATGATTTCTTCGGGATCTTTGCGGCAGGAAGTGAGTGTGGCCAATGCCACGAAAAACAGGACAGAGAAAAAGGGCAGCAGATTTTTTTGAATGCTTTTCATAATGAGTGGTTGGTTAAAGATGATGATTTGTGGATTTGGTTATTTGTGGATTTGGTACCACAACAGCAGGGCATTTTCATGCTGACAATGCTATAACCGTTTGTGATGAGACAAAGGTGAGGGTGAGGTACAGGCATTTGAAAATGGGTTCAACCCTCGGAGGTGTTTGTTCAACCATTGGTGGTGAGGATTGCCGTTCGTAGACAAAAAGTGTCAGATGGTTGAGCGGGTGAATTGGACGGATTTGCTGGCCTTTACCTTTAAACCATCTTCCACCCTCACCATCCAACCCACCGCTCTATGTTCAACCCAACCGAGTTTTCCGCTTTTCAATGGCTGCTGATGCCGCTGTTTATTTTTGGCCGCTATGTGGTGCTTTCGGCCGTCCTGTATTTTGTTTTTTATGTCTGGAAACGCCGTGCCTGGCTCTTTCGCAAAATCCAGCAGCGATTCCCTACGCCAACCGACTATCAAAGAGAAATTGGCTATTCTACGCTTACATCACTGATTTTTGGCATGGTAGCATGGCTTTGTCTAGGCACTTCGTTCCACGAGCATACCCAGTTTTACACCAATATTGACCAATTTGGCGTGGTTTGGCTGCTGCTTAGCATCCCGCTTACACTGGTAGTGCACGACGCTTTTTTTTATTGGATTCACCGTTTCATGCACTGGCCTCCTGTTTATCGTTTGATGCACCTTACGCACCACCGTTCGGTGAATCCTTCGCCTTGGGCGGCTTTTGCTTTTCACCCTTTGGAAGCAGTGGCCGAGGCGGGCATTATCCCGATTTTGCTTTTGATAATGCCGCTGCACCCGATATCGTTTTTTGGTTTTGTGACCATGATGCTCTTGTTCAATGTGTACGGGCATCTGGGTTACGAGCTTTTTCCCCAAAAAATGTACAATCACCCGCTGGGCAAATGGCTTAACACCTCGATTTACCACAATCTCCACCACGAAAAATTCAAGGGCAATTACGGACTGTATTTCACTTTTTGGGACCGCCTTTGTGGCACCTTGCGTATGGATATTTTGCAAAAAGTGGAAGAAGTACATGGGAGGGAACGTCCAATAGCCAACAAGGAATTTCCAATTAATATCTAACTATCAAACGATTATGCAACTCAAACACCTGCTTTCTGCACTTCTCTTGGCCGCGTGCTTCAGCGCCCAAGCTCAAAATGTCAACTGGGCTACCGACATCGCGCCCATCCTATATGAAAATTGCGCGAAATGCCATCGCGATGGCGGGCTTGGTCACTTTTCGCTTATCGGGTACGCCAATGCGTTCAGCAACCGATCTCAGATACAGTACCAAACAACAGAAAGAAAGATGCCGCCTTGGAAGCCCGACCCCAGCTACCGAAGCTACGCCCACGAAAACCGGCTCAGCGACACAGAAATACAGCGCATCAGTGATTGGGTGGACGCGGGCGCTCCCTCTGGTGATCTTGCACAAGCCCCGACTGACCCGGTGTTCAATGACGACTCGGAAGTGGGTACGCCCGAGCATGTGTTGATGACACCCTATTACACCGTCACTGCCACCGACGACGAGTACCGTTGCTTCGTCATTCCCAATGGCCTCAATCAGGTTTCGTACCTGCGGGGTCTGGAAGCCGTGCCTGGAAACCATGAGGTGGTACACCATATTTTGATTTACGAAGACACGACCGGGCAGGCCCAAGTGCTTGACGATCAAACCCCTAATGAAGCCGGCTATGTCAATTTTGGTGGCCCCGGCGTAAGTGGTGCCAGACTCGTCGGAGCATGGGTGCCCGGATCTCGAACGACGCTTGTGCCACCATTCATGGGCGTAAAACTCTCGCCTGGCGCCGACCTCATCGTACAAATGCACTACCCCAAAGGCGTAACGGGCATGAGCGATCAGACCCGGCTGAATTTCTTTCTCACCCCCGGCAATCAGGGAATTCGCGAGATAAAACTCTCTCCTATTCTCAATCACACTCCGCTCTCGCTCGAAAACGGTCCGCTCAACATTCCGCCCGATGAGATGAAAACCTATCACGCCAAATTCACCCTGCCCATCAATGCCTCCGTGCTCAGCGTGGCGCCGCACATGCACCTCATAGGGCGGAGCATCGTGTGCTACGGCGTGACCCTTCAAAACGACACGATCCCGCTTATTCGAATCAACGACTGGGATTTCCATTGGCAAGGCGGGTATTTCTTCCAACAGGTGCAAAAACTACCTATCGGCACCAAACTCCACGCTTACGCCAGCTACGACAACACGGAAAACAACCCGAACCAGCCGAGTTTCCCGCCCCAAACCGTGACCCAGGGCGAAGCCACTACGGATGAAATGATGCTGGTCTATTTTGCCTACATGACTTACGAGCCGGGCGACGAGAACATCTTGCTGGACAGTTCGCTGCTCAATACCGCATTGCCATTTGTGTCTGACAACCAAAATGTTGGTTCACTTTTCGTGTTCCCCAATCCGGCACAGGATTTTGTAGAAATACAATTTGATCTTTCTGAAAAGTCAAATTACCGGGTCAGTGTAATTGCCCAGAACGGGCAGATCGTGCAATCTTACGGCGAACAAAAAGAAATGCTGCCGGGCGTTTGCCGGGAACATTTGGACATCAGTCATTTGCCACCAGGGATATATTTTGTGGAAGTGCAGACATCGGGTGCGGAGGTTTTTATGGGGAGGTTTGTGAAGCATTGATGCTGAATGATCTTTAAGCGCAAAGCCCTGTTTTCGACATAAATATCTTGAAAGCAGGGCTTTGTGTATTTTCAGAAAAGCGTATGCCAGAATCCGACAATCGAGGTTAATTTACTTGCATCAAGCTTGCTCCTTATGTGGGCATTGTTATATTTGCCCTGCTTTACCCGCCATAGTTTTAACGAAGGCGGGCCAACCATAGTTTTAACGAAGGCGGCCCAACCA
>CAZPTQ010000035.1:0-6225 GCA_964589365.1 uncultured Saprospiraceae bacterium
ACACACCCGATTTTTCTATAAACGGTGTCGCCACTACGTGGCTAAAACCCTTAAGCCAACGACATCGCCCTATAGGGGAGTTTATTCCGTCGAGTGCATAACTCAATGAATAACAAACAATTATCCACCTATTCGAATTTGCTCCCCTTTAGGGCAGTGTCGTTGAGGGGTTGGGGGTGTAACCAGCAGTTGACGGGGATTTTTGAACACTCCCTTCCCGGTATAGCTATAGAATAAACAAGTCCAGCAGTCCACCAATCCACCATTCACCAATCACCATTCACCAGTCAACCAGTCACTATAATCATGGCCAAACATCTCGAAACCGGCCAACTCGGCGAAATTGCCGCTGCCGAATTTCTCGAACAAAAAGGTTGGCGCATTGCTGAGCGCAACTGGCGCTCCGGGCGGGCCGAGGTGGACCTCATTGCCTGGTCAGAAGAAGAAATCCTTGTTTTTGTAGAGGTGAAAACCCGCACTGGTGAAGGTTCAGGTTATGGTGGCCCCGAAGAGTCCGTTGATGCCAAAAAGCAGGATATGCTTGTCCGCGCGGCGGGAGCTTATATGGAGTCCATTGATTATAATTGGGAAATTCGCTTTGACGTAGTAGCGGTGATATTAAAACATGGCAAAGTGTTGGAAATCAGGCACGTGGAGGATGTTTTTTTCCCAATGTAGTAATGCAATCAATCGCTGCGTTTTTTATCCTTTTTTATTTTTGTTGTAAAGGCTTTTATCTTTTGAAGGTTCTCATTCCCCCACCTTTGTTTCATCAAAACGGCAACCACGGTGGATGGCTGTGACGAAAGAAACCATATTTTTTCAACTACAAACTTTCTCTGTTAAAATGAAAAATTCTCTGTTGCTCTTGGCAACGGCCTTGCTTTTTACTGCCAACGCCTGTCAAAAAAACAACCCGCTCACGGATACAGAACCAATTGAAACACAACGCATTCGAGCTTATCTGACGGATACCTATGGATTTTCACCAGAAAGTATTGAAGAAACAGCCGATGAGTTCATTGTAGAAGGTGATCAGGTTTTTCCAAAAGCAAACTTTTGGGAGGATTATGGAATGAGCAGCCCCAACGAGTTTTTTGTGGCAGCTTCCCATACAGAAGGTACGGCAAGTGACCGCAAACACTACCGGAGTACATATTTGGTAACTTCTACACCAAAAATCATTAAATTAAACGTGCATTCAAGTGTTCCGACATCCTGGCGTTGGGCCATTGTCGCGGCACTCGTTGAATGGAATGAATTGGATGGAAAATTCCAGTTTGAAGGCATGAATTCCGATGTTCCAGTAGTTGGAGCAATCAATTTCAGGATGCACGACCTTCTGCCGGATGATGTAGTTGCCCAAGGCAAATATCCTACCAGCAATGGCAGGCCTGGTGATCAAATTTTGATAAATTCTCATCACAATTACATGCTTCACAGCCAAAAAATCTTCGCTATGATACACGAGATAGGTCATAACATCGGCCTTCGGCATACAGATGAAGGGCTGGGTGCGCTCATCACCAATGTCAGCACTACTTGTAAGAACAACGCTGATCACAACTCCGTAATGCAGCCTCATGTAGACTTTTGGGATGATTTCACGAACTGTGATAAGGAGGCTTATGAAGCTTTGTATCCTAATTGATTTTCAAGGCGTTACTTTTTTATACATAAGCGGCTAACTCGTGTATCGAGTTAGCCGCTTATGACATTTTAATGAAATCAATATCAAGAATTGAATGCTTTCTGACAATGCGTTCTATTTAGTCTTTTGCCCTCCATCCTTCTTTTCCTCCGGCTTCAACAAGTGCCTAAATCGGCTCGGCAACAGTTTCATCCGATCCCCCAACCACCGTTCCATCGTCAATGCCATTAATGCATACCCTTCTGCCATACCAGGAACAGGCACCACTACTATTACAAAAAATGGCAGGAATCGCGGGATATCTTTCAGTTGTTCCACGGCTTGGCGCAATTCTTCTGGGGTTGGATTGCGGTGCGCTGGCGTAATTCGCAATTTACCCGTGCCTTGACGGGCAAATACCTTTACCATCTGAGTTGTCTCAACACCTTCCATCACCATTGCCCAAAGCATCCGGCGCGGCAATTTTATTATCTCCCGAAGTTTCATCTTTTAAAGCGTGTATAGAGCGCAAAATTACAACGATTTTTAAGAACAAAGAAAAGGCAGTCTGGCCGTGGATGCCAAACTGCCTTGATTTTGAAGTTCTTATTTTTGAACACCCTTTTGATACCAAGCTAAATTGTGGCCTACTCATTAAACCATTGCCAATTTCTTCGAGATCACTTCTTTCCCATCCACCTCAGACTTCCGCCCGAAAATCAATCCCACACCATCCGCATCAATCAATACCGTATCGCCTTTGTGGTAGTTGCCCCCGAGCATGTGTCGGGCAAGTTCGTTGATGAGTTCGCGCTGGAGCGTTCGCTTGAGTGGACGCGCGCCAAATTGCGGGTCGAAACCATGCTCTACCAGCATTTTCGCTGCTTCTTTCGTAAGTTCGAGTTTCAGTTCCTGCTTCGTCAACATCTCTCGGATGTCTTTCATCAAAATATTGAGGATCAAGGCCATCTGGTCTTTTTGCAGCGGGTGGAACACCACTACCTCATCCACACGGTTCAGGAATTCGGGTCGCAGGCTCATTTTGAGTGCGTCCAATACCGCTCTTTTTGCAGTTTCAAAAACTTCACCCTTGCGCTTCTCGTTCAATGATTCGTAATCCTCGAATGCATCCATAATACGGTCGCTGGCGAGATTGGAGGTCATGATGATGATCGTGTTTTTGAAATTTGCGGTACGGCCTTTATTGTCGGTCAACCGGCCATCATCAAGCACTTGCAGGAGAATATTGAACGTATCTGGGTGCGCTTTTTCAATTTCATCCAACAAGACAATCGAGTAGGGGCGACGACGTACGGCTTCGGTGAGTTGTCCGCCCTCGTCATAACCAACATAGCCTGGAGGCGCACCCACAAGACGCGAAACAGCGTGCTTTTCCTGATACTCGCTCATGTCAATGCGTGTGATGGCCTTCTCGTCATCGAAAAGAACATCGGCAAGCGCCTTGGCGAGTTCGGTTTTGCCTACACCGGTTGGGCCGCAAAAAATGAAAGAACCGATGGGTTTGTCAGGATCGCTCAAACCGGCCCTGCTTCGACGTATGGCGTCAGCCACCACCGTCACAGCCTCCTCTTGGCCGACTACGCGCTCGTGCATTTCTGTTTCGAGGTGCAAGAGCCGTTCTCGTTCACCGCGCATCATTTTGGCCAGTGGTATACCCGTCCAACGCGCCACCACTTCTGCAATGTCGTTGGCTGTCACGATTTGTGTGGTCATACGGTTTTCCGGCGCGATTGCCGCGAGTTTTTCATCAGCGGCTTTGAGCATGGCCTCACGGGCTGGAATGTCCTGGTATTTGATCCGAGATGCCACCTCCAGATTGCCCTCGCGCTCGGCCCGTTGGTATTGGATTTGAAGTTCTTCCAACTTCTGTTTGCTGGTCTGGATGGCCTCCACGATTTCTTTTTCAGAAGTCCATTTTGCCCGGAGATCATCGAGTTTTTCTCGCAAATCCTGGATTTGCTTGTTCATCGTCTCCAGTTTCTTCGTATCTTTTTCACGCTTAATGGCTTCGCGTTCGATCTCCAACTGCCGCATTTGGCGGTCAAGCTTATCCACGTCTTCGGGCACGGAGTCAAGTTCAAGACGAAGTTTCGCCCCGGCCTCGTCAATCAGGTCAATGGCCTTGTCGGGCAGTTTTCGCTCGGAAATGTAACGGTGCGAAAGTTCTGCGGAAGCAATAAGCGCTTCGTCCAGTATTTGCACTTTGTGGTAATTCTCATATTTCTCGCGGATGCCGCGCAGGATGCTGATAGTGTCTTCTACGCTAGGCTCATCCACATACACAGATTGGAAGCGGCGTTCAAGCGCCTTGTCGCTCTCAAAATATTTTTGATATTCGTCGAGCGTGGTTGCACCAATAGTGCGGAGTTCGCCGCGCGCCAGGGCGGGTTTAAGGATGTTGGCTGCGTCCATCGCGCCTTGGCCCCCACCTGCGCCGACCAACGTGTGTATCTCGTCAATGAACAGGATGACTTGCTCATTGGAGTCCACCACTTCTTTGATGACGGCTTTAAGTCTTTCTTCAAATTCACCCTTGTACTTCGCGCCCGCTATGAGTGAAGACATGTCAAGGCTGAAAATTTTTTTGCCTGCGAGCGTTTCAGGCACGTCTTGTTTGACAATGCGCCAGGCAATGCCCTCCACTATGGCGGTTTTTCCTACGCCGGGGTCGCCAATGATGACCGGATTGTTTTTTTTGCGGCGACTGAGGATGTGCAGTACCCGGCGGATTTCTTCGTCGCGCCCGATAACGGGATCTAGCTTGCCGTTTTCCGCCTGTTCCGTCAGGTTGACGGCATATTTCTGTAGTGCATTATACACATTGTCAGTCGTTTGCTCGGTCACTTTGCGCCCTTTACGGAGTTCCTTTACTGCGGCACTGAGCGCATCAAACGTTGCCCCGTTTTCGCGAAGCAGGCGAGCAGCCTTGTCGTTGCCTTTTACAACACCCAATAAGAGGAGTTCGAGGGAAATATACTCGTCACCGAAGTCTTTCAGCAGGGCTTTTGCGGCAGCAACGGCTTTGTTCGCCTCGTTGGTAAGGTATTGTTTGTCAGCGCCTTGTACCTTGGGGGTTTCCCAGATGAGTTTATCTAGTTGCTCGGTGAAAGCCGTGATATTGACCCCGGTTTTTTTCAAAAGGAAATCGGTGACAGAATCGTCTACATTGAGCATCCCTTTAATGAGATGTCCAGTGTCAACGCTCTGTTGTTCGTAGCCAGCAGCAATTTGCTGGGCTTGAAGGATGGCCTCCTGTGCCTTGATGGTGAAATTGTCGTAAGTCATGTTATTTTACAGGGGAATCTTTTTTTTGCGGGTGCAATATTGATGGTGCTTTGGTTTTTGCTATGGTCAAATTTCCAGCCAATAAATAGGGGGTGAAATTATGACAGCTATTCTCGCGTTGGCAAGTCAATTTGTCGGTGAGGATTGATAAAGGGTGACGTTATGGCGGGAGGCTTTTGGTTGAACCAATTGAAACCATAGAAAATAATCAAGGTCATTCCGTTTTACCTTTGCCCGATGCTAACCGTGATTGCCCCAGGACAACCGTTCCCCGACCCTTTCCCCAAAGGTGCTGTATTTTTAATTGACAAACCCTTGGCTTGGACCTCTTTTGGGGTGGTGAACAAAGTTCGCTACCTCCTTTCCCGCCAGACAGGCAACAAAAAGATAAAGGTGGGTCATGCCGGGACACTCGACCCGCTGGCTACGGGCTTGCTGATCCTTTGTGTAGGTGACTATACAAAGCGGATTGAGCAGTTTCAATCCATGCCCAAAACCTATACTGGCACATTCACTTTCGGCGCTACCACGCCTTCGTTCGACTTGGAAAAAGCCCCTGACACGCGATTCCCAACAGCGCATTTGACCAAAGAAATTTTGGAAACAGTCCGACACCAATTTATTGGCGACATCCTGCAAGTTCCACCTATTTTTTCAGCCGTAAAAGTTGAAGGCAGGCGATTGTACAAAAATGCCCGCACAGGCCAGGAAGTGGAAATGCCACATCGCCCAGTGCGCATTGATTCATTTGAATTGCAAGGTGATCTTCGCCCAGTGCTCCCAGGCATTGAATCTTCAATAGTGGTCAGTAAAAAAGGCTCGCCTATCATGCTCCATCCCGATTATGCATCGGGATTACAGATTGATTTTCAAGTAGTTTGCAGTAAAGGGACTTATATCCGCTCTTTGGCAAATGACTTTGGTCATGCATTGGGCAGCGGTGCTTATTTGAGCGGTTTGCGGCGCACAGCTATAGGTGAATTTAATATTGAAAATGCTTGGGGCGTGGAGGAATTGGCTGCAAGGATCGGGCTACCTCAATTATAAATCTCATTCCTTCCTCTACGGATATACCGTCGCACATTCATCCAAAACGCTACAAAAAGATAGACGATGAGCGGAGAGCCCATTCCAATGAAAGAGGTATAAATAAAGTATTTGCGCACTTCAGCAGGGGCTACGCGCATGCGTTCGCCCAAATATTGGCAAACGCCAAATGCATGCCGTTCTATTAAATCCTTAAACCAATTCTGGAGCATGACTGGTGATTGGTGATTGGTGATTGGTGA
>CAZPTQ010000035.1:6325-8472 GCA_964589365.1 uncultured Saprospiraceae bacterium
TGGTGATTGGTGACTGGTGACTGGTGATTGGTGACTGGTGACTGGTGACTGGTGATTGATTTTAAGTTGCAAAAATAGTGGCTTTTTATTTAGGAGAAAAAAATTCTAGGCTAGTGAATGTCATTCCAGTCAACAATCACCAGTCCACCAATCACCATCAAGGCTGCCCCCGAGCCGCTTCGATCATGAGGCTAAGTTCTTCGGCCAGGCCTTCGTCGCTGCCTTCGAAACCGATGGCTTTGAAACGGAGCTTCCCGTTGCGGTCGAGCACAAATTTCGTGGGGATGCCTGATACACCGTAGGAAGCAATCACTTTATCATCGTTGTCCAGAAGAACGTTAAAAGTATAGCCCTTGCTGGCAATAAAATCAGCGGCATTCTTTGCCTTATCAGTTCCTTTTTCCCATGAATCTATAAAGACAAAGGCAACTTCTGGGTCGTTTTTGTATTGGTTAACAGCCAATTGCATGCCAGGGAACGAGGCTTTGCATGGCCCACACCAGGTGGCCCAAAAATCTACCACCACCACCTTGCCGCGCAGACTTTCGAGGCTCACAGCCTTGCCTTCCAAATTGGTAAGGCTGAATGGAATGCTGGGCTCGTTGAGCATTGCTGCTGCCAATTCTTTTTGTTTGGCGGTTCTTGCACCCGATTCCAATTTGCTGAGGTAGGCGGATGCCCCAGCCTCTGTTTTGTCTTCAGCCATGAAGCGTTTTTTGAACTGCTCCTTCATTTTTGCAGTTGCGTGGCCATTCAAAATGAAGCCTTCCAAGCGATAGCGCAAGTCAGTAGTGCCAGCAGCCTCCAGATAAGAGGTATAGCGCTCGTTCATATCTGCTTCTTTGCCTTTCGTGATTTCAACCACTTCGGCTTGGAGCGCGGCTGCACTGATGGCGTCACCCGATTTACTGAGGACAAAACTGTAAGTGTCGCCATACATGGCAAAGGTTTGCTTGCGTTGTTCAGTCCATTGTTTGGAGGTGCTGAAGGGTGGTTTCGTTGTAGTGGGCGTTGTCATCTCCTTACGCGTCCATTCCACGGCGGAGGCGGCGAGAATACGGGCTTCTTCGAGGTTTTCGCCTTTTTCGGCAAGTTCCCAAGCGACGTTGTTGTAGGTCCCAGCGCGCTCTGCGTCAGGAAGTTGTGCGGCTAAGGTTCGGAATTTTGCCCAATCCCCCCCATCGGATACTTTATAGGTCAGGTTTTCTCGGAGGTCAATTATGCTCAATATTTCGTCGTTGTTTAGTGGCGGGAACTGCGTCGAGTAAGCCAGAAGCATTTCTTCCGCTTTTGCCAAATCTGGTTCGTTTTGGATGGCACGGCGGCTTTCTTGTTTAATAAAACTGCCTTTGGGAAATGTGGTGCGTATTTTTTGTTTCAGGGTTTTGCCTCGTTCGGCTTCGCCATTGCGATCATAGAATTGGCTGACCCGATACAAATCATCTTCTGTTGCCTTGGGGTCTGCTTCGATTTCAGCGAGTAAGGCAAAACCCTCTTTCTTACCTTCATCCCCTTTTTTCACCGCCATCAAGTAGCTGGTATAGGTGCCAAAATGTTTTCTTTTCAAGTCTGGTTGCGCCGCAAAGGCTTGATTCAGAAGGCCAAAAGCCACTGTTGGGGTACGGTTCAAGTTCATCAGTCCACCAAAATCACGATAGAGGATAGCCGTTGCCACCATGCCCTCAGGCTGGGGATTCCCGGCAGCGTCGTGTACTGTCACGAAATAGCCCTCGCCCGCATTGTTATCCCAATTCTCTTCTCCTTCTCGAAGTCCAGCAACCGCAGATTTGGCATCTGGGCTAAGGGTAAAAATACCCACCAATTTATCGCCCATGCGCATGGTGGCCGCCTCGGTGGTTGCGGCTTTGCCGTTGGCGTATTCGAGCACCACCATTTCGAGTTCCGTGGCGCCGCGAAGTTTGCTTTTGGAAAGGTCAATTTCAAGCCGCACCATGTCGCCTGCTTTTGGCGCGGTTGGGCTTACAGTAAAGTTTTGCCCATTCAAAAGAGCAGGAAGGAAAAGCAGTAGAAAGGATAGTTGTTTCATAGATAAAGGTTGTTTGTCGTCATTTATCGTCATTAGGTCATTGCATAATGACCCAATGACTTAATGACGATAAATGACTTAATGACCCAATGCCCCAATG
>CAZPTQ010000035.1:8572-32108 GCA_964589365.1 uncultured Saprospiraceae bacterium
TAATGACCCAATGACTTAATGACGATAAATGACTTAATGACCCAATGCCCCAATGACCCAATGACGATAAATGACCCAATGACCCAATGACGATAAATGACCCAATGACCCAATGACCCAATGACTTAATGACGATAAATGACCCAATGACCCAATGACTTAATGACGATAAATGACCCAATGACCCAATGACGACTAAAAGTTAGGGCACACTACATGGGAACGCTTTTCTCCCGGATGAAAATAAGTGAGTGATACTTCAAATGCGCCGCGAGAATTGTTGGCTTGTGTAAGCGAAGATACGGTAATATCATAGCTCAGCCCCAACATCCAACGGTTGAGTTCCAGCATTCCAACTACAGTAATGGCATCAACCTGTAAGCCTTTTTCAAGTTTGTTGCCTATTCTGGCCCAAGTGCCAGCGCGAAGGGCAAGTTCGTTGAAATCATTGTTTGAATAGCGGAGGTTAAGGCCCAAATCCGTCTCGAATGCTGGGCCTTGATTCATCACCAATACACCAGGCAGCAGGCTAATCGTCTCATTTAGTGGAAATTGTCCGCCGACATGGCCAGTAACGCGTGTATAGAGCGTCTCGTTGTCGTCGGCAAGGAGGGAAATTTTTGGGCGGTTGAGGTGATGCATCGCGCCTCCTAAGTAGAAAAATCCGTCGTTTTCAAAAACAGCGTACCACAGCAGTCCGGCATTGAAATCCAGGTAACTTTTCGAGTCCGCGTTGGCATTAGGTTCGTTGTTTGAGAGGCTTGTATTTGGCGTCTCGCTACTGGCGTCGAATTGCCGACTGAACCAAAGGCGGCCCCAATCAATCGAGTTTTGGCCAAAGCCGATCTGCGCCCCAGCTGAAAGATAATGATCCGCTTGACGCCGGCCACCGGAGAGTTGCTTGAGAAATGCGCCACCAAGTTGCACTTTGTCTTGAGAAAAACGGGCGGTACCAGCCTCGTCGTGCATTGCACCCACACCGAACGAGGCGTAATCGTCTCCGTAGCCGACTTGCAAACGGTGTTCAAAGGATGCTGCATACGTGCGAAAGGGCACTGGGGAGATAATACTGCCCCATTGATCGCGGTAGTTGAGGGTAGCGCGCCATTTGCCGTTGAACACGCCATTCAGTGCCGGGTTGAGGTTCCAGGGCGAAGCATAGTATTGAGAAAAACGAGGGTCTTGGGCTGTGGATTCCTGCAAAAAAGAGGAAAAGAACAAGATTGTGAATAAGATCGGTTTGGAAAATTGCTTCATGATTAATTCAGTCTGGTTGGTTGCAACTATTTTTTGAAACACAAAAGTAGTTTTCCCTTGCAAAACCCCGCCGTTCCCTCTAATTATCTTTCCGCTTAAATTTAATTGTCGGCTATTCCTGTCCTTTAGTGCCTAGATACGCATGATCTGGCGCAAGCCCCTCAAGCTTTTCAACCCTCAACTTTCTCAAGCTCTCAACTTTGCCTACCTTGCACCCGCTTTTTTGAACAAAAAACACCATGGCAAAATCAGGCAAGCCCTCCCCTAAGAATAGTCCTAAGTCGCATAGTGGCAGTCCGCAACAACGCTCTACATTGAAACCAGCAACCCCGGTTCGAGATTGGCTCAAACGCCCGCCGCTTCCCGCCCCAGACCTGATAACGAGCAAAGTTTTTTGGGGAATGGCTATGTTTGGCCTGGTCTTTTTGGTCGCACTTTCGTTTGGTACAGGCATCAATGCTGACGACAAATTTCAAGTGGATTATTCTCAAAAACTCGTAAATTATTACAGCACATTCGGCAAGGACACTACGGCGCTCAACATACCCGACGGCAGCATGCACCTCTATGGCGGTTTTTTCGAAACTGTCACAGGATTTGCCAGTAAAAGCCTTGGCTACCAAACTACTGATATTGGTTACCACAATATTCGCCACGCTTCCAGCGCGGTGTTGGGCTGGGTAGCTATGCTTTGCGCCGCATTGTTTGCCAGTCTCTTAGGCGGACAACGTGCAGGTATTATCACCTTGATTATCATGCTTGTTTCGCCGCGTTTCGTGGGCGATTCACTGATGAACCCTAAGGACATTCCTTTCGCAGCGGGTTATATGATGGCAATCTACAACATGGTGGCAGTGCTGGACCGCATGCCGAATCCTCGTCGCTGGAACCTTGTTGGGTTGGCCGTTGGATTGGGTATTGCATTGAGTACCCGTGCAGGTGGCTTGCTTTCTTTCGGGATTCTCGGAATGTTTGCAGGCTTGCATTTTTTCTTTAAAAACGGTGGATTCAAGGCGTTTTCAAATGGTCAAAATTTAAAAAAATATGTGCTGGTCACACTCGGTGTTGCGGCAGTTGGATATGTCTTTGCACTGCTGTTCTGGCCTTATGCCCTGCAGGATCCTTTAAAAAATCCTTTTGTGGCACTTTCTAAGTTCTCAAATCTTGAAGGGAGAATTATGGTGCTGTTTGAAGGGGTAAACATATGGTCAAACAAAACACCATGGAACTATCCACTCAAATGGATTGGCTATACCATCCCGCTTGTTACGTTGGCTGGTTTTGCAGGAGGGATGCTTTTATTGCCGCGTTTGCTGCGACGCTTAAACCCTTTGTGGGTAGGGTTGGCGTTTTTTACCGCCATCTTCCCCGTTTTTTACGTTATTTATAAAGACTCCGTTCTTCACGACGGTTGGCGGCACTTGTCTTTTGCCTACCCGCCCATAGTGGTTTGTGCGTCCCTATTTTGGAATGAGTTGGCCCATTTTTTTTCAGAAAAAAAATATGCACAATGGGCAGTTTATGGGGCAATGGCATTGCTCTTGGGGGATGCTGCAGCATTCATCGTAAATAACCCAAAAATGCCCTATATCTATTTTAATCCCATTGTAGGGGGCACTGCAGGTGCTTATGGGGAATTTGAGACTGATTATTGGGGCATCAGTACGCGGCAAGGCATAGAATGGCTCGAAAGCCAAGGCATCTTGAAGCCTGATATGCCAGAGAAGGTGGTTATTGCCACCAATATGTTCTATTCGACCAAAATATTGACAGCGAAATACGGTGACAAAGTGCTTGTGAAGTACCTGAAATGGGAAAAACGCTGCGACGACGCTTGGGACTATGCCCTCTACCCGACACGATTCCTGAGCGGCAGCACCCTAAAAAAAGGAATGTGGCCGCCAGACAACTCGGTGCATGTAGTCCAAGCGGGTGGAGCCCCTATACTTGCGATCCTAAAAGATAATGGCCGAAATTGTGCTCTTGGAACCGCTTCTTATAAATTAGGGGACTGGGCTACAGCCATTGAACGGTTCCAGGCGGAAGTTGCAAATGTGCCAGACAATGAATTGGCTTGGATAGGACTTGCAATGGCTTATATGAATATCCAACAATTCGAAGAATCCAAAGCGGCCGCCGAAAGGGCAATAGGTATTGACCCGAACGATACGCAGGCTAACAACTTGATTGGGATGTATTGGTTGAACAAGGAAGACATTCCTCAGGCAAAAGCGCAGTTTTTGTTGGCCATCAAAAGAGACTACAACAACCCGATGGCGTGGTATTATCTGGCCATTATTGCAACGGAAGAGCAAGACAATCAAACGGCACTCGCCAATCTGCTGAAGGCAATAGAACTCGCCCCAACTTTTAAGCTTGCTTATGAACTTTCGGTTAGGATATATGAATCCATGGGCGACGAGGCGAATGCACAGCGGTTTAGGAAGGCAATGGAGCGGTTAAAATAGATGGCTTGAACGAATCTTTGACAGGCTTGTTTAATATTCCAAACACACACAAGAACATGAAAAAATCGCATCTCCTTGCCATCATCGTTGTTGCCGTCGCTATTGGCATCCTGATTTCAGCAAGCAAAGACGTGACGACCTACGCCAATTTTGCCCAAGCCACCAAAAGCGAGGACAAGGTGAAGCTCGTGGGCCAACTCGTAAAAGACCGTCCCGTAGAATACGATCCTGCCAAAGACCCCAACTTTATGGCTTTCTACCTTAAGGATGATGCAGGAGAAATACGCCGTGTAGAACTCCTTGCGGCCAAGCCTCAGGACTTTGAGCGCTCCGAATCCATCGTGCTCACTGGCCAGATGAAGGGCGAAACCTTTGCCGCATCCGATATGCTGCTCAAGTGCCCTTCAAAGTATAAGGATCAAGAAATCTACGTCCGCGAGAAAGAAGGGTAACCGACGGTGAACGCTGAACGCTGAACGCTGCTCAAACTCAGCGTTCATCGTTCAGCGTTCATCGTTCATCGTTCATCGTTCATGGGTGTCATCCGCAGGCAAAGTTTGAAGCACTCCGCCGTCAATTTGGTGGGACTGGGCGTGGGTGCGGTCAGCACTTTCTTTGTGTACCCCCATGTTTTGGAGGCGTATGGTTTGGCACAAGTGCTGCTTTCGGTAAGCCTGGTTGGTCTACCGATTTTGGCCTTGGGAGCAAATACCGTAGCAATTAGGTTTTTCCCCCGATTTCAAAACAAGTCTACTGGCCACAATGGGTTTCTGCCCTTGCTTCTTAGCTTGTGCGCGATGGGCTTCACGCTAGGAGGATTGCTTGTCTGGGCGTTTTGGGAGCCATTCTCTACTGCACTGGAATCAAAGTCGCCCTTGCTGCGCGAATACTTGTGGATGGCGCTTCCCCTTGCTTTCTGTTATATTACAAGCAGTGTACTGGCGGTATATTCCTCCAATTTCAAGCGCATTGTAGTCCCCTCCATCCTGCTTGATTTTTCTCAAAAACTTGCTTTGCCCTTGCTCCTCATTGCCGTTTGGAAAGGATGGCTTCCGCTTCAAACAGCAATGATCGGACTGCTGCTCCATGCTGCTTTGGTAACGACCGGGATGGTGCTTTACCTACGCCACATTGGCGAATGGTATTGGAGGCCCAATTGGGCATTTATCACCCCCGACCTTCGCCGGGAGATATTGCAATTTGTAGGATTTGGGGCATTTGGCGGTTTTGCCCTGCTGGTAGCGGCTAAATCGGACGTGTTCATGGTAGGCTCGCTCAGCGCAGTGAAAGCGGCAGGGGTGTACGCCATTGCAGCTTATTTGGCTACGGTCATTGAAATACCTACCAAAAGCCTGTATGCAGCCAGTGCCTCGTCGGTGTCTAAGTATTTGGCGGACAACAATTTTGTTGAACTGGAGAAACTTTACAAAAGCGTTTCAATAAACCTTTTAGTGGCTGGGCTGCTCTTGTTTGGGGGCATCTGGATTTCGATTGACAGACTTTTTGGGTTGTTGCCTAATGGCGATGAATTGGCGGCTGGGAAATGGGTTCTTCTGTTTATCGGATTATCCAGAGTGGTGGAAATGGGCACAGGATTGAACAATTACATGGTGTATTATTCTCAATATTACCGCTATACGCTTGTTTCCCTAGGAGTGCTGGCTACAGCGAACATTCTGCTAAGCATCTGGCTCATCCCGATTTTGGGCATTGCTGGGGCGGCCTTGGCAACCTTGCTGAGCATTTTTGGGTATAATGCCGTGAGCCTCTGGTTGGTTTGGCTTAAGTTCCGACTTTTCCCATTCACTCGTGATACGGTGAAAGCTGTTGGCCTCGCACTTGCGGCGTATTTTTTTGCTAACCTCATTCCGTTATCCGGCCACGATTTGCTCGATTTGGTGCTCCGCTCCGGGTTTTATGCCTTAACTTTTACGGTATTGGTGTTGCGGTTTCGAGTTTCAGAGGATTTGAACGGGTTGGCAGGAATACTGCGGGCAAAGTGGAAAAAATGAGTTAGGTATTGTTTTGCTTCCCCCAACAAGTAAAAATCCGTCCGCGGCAATCAAGCCGGAGACGGATTTTTTATAGCAAAAGGGCAGAACATCAACGCAGCAACGTAACGTCGCCCTTATCCACTTTTTCCTCGCCGTTCACAAGCCGAACCCGCATCTTATATACGTACACGTCAGAAGCTGCGACTTCGCCATTGATTTTACCATCCCAGGTATTGCTGCCCGCGCTGATGGAGTCAAATATCTTTTCTCCCCAGCGTGACCACACTTCTAATTGTACGAGGGTATGGCCCACCAGCACAGGACCAAACGTGTCATTGGCACCATCGCCGTTGGGCGTGAACGCATTGGGTCTTTCATATTTTGGTTGTTCGACGACAATTGTTACGGAGTCGCTGAAAACACATCCGCTGTTTGATACGGTCACCAAGTAAGTCGTTGTTTCGGTTGGAGTCAATGGTTGAACTGGGCCTGTAAGTGTAGGCCCATTCCCGAGGTCATCCCAGGAGACCGAGAGTGAATCTGTGGGCACGCCAGTCACGGTAAGCGTAATGCTTTCCCCCGCCAATATAGTGGAAGTGTCAGGTGGGAAGAATGCGCTGACATTCAATGGCGTATTGACAATAAAGCTCACGCTGTCCTTGCAGCCGTTGGCGTCTTCTATCAGGACGTAGTACGTGCCGGAAGAATCAATATCAGTCGTATTACTAGTGCCCGATTGTCCGTTGCTCCAAGAAATGGTAAGCGGAGCGAGTGCATTTTGAATATCTACGGTAGCAACTGCGACGGAAGGGGGATTATATGGACAACCGGGGGCCACACTTACTTCTGACTCAATGACGCAGCAAATTTCCACCAAAACAAGGGCCGTGTCCATGCTCACGCAACCAACATCATTTTTTACGGTGAGGATGATTTGTTTTGGGCCAACAGTTTGGTATTGAACAGTATGCGGCCCTTGGGTTCCAATGGTGTCTGGCTGTGCGCCACTTCCAAAATCCCAGTGCCATTCGCTGAGCAACCCATCAGTTGAATAGGAAGAATCTGTTACAACCAATTCCTCCCCGAGACAGAGTTTTTTGTCTGGTTCGTCGGTAAAGAAGTTGGCTGTTACTGCCCCCTGCTGGAAAAGAGCTTCTTGCCCCCATTCAAGGGTAAATCCATTGCCAAGCGTGGTAAAATTGTTGATACAAAGTGCATACGTCCTGCCGGGCACGAGGGTCAGGAAGCGCAGAAAGTTGTCCATTCCTGGCGCGCAACCAGGTGGTTGATTGATATCCGTTGCTGTTAAATTGAGACCCGTAGGCCCCATGCAAGGGCTGGCAGGTCCAAAATCCCCAGCCACCATACAGCGTTCCGATACTTTCCCAGTGCAGTCATTAGGCCCATTTGGAAGGCGATAAAGCACAAAGTCTATATCGTCATTGGGATCGCTGGGCGTAATGGTGAATGTAAGTTTTGCGTTGTTGGCAGCAGTGAATACATACCAAGCGGAACTAGATTCACCGGGGAATCCGGTCAAACAAGGTGCGTCAGACAATTCTGAGGGGTCAATACCTGGGCCAAAAACCTGATCCACTACAATAGGAACGGTGCATGAGACAATGGTCGCAGTTGGACAATCACCCGAAGCAACATTGGCATTTTCACTGTTTTTTATGCACAATTCAAAAAGACCGGGCACAACGCCGTCAATACGGATAAAATATTGCTGGCCAATGACTAAATCTGCCACTGTCAATGGAAGGTTGTTGGTGAAAGTCAGGTCAGAAGCGCAGCCAATTTCGCCCAGATTGTTGCAGTCGCCGGAATAAACCGCCACCTGCGGCCCAAACATTGTTCCGGTAGGGTTGGAAGGTGTCTGGCCTTTCACAATAACGACCAAGTCTTCAGCAACCGCCGTGAAGGTGTACCATACGTCAGCCCCAACATTGGACCAACAACTTGGGAAGGCCTCTGCACTGGGGCTGGCAGCACTGTTGTTTTCACCAGAAGGTGTACAATAATCGCTAGGGTCGACGATGACCGTAGCCCCACTGCATTCGTTATTGGTCTGTGCCCAGAGGGTGGGGGAGAGCAGTATAAAAAACAGGAAGGCGAAGAAAGTATTCTTTCGTGTCATTTGCATTGATATTTGTCTGTTCAAAAATCTTTGCAAAAGTGGGGAAAGTTTATGGTTGGTAGTAGCCTTCTGTTCTTTCCAAAAACAAAAAAGTACAAATGGTCAACCTCGTCGCGGGTTTTGTGCTCAGTCTTATTGGTTCCTTGCCACCCGGTTTAATCAGCCTCACGGTGTCACAGACCTCTATTTCACGGGGGGCGGCAGCAGCATTGGCCGTGGCAACAGGTGCCGCCGCCGCCGAATTTTTCCAAGCTTGGGCAGCAGTTGTGTTCACCAACTGGTTTATAGGGCATCCTTCGGCTGAACGTGTCTTCCATTGGGCGGCGGTTCCCGTGTTTGTTTTGATTGGTCTTTACCTTGTTTTTTTTGCAAAACCGCCACAACTGCCAAACCACGCTGCTCCTGTTTCACTGCACCGACCATTTGCGAAAGGTGTGGTAGTGAGCGTTTTCAATCTTTTGGCTATTCCATATTGGTTTGTGTATTGCGGTTGGTTGCGGGTAGAAGGCTGGTGGCAGGAGGGGCTACTTCCGACACTGCTTTTCGCTTCAGGGGTATCTATTGGGACAATTTTTGCGCTCTCGCTGTATGCTTGGCTAGGGCAGTGTGTTTTGCAACGTTCAGCAACAGTTGCAAAGCAAGCCAACTTGGTAATAGGGTTGATCTTTTTGGGGTTGGGAATAAAGGTTTTTTGGGGTTTAATGTTCTGATCCCAAAATCGTTCGAGCCATTTTCTACCTTCGCTGTTAGATTCTGGATTTACGATTTTGGATTTTGGATTTACGATTGTTTCGATCCGGAAAATCTACAAATCGCCCATTTTTCGGATCGAAACAATCGTAAATCCAAAATCCAAAATCCAAAATCGTAAATCTCTATGAAGGTCAAACTATTCCTCTTTTCTTTACTGACTGCATCGTGGCTGTTCTCCTCCTGTGGCGAAAATGAAGTTTGCTGCGATAATCCGCAAGCCGATTTTTCAAAGGGTATCTTCGTTGTGAATGAAGGCCCCTTTGGCGGCTCAGGAACCATCAGTTGGCACAATCCTGACACGGGCGAAACACAGGATTCCATTTTTGAGAAAGCCAATAACGGCGCGGAGTTGGGGCAATTCGTTCAGTCGTTGACTTTCCTCAACGGCAAGGGTTACATCGTGGTCAATGGGGCTGATCGGGTCGTCGTGGTTGAAACTTCAACTTTCAAATTTCTCCAAGTAATCGAAGGCTTGAAACAACCTCGTTACTTTTTTCCACTCGACAACAACACCGCTTACATCAGCCAATGGGGCGATGACGGGCTTACAGGCAGTATAGCCAAGGTAGATTTGAATACAAATACGGTGTTGACAACCATCCCTACAGGCCTTGGTCCAGAAAAAATGATACAAATAGGCGACAAAGTATATGTTGCAAACTCGGGCGGATACGGCAAGGATTCTACGGTAACTGAAATTCTGATTTCAAGTGATTCCCCGCAGACAGTGACCCTTCCTTCTGGCATAAACCCATCGTCGCTTGTTTTTAATGGCCAAAAACTTTTTTACCTCTGCAAAGGCTTCTATCTGGATGCTGACCAAATGGGGCGATTGGATTTTGTCAATGGAGGGCCAGGCGTAGAAACTCCTGCTTCATCGGATGACTTGCTGTTAGATGAGGCTACCGGAGACATGTATTTTTTCGGCGGCAACACTGTTTACAAAGCAGATTCCGGTGGTCCTGCTCCCTTGCTTTCGGAATGGCTGTTGGCGAGTGTTTCCGGTTTGCAAACACCCTACAGCCTGGCTTTTGATACTGACCAAAAACTGCTGTATTGCGCTGATGCCAAGGATTATATCTCCGCTGGAGAAGTTTATGTCTTCAAATCTGATGGTACAAAAATTGCTTCTTTCCGCACTGGTTTGCTACCAGGGGAGATCGTCATTCTGAGATAGGATAAACGAAGATTGGAATATTAGGATCTCAGGGTTGATATCCTAATACTCCCAATATCCCAATATCCCAATATCTTTGGCACATGAAATACCTATTGTTCGCGCTCTGCCTAACTGTTTTTTTTGCTTGCTCTCAGCCTCCCAAAGATGCTGGCAGTGTCCCCAAAAATGTAAACTATATTTCTTTCAAATACAGCAAAGAAATTTATAGTATGGACGTGCGAGACCCCAATAACTGGTGTAACCTCCATTTCCGAGAGGCGGCGCTCATAAATGCTGATCCTAAAAATTACAATCGCCGACTGTTTGCGCTCAGCGATATACCGAGCAGGGTGGTTGTGTTTTATGGGCAATTTTCTGCTGTATTCATTTTGTACAAAGTAGGCAATCAAGTTGATATTTACACGAGCGATAACCTCCCTGGTTGCCTTTCCAACAAGGCCAATTTCCAACTTTTCCCTGATGGGCTTTCATTTCATTATGACAATAAATCGGGGATTAGTATTGATGTGTATTTACAAGAATTTCCCAGTGGCGTACAAATAGCGGTTGATCTTCCTCCCGGTGGCAGCCACGGGATCACCGTGCATCGATGCGAAGCCTGCAAATAAGGCAAACAATTGATTGTCAAAAGTTTAATGCGCGTTTGCAAATGGTTTGAAAGGCTGTATAAGGGCTTTTTTGAAAAAGCGCCTTTTCTTTGCCCCTCTGGAATTCGCACTACAAATTATTTTTAGTTCCCGAATAGGGGATCATCTCGTTAACATGAACAAACACAGCCTCTTGGTGGCTCTATTGAGCCTTTTACTCCTCGCTTCATGCAAAAATACCCCTACGCCACCGAAACCGCCCGCTCTAGTCAACCTTGAAGACACTACAAAATCCTCCATACCGGACCCAAATGACCTTCTCCGTACCTTGCAAGGCCGTTGGCAGAGCGAACAGGATTCCAGCTATACCCTGGAAATCGCCGACACACAGATGCGCCACTTGAACAGCGGCAATCTTTCCTACCAAAGCATGATAGATGTGGATGGGGCCTGTGAAAGTCCTGTTTGCAGAACCGGCGGTGTGGATACATCTGACGGTTGGTGCTTTACAGAAATGACGATAGAGCAAGGGAAATATGGGGCTCAGTGTAATTTTGTAGTAGTTTGCGACACTACCCGGCTTCATTATCGATCCCTGAGCGGGTCTGGGCTTGATCTATCCTTCAAAAAAATTCGATAAGCATCATCGCAGGGCTTCGTCGGGAGTTCTACATTCGCAGCGTGAATTATCCCCTCGCGTTCATTCGGATGCTCCGGCTTCCCAATCTGCTCATTGTGTACCTTACGCAATATGTGCCATATTGGTTTGCCCTGCGTCCTGCGCTGTTGAAGGCGGGTGGAATTCCATTGCTTACAGAACGAACTTTCAACCTCATTGCTGCTGCAACGGTGCTTACCACATTGGCCGGTTATATACTCAACGATTTTTATGACCGCCATATTGATGCCATGAACAGGCCTAAACGAGCTGTTTGGGGTCGGGTATTGGCACCCTCCTTCGCCCTGATATTATACGGTTTGATCGTAGGAGGGGCGCATTGGCTCGCTTTCCTTATTGACCAGGAACTCCGCCCGCATGATCACTGGCCTATGTGGGTGTTTCCTGGCATATCGTTCCTGCTTTTTCTTTACGCCTGGGTGTTCAAATGCACTGCTTTGATAGGCAATCTGCTCGTGTCGGTGCTATGCGCGCTGGTACCAGTGGTGATGCTTTTGCCTGAGCAACGAGCCATTTGGCTTACCTCTTTTGTGCAACCGGATTTGATCCAGCAAGGCGTTTCTCTGGTGTGGCTATATGCCCTTTTCGCTTTTCTTACCAATCTGCTGCGGGAACAAATCAAAGACCTCGAAGACTTTCAAGGTGATGCTGCCTGTGGCTGCAATACACTTGCTGTGCTCAAAGGCCCACGTTTTGCTAAAAAACCTGCCGGCATGACAGGATTGGTGTTGAGCGTGTTCATAGGCCTGCTTTTAATTTTTTGGCATCAAACCGGAGCGCCGCAGTGGCAGGTGGGTGTTGGAACGCTCCTTTTATTTTTGCCTGCCCTTTTTACTACCATCATCTTATATCGCGCCCAAGGCAAACCAGATTTTTCCAGGGCCAGTTTTTTGGTCAAAATCGTGATGTTCGCAGGGGTATTCCTGCTTTTACGTTGTTGGCCAGAAGATATTTGGGGAGCAGCGCAAACCTATCTTGCAAAATTTTAGTCAATGTCCAGAAGACCTCTTATCCTCGCTTCCAAAAGCCCGCGCCGTAGTCAACTTTTGCGCGAAGCGGGCTTTGATTTCACGGTACAAGCCATTGATATGGACGAATCTTTCCCTCTTGAAATGCCTCCTGAGGAAGTTGCCCCTTGGCTTGCCCAGCGCAAAGCCCAGGCGGCAGCGCATTTAATTCTTGGAGCGGAAATCGTCCTTGCAGCAGATTCGGTGGTGATCCTTGACGGAAAAATCTACAACAAGCCTGCCGACTACGAAGAGGCTTGTAGCATGATTCGCAAACTTTCAGGACGGCAACATACGGTGGTAACAGGTGTTTGCCTCCTCTCAAAAGAGAAAGAAAAAGTGCTTTCGGGAACAACCAAAGTCTGGTTTTCAGAACTTTCTGAGGAAGAGATTGACTACTACATCCGTACCTGCGAACCATTTGACAAGGCGGGTTCTTATGGCGCACAAGATTGGATTGGGCACTGCAAAATCAGCCGGATAGAGGGCACTTTCCAGAATGTGATGGGGCTGCCGGTAGATTTGGTGTATGCAGCTTTGAAGGATTTTTAGTGGGTTGAGTTTTTCTGGACTGGCAATTAAACGAGGAGCCTGTTGGCCACTCGAACATCAACAAAATTCAGTTCGGAAAAGAAGCCTTTATGCACCTGCATCTGTGGAGATCAGACATCCGGCAAAAAGGACTGGGTGCAGATTTTGTCAAAATGACCCTGCCATTTTTCTTTGAAAACTACGAATTGGAAACCTTGTACTCAGGGCCATTTTCCCTGAACACTGCACCAAACAAGACGCTGGAGAAGATCGGTTTCCAATTTGTAAAACAGCACGTAACTATTTCAGGATGGCTCAATTTTGAGCAAGCTGTGAATCTATGGGAATTGAGCCGCAACCGTTACTTATCCCTCCGATGAGGATACTTTTTACTGTTACCAACGATCTTACTTACGACCAACGGATGCAACGCATCTGCAATACACTGGTTGCCAATAGCTATTCGGTAACGCTCGTGGGACGCATATTGCCACACTCTATCCCACTGGAAACCAGGCCATTTGAGCAAAAAAGACTGAAGTGTTTTTTTCAAAAAGGCTTTGGCTTTTATTTTGAGTACAACCTGCGTCTTTTCCTGTTTTTGCTTTTTGCGCGCTACGATGCAGTATGTTCTATTGACCTCGATACTTTGCCCGCCGGATGTTTTGCAACGATCCTTCGCCGCAAAAAGCGCGTGTTAGATGCGCACGAGCATTTCACCGAAGTGCCTGAAGTTGTTCATCGCCCCTTTATCAAGTTTGTTTGGGGCATGGTGGGGCGGATTTGTCTTCCTTTTTACCGGCATGCTTATACGGTAGGCCCTGCTTTGGCACAAATATTTGAAGAGAAATATGGGTTGAAGTTCGGGGTGGTTCGGAATGTGCCAGTTTCTTTTGATTCAAATTTAGCAATTCGACAAAAAACGGGAATCTCAAATTTCATACCCCTGCAAATTCTTTACCAAGGTGCGCTTAACGAAGGCCGGGGAATAGAAGCAATGTTAGAAGCAATGCAACACCTTGATAACGTGCAATTTGTACTTGCAGGAGAAGGCGATCTTTCCGCTAAACTACGACAAAAAGCATTTAATTTGGGGTTGGGAGGCCGTGTTGTCTTTTTGGGTAATGTGAAGCCTGACGACTTAAAAATTCTAACGGATCAGGCTTGGTTGGGGCTAAATCTTTTGGAGAATCGGGGACTTTCCTATTACTACTCACTCGCCAATAAATATTTTGATAGCGTACAGGCAGGCGTACCTGTACTGACAATGGATTTTCCTGAATACAGGGCATTGAACGCCACACACGAGGTTGCTGTCCTCATCCAGGATACGAATCCGAAATCGATCGCAGATGCCATCCAAAGGTTGTTGGACGACAGAGAATTATACGAAAAATTGAGGCAAAATTGCCTTTTGGCTCGAAAGGAGTGGAATTGGGAACGAGAGCAAAAATCGCTGTTGAAAATTTGGCAACAGGTGGAACATGGTCAAAAGTCCATCAAAAATTGCTTTTGGGCGACAGTTTAAAGCCTATCCGCCTTGCTTTTTCCGAAAGGGTGTATGTTCGCACCCTTATTTCAAAAAACTTCCACCTTTACTGTATTTCATGCAAAATTTATTCAAAGTTACGCTTTGCGCGTGCTGCTTTTTTGTCGCGCAAAGTGCTTTTGCCCAACTCCAAAACATCAATCTCCAACTCCGTTCTACCATGGATTTCCCTGGTCAAACGCTCGCCAATGTTTGCGGTTATTGGCAAAATGGCCAGGAATATGCTTTGGTTGGCGGGCAAGCTGGGCTGATAATTGTAAACATCACCAACCCTGACGCTCCTCAGCAAATTGTCCAAATCCCCGGCCCAAACAACCTTTGGAAAGAAATCAAAGTCTATTCGCATTACGCTTATGTCACTTCAGAAGGGGGACAAGGGGTGCAAATTGTGGACTTGAGCAACCTTCCAAGTGCGAATTTGAACTATCACTACTATAAGGGCGATGGCGCAATCGCGGGCCAACTCGATGGCATCCATGCACTGCACATTGATGTGAAAAAGGGCTTTCTCTATACTTATGGTGGCAGCATTGATCAAAATGATCCCGGTGGCGCGAAAATTTTCAACCTCAATCTGGACCCTTATAACCCGAAATATGTGGCTCGTTTTGAACAACTTGGCTACATCCACGATGGGTATGCGGACAATGACACCTTGTACGCTTGTCACATAAGTGCAGGTATTATGTCCATTGTTGACATGGCTGACAAAAGCAACCCGCAGGTGCTGGGCACTGTAGAAACCCCTGGCAAATTCGCCCACAATTCCTGGATGACCGACGACCGCAAGCATGTGCTAACGACGGACGAAAAGGCGCCTTCATTTCTTACTGCCTATGATGTGAGCGATCCTTCTGACATTCGTGAACTTGACCGGATATCGCCCAACAATGGCAATGGCACTTATGTGCACAATACACACATTATCAATGATTATGCCGTTACTTCCTGGTACACAAGCGGCGTTCTAATTGTAGATGCACATCGGCCTCAGAACTTGATTACGGTTGCACAATACGATACCTATGCCGGCAATAATCTAGAATTTGAAGGCTGTTGGGGCGCGTTTCCGTATTTTCCCTCCGGCACTATTATCGCTTCTGACATTGATCCTGGCCAACTGACAGTCCTGACCCCGACTTATAAACGCGCCTGTTACCTCGAAGGAAAAATTACCAACGGCTGCAATGGACAACCACTTGCAGGTGCAACGGTGAGGATCACTGGCAGCACCGATCCAGCAAAAATCGTCACAACGAAGGCCGATGGTCTTTACAAAACGGGGCAAGTCACACCAGGCAATTTTACTGCCCTCATCAGTGCTCCGGGCTTTCCATCTAAAACGGTCAATATTACCCTTTCAACTGCCCAAGTGACCGTATTAGATGTTCTCATGGACGCTGGTGTGGTCTTTACAGCCAATGGCACGGTAACAGAGATCGGCACCAACACCCCCATCGCGAACGCGATGGTTACGCTCAGCAGCACGATTAATTCTTACACGCTGACCACAAATGCCAACGGCCAATTCACAAAGGATTGTGTTCCGCAAGGAACTTACACCGCAACAGCGGGCAAATGGGGCTATCTCGCTGGTAATGTGTCGGTTAACCTCGGCACACCTATTTTGATCCAACTTGCTCCAGGCTATTACGACGACTTTATCGCTGATCTAGGATGGACAACAGCCAGTGCTGCAAGCTCCGGCGACTGGGAACGTGGTGAGCCAGACGGTACAACGTATGACGGCGACCAGGTGAATCCTGAATTTGATGCGAGTGTGGACAACAATGTCCAATGCTATGTTACAGGAAACGGGGGCGGACAAGCTGGATCGGATGATGTGGACGACGGTTTTGTTTCTTTGGTTAGCCCTGTTATGAAACTTGGTGCTTATCAGGATGCAGTGCTTACTTTCTACTATTGGTTTTTCAATGGAGGTGGTAGCGGCACTCCAAATGATAAAATGCAAGTGAATTTGTTGAAGGGCAATCAAACAATTAACATACTTGACATCACCAACTCCGAAAGCAATTGGAGATTCTCCGGCGATATACACTTGAAGGATTTTACCACCTTGAGCGACAATATCCGGATCGAATTTATCGTACGTGATGACAACCCAGGGCATCTTTCAGAAGGAGCAGTGGATGTATTTAGCGTAGTTCCGGCCCTGGTAGGCATCCAATCGGTGCTGGATGCATCTGCTTCTTTGTCGGTATTGCCAAACCCTGCTTCTGGTGCGTTTGGACTTCGTTATTCTTGGGAAAATTCTGAAGAAAATCCCACGGTCGAGCTGCGCAATCTTTTGGGACAGCTTGTTTTCACAGAAAAACTTACTTCCAAAACAGGGTTTACTACATTTGGAGGTAATTTGAAACCAGGCGTTTATTTTGCCAATCTTCGGAGTGCCGGACGATCTAGCGCGGCAATGAAATTGGTGAAGCTATGAGATGACCGAAAATTTTAGTCTTTTTGAAGACGGAAGAAATTGAAACGGGGTATTTCGTTGAATACGAAATACCCCGTTTTTTGAATCGCCTTAAATTGGCGCTGACTCAGCAAGTCATGGGTTTCCATCCGATGCTTCATTCCTCTTCTGGTAGCAATTCTATCGGCAGTGATTTGGTCGTTCGAGCACCTAATTCCTTGATCTTCTCTGCTTTACCTATAAGGGTGTCTCCTGGACGGCCTGCGTTTGTGAGTTTGTGCATGGCATCGTCGTAGGCTGAGCGCGCATTGTCAAGGCGTGCTCCAATAGTCCGCAAGTCGTCTACGAATGCCACAAACTTGTCGTAAAGCAATCCGCTTTGCTTAGCTATTTCGAGCACGGATTTCGTTTGTTTTTCTTGTTTCCAAAGGTGCGCCACTGTGCGCAGTGTAGCGAGTAAACTACTTGTGGTCACGATGACGATGTTCCGCTCCAGGGCATCCGTAAAAAGGCGTGGATCGGCTTGCGATGCCGCAGTAAGCGCCCCTTCAAGCGGCACAAACAACAGCATGTAATCGGGGGTGTTAATGGAATAAAGCGTCTGGTAATTGGTACGACTGAGGTTGTCCACATGGCTGCGGAGACTCGTAACGTGCGCTTTCAAATGCTGATCGCGTTCCGTTGGGTCGGCAGCGTTGAAATACCGCTCAAAAGCCGTAAGCGATACTTTAGAATCCACGATAAGTTGTTTGTTTTCAGGAAGTTGAATGACAAAATCGGGCCTTTTTGCAGCGCCATCTTCATCTCGAAAAGTGGCTTGGGAGAGGAAGTGAATGCCTTTTTGAAGCCCCGATTTTTCGAGCAAAGTTTCCAATTGCATCTCGCCCCAATCGCCTTGCAATTTGCTCTGGCCTTTGAGTGCTGATGTTAGGTTGTGCGCATCCTGGCTGAGCTGTTGGTTGAGTTGGGTGAGTTGCTCCAGTTCTTTTTTGAGGCTGGATTTTTCGCGGGTTTCTTCCAAAAACTTGCGGTCTACATTTTCTTCAAACTCTTTGATTTTCTCTCGCAACGGACTCAGCACTGTCTGTAATTGCTGCGCATTTTGTGCGGTGAAGCGGATGGATTTTTCCTCCAGCAGTCGGTTCGCAATGTTCTCAAATTCCGTTTTGAACTTGACTTGTAACTGCTCCACCTCGGCTTTTTGATTCCTTAAATTTTCTTCTAAATGATACAGTTGTTGTTCGCGGGCAGCAAGCTGAGCATGCGCGTCTCGGATTTCGCGCTCTTTGGAAGACAGTTCGGAGCGTAGGCGTTCGGTCTCTTCCAGGATGGCAGTATGGAGTTCGCGGGGCACAAATTGTTCTTTATCAAAGATTTGTGCACTATTGCCCGATTGTTGGCGCAATACCAGAAATACGAGGACAATAAGCAGGATGCCTCCAAGAAGTAAAAGTAAGGTGTCGTCCATGATTCAAGGATTTGTTCGACAAATGTACCCCGCTCATGACTTTTTGTTTGTTTCTGGCTTGATTTTTTAACAGAAAATGTTTTGGAAAAGGAAGAAATTATTGCGTTTCTCCCTGCTTCTCAAATTCTTTAATAATATCATCCGGTGATTTGCCCAACCACTTAATTGCATTCTGCGCATCGTCGGCAAAATCAGGGTCGTTCGGATATTTTTGGAGGAATGACTCGTAAGTTGCCTTGGCTTTTTCAAGATCGGCAAGGTCGTTTTCCTGTACAAACCCGATCATGAAGAGTGCAGTAGGTGCTTTTTTGTGTTGCGGCAGCCCTTCGGAAATCTTTGAGTAAAGTTCGATGGCTTTTTGAGGCTGCTTCACTGTTTTGGCAAGGCCAGCGGCTTTCAACAGCACGTCTACATATTGATCTGGGTTGGATTTTTCTACCAGAACAGCGAGTTCTTCAGAAGTTTTGATGAACGCCTCGGCTTTGGATTTGTCGGTGACAGTGGCACCTCCCATTGCCTTGTCTAGATCAATGAGTTTCTGTTGAAGGGATTTCACAGGGTCGGTTTGGCAAGCGTTAAAAACGATGCTTAGGAGTGCGAGGGTGATTAGTTTTCTCATATTGTAAAAATAATGTTGTCAATGTGATTCCCACCTTCGCATAGGCTTCGGCGGGTAAAAAAGTGGTCAATGTGATTCCATTATTAAATATATTCAAACGCTCCAAACGGGCTTTTTACGGTTACTTTTTCGCCCACATTGCTGTGTACGCGCCCAATAACGCGGGCTTCGATGCTATATTTCTCAGCAATTGCCATCACTGCGTCAGCATGCCGGGCGGGGAGGTAAATCTCTATTCGGTGCCCCATGTTGAACACTTGATACATTTCGCGCCAAGGGGTCTCGCTGCTTTCTTGAATCAATTTGAAAAGCGGTGGTAATTCGAAGAGATCGTCTTTTACGATGTGCACATCCCTTACAAATTTCAGCACTTTCGTTTGCCCGCCGCCCGTAACATGTATGATACCGTGGATTTTTTTGCGATACATTTGGAGGATTTCCTGCAAGACAGGCAAGTAACTTCGCGTTGGCGATAGAATGAGTTTCCCAACACTAATCATTTGATTTCCAATAGGAATTTTTTCCGTCACCATTCGATTGCCTGTGTAAACCACCTCTTTGGGCAAACCAGGGTCAAAACTTTCGGGGTATTTTTCGGCATAGTTTTTTGACAATACATCATGGCGCGCAGCGGTCAAACCGTTGCTCCCCATGCCACCGTTGTATTCAGTTTCATAGGTAGACTTTCCGAACGAAGCAAGTCCTACGATGACATCGCCAGCGCGGATGCTGGGCACGAGCACTTCACTGCGTTTCATCCGTGCAAAGGCCGTGAAACCCACGTCAATGGTGCGTACAATATCGCCCACATCAGCGGTTTCGCCTCCGGCAAGATGAAGATTCACACCATGATCGCGCATTTTTTCCACAAAATCAGAAGTGCCTCGAATAACAGCTGCGATGACTTCTGCGGGTATAAGCCCTTTATTGCGCCCAATGGTGCTGCTAAGTATAATGTCGTTGGTGCAGCCCACACAAGCCATGTCGTCGAGGTTCATCACAATGGCATCTTGCGCTACACCTGGCCATACGGATAGATCGCCGGTCTCGCGCCAATACACATAGGCCAAGCTCGTTTTTGTACCCGCTGTATCCGCATGGAGCAGATTGCAATACTTGGCATTTCCTGCAGCCAAATCGGGCAGAATCTTGCAAAAAGCATTGGGATACAAGCCTTTGTCCAGATGCTGGATGGCTGCATGAACGTCTTCTTTGGAGGCGGAAACACCGCGCTGGTCGTATTTCGTCATTTTTACCCGCCGGAGCCTTGGCGTAGGAGGGGCGTCATTATCCGCCATTATGTGTCATTTTTCCCAACTGCGAAACCGCGCCGTGCGGTCGTAAATGTGGTAAAGAATGGCTTTTTCCAATTCGTTAAAAACCTGTCCACGCCGCGCCATAACAATGGAGGCTGTTTCGCAGGCCTCGGTAAATTTATACGTTCGATAGCCATCGGGGCCGCCCCAGGAAAAATCGGGGACGAAATTGCGGGGAAATCCCGCTCCGTAGATATTGGCAAAGATACCCACCACTGTGCCCGTATTGAACATGGTGTTGATAGCGCATTTGGAATGGTCGCCCATGATGAGCCCAACAAATTGCTGTCCAGTTTTTTCAAAACGCTCCGATTCGTAGTTCCAAAGTTTCACTTCGGAGTAATTGTTTTTGAGGTTTGAATTGTTTGAATCTGCACCAAGGTTGCACCATTCCCCCAATACCGAATCGCCGAGGTAGCCATCGTGCGCTTTGTTTGAGTTGGCGAAAAAAATAGAGCGCGCCACCTCGCCTCCTATTCGACAACCGGGGCCAAAGGTGCTTGGGCCATAAATCTTGGCCCCCATTTTGACGATTGAATCTGAACCAATTGCAATCGGGCCGCGCAACATTGAGCCTTCCATTACCTCGGTGTTTGCGCCGATGTAAATGGGGCCGGCCATGAGGTTGAGCGTACAATATTCCATTTTCACGCCTTCCTCGAGGAAAAGGTTTTCGGGCGGACCGATGATCTTGTTTGTATCAGAAACCGGTTTCGAATTTTTCCCGGTTGTGAGCAATGCAAAGTCTTCGGAAAGTGCTTGTTCGTTCAGCCGGACAAGTTGCCAGAGTTGGGTGATTTGCACCAATGGGATGCTTTCGTCCAATTCCTGCCCCTGCAGTTCGTTCACTTCCTCCTCCTCAATGAGTGACTCAAACTGGGCTTCGTTGAGCCTGGCGGCTATGAGTTCGCCATCGGCCAGCAAGGCTTCGTTGAGTCCAAGTTCGTCTATACGCTTGCAAAGTGCAGCCGTGGCCAGCACCCCGCCATTGATGATAAGATTCTCATCCTCAATACGTATCGGGTATTTTTCTTGCAGATATTCTTGCGTGATGTAGGAAGCCGCCCCACGCAGGCGACGCTCCCATTTTTCCCGAATCGTAAGAATCCCTACCCGTAATTCGCCCATGGGCCGGGTGGCCGTGAGTGGCAGTAGTTGGTTGCGCGCGTCAGTGTCAAAGAGAATAATGTTCATGTCAGTCCCAAAGTAAGAGAATCGGGCAAACTTACGGCTTTCGGCAAATAGGTATAAGCTTCATTTTCATAATGCCTGCACTTGTGCCCTTTGGGCGCTCAAGTGCAGGCATTATGAAAATGAAGCTTATGGAACCAACGGAAATAAAAAGTCCCAACACGCATAAATGCCTATTGGGACTTTTAAACACTGCTCGAAAAGGGAAACTACTTGGAAAACTTCGAGAAGCGCTTGTTGAACTTGTCAATACGTCCGGCGGTGTCCACGAGTTTCATTTGCCCCGTAAAGAACGGGTGGCTATAGGATGAAATCTCCATTTTTACAAGCGGGTATTCTTTGCCGTCCTCCCAGGTAACAGTGTCTTTGGAGGCCACGCAAGATTTGCCGAGGAACGCCTCATCCGTCGAGATGTCTTTGAACACAACGGGGCGGTAATTGGCTGGATGAATATCTTTTTTCATGACGCTATTTTGCTGAAAATTTGTTGCAAACTTGTTTTTCAAAAATCGAGGCGCAAAAGTAAGAAAAGGTCGGTATGTTTTCCAAATATTTTTTGGAAAACATACCGTTTCAAAAATTACTAGTGGCACAAGACCCCTTAGGAACCCAATCGTAATTCCAAAATCTATTTCCCTTTCTTTTTTTCTTCCTGAAATTTCATCACCTGCTCCATCACCTCGCCAAGTTGTTCGCCCCCAATGCGCTTCATTAATATCTCGTGGTTGCGGTTTAGGATGAAAATCTGCGGTGTGGTTTGAACGTCGTACACCATTTTGTAGCGGCTGCGGATATAAGGGTCGTAGGTATTGAAGAAAAGCTCATCGCTGAATTCCTTTTCAGCAAGGCCTTTCCAGCAACTTTCGTGTACCTTTTCGGGGGTATTGGATTCCTCTTTGCTGGTTACAACCCCAGTACACACTGCGAAGACTTTAACGCCTCGATCTTTGAATTTTTTGGCAAACTCAACCATGTGCGGCGCCGCCTTTTTGCAATGCCCGCAATCTGTTGCCCAGAAAAACAGCACCGTATAGTCGGCATCCACGTCCCACAAAGCACTGGGATGGTTGTTGCGGTCCATCACGGTGATATTGGGCGCAATTTTTCCGATCAGGATGGGTTCTAATCGGCGGGCATTATCGCAGATTTTCTCGAGGTCTTCTTTCTTGGTCCAAGCAGCTTGGCCTTTACAATAATACTCGTTAGCGATGTGTACATAGCAGGCATCGAAGCCAACAATATTCGATTTTGCGTAGTGGTTCAAAAAGTGGATAAGGTAGTATTTGTAGTTTTCGCCATTGAACTTACCCTGCATTTTTTGGAACAGGTAATCAAGTGCAGCATTTACGGTATCCGGGTGTTGCGGGGTAAGTTTTGTGATGTAGTAGTCCACTTTGCTGTGCAAAACGGGGCTGCGGAGCATGGCTGGATCGGCAATGTCGATATTGTCAAAAAAGTGCTCGCGTATCCAGTAGAACTTCTTTTTCGCCACTTCTTTTTCCACTCCTTTAAATTCTGGAACTTCAGGTTCAATGGCAGCCTTTACAATTTTGGCGGCCATGCTATTAGGGTATTTTGCAATGAGGTCTTGCTGGGTCTTTTTTACCGACTTGTCAATGTCCAATATTTTGTTGGCAATGCGAGTGGAATCTGCCACATTGCCTTTAGCCCGGCTCAATTGAGCGCGAAGCGTGTCCGCAATAGGGCGTTGCTTGTTCAAATAGCCTAAATACTCGTAAAAAACCTCATTGTCCAGAGAACCTTTCACTTTCATTTTGTTCACTGAATCCTTCGCATCAGTAGTCACCGTGATCTGCTGGTTTTTGTCGTCGAGCAGAATCTGGATAAAATTGTTATCGGGTTTCAACACCAAAAGGTACACACCTGGCGGGAAAAGCGTGTCGGCCTCAAACGTGAAAAAGCCGTCGGCGCCCAAGGTAGCAGTGTCTTTCACATACTGCTTTTCGCCGTAGTGGAAGCCAATGATAAGTTCATTGGAAGCATAGTTTTCGAGTTTTACACGGATTTTGTAACCTGGTCCGCTATTGGCAAAAAGTGTTGAGAATGAGAGGATTGAAAAGAGAAAGAGAATGAAAATGCGCTTCATCCGAGAGATGTTTTAAACTGTTTGGGAATGAAATTAATGGGCGTAGAGACGCGCAAATATCGGCAGTCGCGGCACGAGAGATGGCCGTTTTTGCAATTGTTAACACGGTGGATAATTTTGGATTTGCGATTTTGGATTTACGATTGTTTTGATCCGAAAAATGGACGACTCATGCTTTATTCGGATCAAAACAATCGTAAATCGTAAATCCAAAATCGTAAATCCAAAATCGTAAATCGTAAATCCAAAATCGTAAATC
>CAZPTQ010000036.1:0-31567 GCA_964589365.1 uncultured Saprospiraceae bacterium
AAAAATAGCGGCCGTATGATGGAACAAAGGGTGGCATCAAATGACTAAGTTATTTGGTGCCGCGTTCCTAACGGTACTTCCCTTCTGTTGCTTTTCACAATCTAATTCTATCAGAATTGATGCGCTTTTCAAAAAGTTTTGTGGAGCACCGATAATGGCAGAGGTTGAAACGGACAAGTTCCAGTTCGATACAAGCGAGGCGATAATCATTACTGGTGTAGCGATAAATTACGCTAAAAAAGACAGTATGTTTTTTGCATCAGTTCCCGATGGTGCTAATTTCGATATTGGTATTTCTTTAAAAAATTTAGGCACGGGCGAAAGCTACTACATTTCTAATTTTTTGCAACCAGGTGATGCTCATTGGCAAGGTACTATTAGATATCTAGCACCTGGTGAACGTTTTGTGGTTTTTTCAACGAACCTCAGAGAGCTGGCCAAAAGATCACTCAGTCTTTCCACATCTGAAACAGCGGTTCATAGTATTTAGGATATTAGGACAAAACCGATCTATCTACCTTCTGGCATATATGAACTGAAGTGGATGGGCAGCGGTGTCTTTTGGGATTTCTAAGCCGCTATATTTGGAAATAAAGTAACAAGGAAAGTGGGCCTTTGAGTTTAGTGCCGAAACTTGATTTGCCAATCTCATCCTTCACTGAAGCCATCCTTTCCGTGACCTTCCGCTTTCACCAACCAACATTCCCGCTCAACTTAGCCGTAGAGAACATCGTTTTCTACGAAGGCTATTCCCCGCCGCACCACAAGGAGCGTCTGCTGCCCGACGGTGGCATAGATCTGGTGATTGACCTGACGCAAGTGCCTAATAATCTGTATGATAACGAGGATTTTGGGCAATTTGCCTCCTTCAAAAAATCTTGGATTTCGGGCTTCCGGCGGGAGTTTATAACCATTGACGCGGGACAAAATTCGAGCATGATGGTGGTGCGTTTCCGGGCAGGGGCGGCAAATTTTCTGTTCAAATTTCCATTGACCAAACTCGCCGATTCCGTAGTGGAAATGGACACGATTTGGGGCAGCGATTTCCTTCATTTGCGTGAACACTTGCTCGAACAGCCCACGCCGGATACAAAAATCACGGCCTTAGAAACCTGGTTGCTCCGACGTTTACGCCCTGAATCAGCCCCTCATCCCGTGGTAGGCTACGCGCTTGAGCGCATTCACCAAAGTCAAAACCGTAGAAAATTCGAAGGCGTGGATTCTATGGGCAAATTGCCAAATCAATGTTTCAAAAATGTGAGCCTATGCAAGGGAAAATTCCCAGACATGCCCTAAGGAAAAAACACTGACAACTAAACTTAATAGCTATGGATCAAGCAGAAATCACCATGATCGAAAACCTCCAAAAAAACACCGGAAAAAACCTCGACGAGTGGAAAAAAATCGCGCTCGCAAGTGGCTTCCAAAAGCACGGTGAAATCCTCAGCCTCGAAATCCAGCGGATGCCAAAGGCGGCAGGCGCGACGTTTTTCCACCCAAAAGAACGCACCTTACCTTTCCGTCGTAACACCCAGCACCCACGACATGAGCACCTTACGCGGCTGGTGGGAAGAAGACCGCGCGCTTACACAACGGTTCTACAACGAAATGCTACAACGCCCGGGCGATGCCCCCTACTTCTGCGAGCCATGGGTGAATAAAATCCTGCTCGAACAACATTTCCATTCCCCAGCCATGTGGGCCATTTTCCAACTGCAAGACCTGCTGGGCATGGACGCAACGCTCCGCCGCAAAAACCCGCATGACGAGCGCATCAACAGGACAATCAATTTCCACTATATCGAAATAAGTGAGCGCGTGACCCTGCCTCAAGGCAATAATGCAATCCGGATAACACTTGCTCCGGAAACAAGGATCGAAATTTTTTCCCTCAATTTGAAAGATGTATTGAAGCAAGGATTTAACCGCTCAAATCCCGTCACCCCGGAAGATGATTTTGTGGTTGAGCATTTCAAACTTAACCCGGGTATTTATGAATTCACCTGGAGCGTTGGCTTTGATTATGCTTCAAAGCCGCTATTCTTTAAAATAAGGTAGCAGACCAAAACACGCCTCGAAGTAGGGCTGAATATGAAAGGGATCACCGCTTCCAGCAAACTCGAATCCAACCCGCCCGGCGGTATGTGTACCCACAAAATCCGCGTAGAAAAAGCAGCAGACATTGATACCGAGGTGTTTGCTTGAATCCGTGAGGCATATAGCCAGGCGGGTTAACGCAGCCCGATCACCCCCATTCCCCTACCCGTCACGCCCTGGTCTTTTCGATGAGAGAAAAAATCGGCGGCATGGCGCATGGTGCAGTAGGGCGAGATTTCAATGTGCGCTTTGGGAAGGCCGAATGCAAGCAGTTGCGCCGCGTTGGCTTTTTTCAAATCCACGAAATACTTACTGCACTCGGCATCAAAACGTTTGAACGGCTCGGCGAACGCTGCGGCTACCTCATCGCCCACCTCGAAAGAACACTCGTCAATGCAGGCTCCGATATAAGCAAAACAATCTTCGCCGCTCGTTCCAAAGGCTTTTTGCATAAAATTCAAGGTTTTAGCCACGATTTCCACTACCGTGCCGCGCCAACCCGCGTGAACGGCCCCCACTGCCTGATGCCGGGCATCGTACACCAAAATCGGCGTGCAATCTGCCACCGAAACTGCCAGCAAAATACCTGGAACGTTTGTCACCAGGGCATCAAACCCTTCAGCACCTCCAGGGGTAGTCGCGTAGCGGATTTGGTCGCCATGTACCTGTTTTGACCAGGCCATTTGTTCGGGTTGGAAACCCAGCGTTGAGCAAAAACGGCGACGGTTTTCGGCCACATTGAAAGGGACATCAGCCGTGTTTTTGCCGAGATTGAGCGATTGATACGGGGCCGGGCTAACACCACCGTGCCGGGTGCTTTGCGCAGCGGCGAGTACCGGGAATTGGGTGAATATTTTGGGTTCAATCGTCATTAAGTCATCCGTCATTGTAGTCATTATTACCCGCTGTAGCCTTGGCGAAGGCGGGGCATCATTTTTTAAACCCTCCAAAGTCCGCTTTTTATCGAATTTTAAAAACCTTGTCTCTATTAGCAAAAAATAGCGGCAAATGCTGCGCTACTTTTGGAACGCCAAACACTGGCCTCCCGCTAAGATCCTAATTTCCCAATATCATAATATCAAATCCAACGCAATGCCATTTTCAGAAATACTCAGCATGGCTTTCAAGAACATCCGTGCCAACATGGTGCGCTCGGTACTTACCTTGCTTATCATTGCTTTTGGCATTATGGCATTGGTGGGAATCTTGACGGCCATTGATGCGATTGCCTTTTCGCTCAGCGACAATCTTTCTAACCTGGGAGCCAACTCGTTCAGCATTGAGCGGAAGTGGAACGATGTGAAGAGCAACCGCCATGGCAAACAGCAAAAACCAGCCGAACCTGTGACCTACAAGCAGTCCATGGAGTTCAAAGAGCGCTTTGATTTCCCTGCAAAAGTCGCTGTCGGTTGCTATGGAACAGGCAATGCAACGGTAAAATTTGGGGAAGAAAAATCCAATCCGAATGTGATTTTCAATGGTGCGGACGAAAATTTTATGGACGTGAAGGGTGTGGATATTGCGCTTGGACGCAATTTTTCAAAAATAGAAGTAGAAAGTGGCGCACCTGTAGCCGTCATCGGGTCGGACATAGTAAAAATGCTTTTTAATGGGAAAAACGAAAAAGCCCTCGATCAAATCATCAGTGTGAACGCACACCGATACCGGGTAGTGGGGGTGATGGCGAAAAAAGGTTCTTCGATGAATGAATCGGGCGACCGCAAGATATACGCCCCCTTGGTAAACGTTAAATCACTTTTTGGCGACGATACACGAGATTATTTTCTGATGGTGGCCGTGCAAAACGCGACCGACATGGATGCTGCCCAATCTGAAGCCACCGGACTTTTCCGTCAAATTCGCGGACTGCGACCCGGTGAAGAAGATGATTTCAAACTCTTTGCAAGCGACGGCATCGTTGCCATCCTGAAAGAAAATACCGTGACACTGCGCCTTGCTGCTGTCGCTATCGGCTTGATGACCCTGCTCGGCGCAGCCATAGGCCTGATGAACATAATGCTCGTGAGTGTGACGGAGCGCACTCGCGAAATTGGTATTTCCAAAGCCCTGGGCGCTACCCGCCGCAGCATCATGCTTCAATTTCTGACCGAAGCCATCACGATTTGCCAAATCGGTGGACTGGTGGGTATTTTCCTCGGTATCCTAATTGGCAACATCATGACGCTCGTGCTGGGTGGTTCATTTCTGATTCCCTGGGCCTGGATGGCCCTCGGATTCACACTTTGTATGGTCGTAGGCGTAGTATCCGGTTTTTATCCCGCCATGAAAGCTGCGCGGCTGGACCCGATTGAGTCGCTGCGCTATGAATGATAACTATGCTACAAAAACTCCTCTCTGGTCGTGGCCGCCTGATTACCCATTTTTCGGGTTGGGCTTTGGTGACTCTGGTCACATTCTACCTGATTTCGGGTATGCGTCCGCCGGGGGAAGCGCTCGGGCGAACCGTGATGTTCGTCATTTTTCCGATGGTGCTTTTTTACACCAATGCACGTGTGCTGACCAATCAGTATTTTGAAGCGCAGAAATATGGTCAGTGGGCTGTTTTGTCCATTGTGCTTTGGTTGGGAATGGCTGCGCTGAGGGTTTGGACTGAATTGGCGATATTCGGGGGCAATATTTTGAGCACCCAGGAAAGGACTGTGGGAAACGGCACAAAAATGTTTCTCGTGACCGCATTGATCTATTTTGTTTTGATGATTTTTAGCGGGTTGTACCAATTGTTGGAAAACCGCCGCGCACTCGAAGAGCGCCACGCCGAAGCACAATTGAATTACCTGAAAGCCCAAATAAACCCCCATTTTCTTTTCAACACCCTGAACAACATCTACGCCGCAGCAACGCTTCAGCACCCTAATACTGCCCAAATGGTGCTTCGCCTCAGCGATCTGCTACGCTATGTCACCTATGATGGCCAACATGACCAAGTGTCGCTGTCAAAAGAAATCGCACAAATCCGTGCTTATATCGAACTATTTCAATTGAAAGCGGAAAACCCCTTGCCAATTACACTAGAGATAGAAGGCGAAATAGAGAATAGGCAGATTGAGCCTTTGCTGCTGCTGCCTCTTGTTGAAAATGCGTTGAAACATGGCGATTTGGAAACAAACCCCGACGGTTTCCTCCGCATTTTGCTGCGCAACGAGCCTAAACAATTCACTTTTTTGGTAGAAAACTCTTTTGATCCCGACAATCAACAAAAGGACAAGCAGGGTGGTGTTGGATTGGAGAATATTCAGCAAAGGCTTGGACTCCTTTACACCGGGCGATATTTACTCGAGGTAAAAACAGGGGAGGGGCGCTATGCTGCAAAATTGCAATTGTTCGATTAAGGGAAGAATCCGCTTCACTCATGCTAGATTTGCCGCCCTTGCCGCAAGGGGTTTACGGTTGGGCTGTTGATGGGATATTGCAAGGCAAGCTGGTAAGAATGTGAGCATTTTGACAAGGACAATCTACAACAAAATCAACAATGAACTTCCGCTGCTTACTCGTTGACGACGAGCACCTTGCCCTGGCCCTACTTGAAAAATTCGTGGCGGACACTCCCGGCCTCGAAGTCGTTGCTGCCTGCAAAAGCCCCATTCGCGCCATCGAACTGCTGCAAAGCGAGCCAATTGACCTGCTTTTTCTCGATATTCAGATGCCGATTTTGAGTGGCCTCAGCCTGCTGAAATCAGTGTCGCGCAAACCAGTCACCATCTTTACTACCGCTTATCCGCAACATGCCATTGACGCATTCGACCTTGATGCGGTAGATTATCTGCTTAAACCCTATTCCTTCGAGCGATTCACCCATGCAGTAGAAAAAGCTTTTGTCCTGCTCCGACAGCGCGCAGAAAATGCCTCTTCCAAACCCGATGGTTACCTCACCGTAAAAGCCGATCGACAGTGGGTCAAAATCCCCATCGCCGACATTCGTTACATCGAAGGCTGGAAGGAATACGTCAAGATTTTTGTTGAAAACGAGAAAGTTGTGACGCTCGAAAGCCTCAACAACCTGGAAGCCACTTTACCTGCCGAACATTTTTTGCGCGTACACAAATCCTTCATTGTGGCAAAAAATCGGGTACAGAAAATGGATGGGGAGGCACTGATTTTGATTGGCAATGTGCGCATTCAGGTGGCACGGGCGCGGAAGAAGGAGGTGGTGGAAATTTTGTTCAAACAGGGCTAAAGATAACGGGCGACCTCGCTTCACGCGAGGCCGCCCGTTTTTATTTTAACGAACTGAAGTTCGTGCTACTTCAAGATAGCTTTCACCTCATTGATGACGTAAGATTCTATCACGTCGCCCACCTTGAAGTCGTTGAAATTTTTGATCGTGATACCGCACTCCATACCGTTTTTGACTTCTTTGGCGTCTTCTTTGAAACGCTTGAGCGAGCCTAGTTCGGCGTGTTGGTTTGGATTGGTTGGGTACACCACAATACCATCGCGAATGATACGAACGTGGTGGTTTCGGCTGATTTTGCCATCTTGCACAAAACAACCCGCCACGGTACCAATCTTCGAGACTTTGTACACTTCCCGGATTTCGACCTGACCCATGATCTCCTCTTCTTTCGTTGGTTCCAACATCCCTTCGATGGCAGATTTCACCTCTTCGATGGCTTCGTAAATAATGGAGTAGAGTTTGATTTCTACGCCTTCTTTTTCGGCCAGTTTGCGCGCCGTAATGGACGGGCGCACCTGGAAACCAATGATAATGGCATCGGAAGCGGAGGCGAGCATAACGTCGGAGTCCACAATCTGGCCAACCGCCTTGTGGATGACAGAGACCTGTACTTTCTCGATAGAAAGTTTGATCAACGAATCGCTGAGTGCCTCGATGGAACCGTCCACGTCGCCTTTGACGATGACTTTGAGCTCTTTGAAGTTGCCGAGTGCGAGACGACGACCAATTTCTTCGAGCGAGATACGCTTGTTGGCCCGGTTGGCTTGTTCGCGCATGATCTGGCCGCGCTTTGAAGCGATTTCTTTCGCTTCGCTTTCGCTGGCTGCCACTTTGATTTTTTCACCAGCCTGTGGCGCACCGGGCAAACCAAGCACGATGACTGGTTGAGCAGGGCCCGCGCTCTTGATTTTTTTGCCGCGCTCGTTGAACAGGGCTTTCACCTTGCCAGAAAATTCGCCTGCAATGATGGGGTCGCCATGGTTGATGGTTCCATTGATAATCAAGATTTTAGACACATAACCCTGGCCTTTTTCCAAAGAGGCTTCCAAAACGGTGCCGATAGCACGGCGATCCGGGTTTGCTTTGAGTTCAAGCAATTCGGCTTCGAGCAGGACCTTTTCGAGGAGCTTGTCCACGTTCAAGCCTTGCTTTGCCGAAATATCCTGGCTCTGATATTTGCCGCCCCATTCCTCCACGAGGAAATTCATCTGCGCGAGTTCGTTCTTGATGCGTTCGGGGTCGGCGCCTGCTTTGTCAATTTTATTGATGGCAAAAACCATGGGCACCCCGGCCGCTTGCGCGTGGCTGATTGCCTCCTTGGTTTGTGGCATAATGCTGTCGTCAGCAGCAATCACGATGATGGCAATGTCCGTCACCTTGGCGCCCCTGGCACGCATGGCCGTAAAGGCTTCGTGACCTGGTGTATCAAGGAAAGTGATTTTTTGATCTTCGTGACCGGGCACGGCCACCTCGTATGCCCCTACGTGCTGCGTGATACCGCCTGCCTCACCTTCGGCTACATTGGCAGAACGAATAAAGTCGAGCAGCGAAGTTTTACCGTGGTCAACGTGGCCCATGACGGTCACAATGGGTTGGCGCGGCTTAAGATCGCTGGGAGAGTCCATCTCTTCTTCTTCCACCTCGACCTGTTCTTCGGCGGAAATGAACAGAACTTCATGACCAAATTCGTTGGCTACGAGTTCAATAATTTCGGCGTCGAGGCGCTGGTTGATAGACACAAATATGCCCAATGACATACAAGCCTTGATGACATCAGAGGGCTTTAGGTTCATCAATGAGGCCAAATCAGATACGGAGATGAACTCCGTTACTTGCAATGTTTTTTCGCCTTCTATACGGGCAGTTGCGGCTATTTCAGCCCGTTCGCGACGAACATCACGCTTGTCACGCCTTACTTTTTGCCGTTTTCGGCTTGCCCCTGCGCCCATACGGGCCATGGTCTGACGGATTTGGTTCTCAATGTCTTTTTGAGAAACTTCTTTGACTCCGTCGGTGCGGCCGCGGCCTTTTTTATCGCCTTGGTTGGCGGCCATGTTCGTTTGCAGGTTCGCTGCCGTTACTGGCTGCTGCTGCACGGTTTTCCGCTTGCGGCGAAGGCGATCGGCATTGCTTCCGCCGCCCTGGCCTTGTTGCTGCTGCCCGGTGCCGCCACCACTACCCTGTGGATTGCCTCCTGCGCGATTGCCTTGTTGCGGGCCACCTTGAGTGTTGCCTCCTGCGCGGTTATCCCGATTGCGGTCAGGGTTTCCGCCCCCCGTATTGCCTCCTGGCCGGTTGCCTTGTTGTTGGCCACCTCGGTCTGTATTTCCACCACGGTTGCCGCCACGATTGTCGCCGCCACGGTTGCCGCCACCCCGATTATCGTTACTGCGGTTGCCGGTATTTGCGGGCTTCTCTTTTTCGAGGTTGATACGGCCCAATATTTTGAGGCCACGCAGGTTGGGTGTACTTGAGCGGACAAGATCACCTTCGTTGGCGTCACCAATTTGTTTGCCTTCTCCTTCAGATGGATCTGCGGCTGGCGAAGGAGGTGCTGCCTCTTTGGGAGTAGTATCTTTTGGGTGTTTGGCCTCTACATCGGGCACAGCTCGTTTGAGGATATCACGTTTGGGCGTCTCATGCTTAGCCTCGTCTTGACGGTGTTCCTCACGTTTTGGGATATCTGTTTTGAGTTCTTCGCGTTTTGGCTCCTCTTTTGGGGTTGTTTTTGCAACAGGAGGTGCAGGAGCATTTCTAGGCGCGTCAAGGTCAATTTTCCCTAATATACGGAGAGGAGCTGGTCGCTCCCGTTTGATAAATTCTTGTTCTTCCTTTTTTGGCTGGCCGGGAGGGTCAGTTTTGGGGGCTACAGGCTCGCGAGGGGGCAAATAGGAAGGACGTGGTGCAGTGGGTGGCGTAGCAGAGGGATGACCATGCGAAGACCCTTCGGAGCCACCGACAGCGTCTTTTTTGAGCGTTGGGCGGGCCAATTGATCCGCCTGCTGTTTGATATCAAGGTCTTTTTGAAACTCTTTTTTGAGCACCACTAGCATCTCGTCAGTGATGTCGGTAGTAGGCTTTTGTTCCAAATTGGGAAAGCCTTTGCCATGCAGGGTCTCTACGATGGTGTGGAGACCAACGTTGAATTCTTTTGCTACCTTAATTAATTTAATCGCCATGCAGTGATTTTACCTGCTAAGAGGGGCAGTTATGAGTTATGAGTTATGAGTTACGAGTGAAAAAATCACCCGTCTCTTAAATCAAACCATCCCTGCGGTTTGGAAAGTTGGATTCTGAACGTTTGCGCCGCGGGGTTTCGCCTTTTTCTCCGCTGTTTGTGAATTTTCTAGAAGACCAAAAATGTTTAATGCTGAAATGCGGGGGCAAAAGTACGTTTAAAAAGCAAGCCGAGCGGGGAAAAATTATCCGATTACTTTCCTTCTTCAAACTCTTCGGTCAAAATCCGAATCACTTCACGCACGGTTTCTTCTTCAAGGTCAGTGCGGCGGATAAGTTCTTCGGCACTGAGTTCGAGTACCTGGCGGGCGGTGTCGCAGCCAATGTTCTTGAAGGTCTCTATGACCCAAGGCTCGATAGCATCGCTGAATTCTTCCAGATCCACGTCGTCAATTTCGTACTCGGCCTGGTTGCGGTACACATCAATTTCATAGCCTGTAAGGCGACTGGCTAGTTTGATGTTGCTGCCTGCTTTGCCGATGGCGAGACTCACCTGGTCGGCATCGAGGTAGACGGCGGCGCGTTTTGCTTCGTGGTCGAATTCGATGGTCGTGATTTTGGCCGGAGTGAGGCTGCGCTGCATAAAGAGCGCGGTATTGGTCGTGTAGTTCACGATGTCAATGTTCTCATTGCGCAGTTCGCGCACTATGCCATGGATACGGCTGCCTTTCATGCCGACACAAGCGCCCACTGGGTCAATGCGCTCGTCGTGGCTTTCCACCGCGATTTTGGCGCGTTCACCGGGAAGGCGCACGATGTTTTTGATCTCGATCACACCATCCTCGATTTCGGGCACTTCGGCCTCGAGTAGTTTGGCAAGGAAATCAGGGTCGGTGCGGCTGAGCATGATGAATGGCACGTTGTTGCGCATTTCCACGCGCTTGATGATGCCTTTCACCACGTCGCCTTTGCGGTAATAGTCGCCGCGAATCATTTCGGTGCGAGGGAGTATGATTTCGTTGCCAGTATCGTCGTCGAGCACCAAGACCTCTTTTTTCATGATCTGGTTCACTTCGCCCGTGACAACCTGACCAACACGTTCTGAGTATTTGCGGTAAATCTCGTCTTTTTCAAGCTCCATTACCCTTGAAACGAGGGTTTGTCGGGCAGCCATGATGGCACGGCGGCCGAAGTCTTCGATGGAAAGTTGCTCGTAGCACTCATCCCCGATCGCGTTGGTTTCGTCAATGCCATTGGCCTCGGTTTCGCTGACCTGGGCAAGTTCGTTGGTCACCTCACCATCGGGCACTACCTCGCGCACACGCCAGATTTCCAAGTCGCCCGTGTTGGTGTTCACGATCACGTCAAAATTTTCGTCGGTGCCGTATTTCTTTTTGATAAGGGTTCGGAACACATCTTCCAAGACGCGCACCATTGTGGGCCGGTCTATGTTTTTGCCGGTTTTGAATTCCGAAAATACATCTACTAAATTGACCATTGTTGTTGATTTGAGTATATGTTGATCTGGTGATTTGGGGATTTGGGGAAGCTCAAAACGGCAATTTCACTACCGCTTTTTCGATTTGGTCGTAGGGTATGAGGGTTTCTACTTCTTTTTTTATCTTCTTTTTGCCATCTCGTTCTACGAGGGTTTGGGTAAGGACAATTTGGGTTTCATCAGCGGATTTCAGGGTGGCCAGGTGCTCTGTTTTGTCGGTACATTTTATAGCCAGCGTACGGCCCACGTTTTTGACGTATTGGCGAGGGAATTTTAACGGGCGTTCAATACCCGGGCTGCTCACTTCTATGCCATAGGTTTCGCCGAGCCAGCCGTTCTCGTCCAATTGATGCTCCACATACCGGCTGAGTTTTTGGCACTTTTGAAGGCTTAGGCCCGAATCGCTGTCCGCGTAGACGAAGAGTTTATTGCCCGGCATCAGTTCGATTTCGACCGTGAAGCAGTCGGCGAACATCTCGTCGCTGCTGTATTTTTCTTCTAGCAATTGGCCGATGCGTTCTGTGAGCTCCATTGAATGTGGTCAATGTGTTGAATGTGGTCAAATCCTCCTACGCCTCTTCCTTCGTCAAGACTACGGCAGATAAAAAGGCTTCGGCGGACAAAAAAGAGGGAACCAAATGGTTCCCTCTCGTGAAAAACGTTCAGAATTCTGGGGCAAAGGTAAGGACGTTTTTTGTTTTTATCCTAACTCGCCTTGTTTTTCCTTCAAATCATACAAACACCCTACTTTTCGCGCTATTCCTTTACGCTCAGTATTCAAATATCTCAATTTCCAAATATCCCAAACTCCCAACCATCAAACGTCCAATGTCCAAAATCCTCTTTTTGCTGGCTTTCCTGCCCACGATCCTGTTTGCTCAAAACGACTCCACGCTTTTACTCGCCCCGGAGCGGCTCACGGAGCACGATATATTGCCACGCGACCTTTCCCAAAAGAAAACCCTTGTCAGCTCGGCCACACGCTCGCTCGAAGCGGTCGAAAATCTACCCTTTACCACAGTGGTTTTCACGGCAGAAGACATTTTGCGCAACGGCTTTGTCACCTTGGCTGATGTGCTCAAAGCCGCGCCCGGAATCCGCGTGTCACAGCCTGGCAATGCGGTAGAAGGCGAAACTTTTATCATCCGCGGACTTTCCGGCAACCAATACATGAAGGTGTTGATCAACGACATCCCCATAAAGCCCACTATGGCATTGGGAATGCCAATTGGGGCGCAACTGCCCATTCGACAAGCGGAGCGAATTGAGATCCTCTATGGGCCGGCTGGAGCGATCTACGGCGACGAAACTTGCGCAGGCGTGGTGAATATTTTCTTGAAGGAAAGCGAACGGCCCGTGTACACGCAAGCAGATTTGGGCTTCGGGCGATATGGGTACAACAGCCTCGACCTGATGTTCGGCGGGAAAATCGGGAAAGACAAAAAGATATTCCGATTCAGCCTTTACGGTAGCAGCACGGTACGCGAACGCACCGAAATTTTTTATGACCAAAACCTTTATAACACCAATCTATACCTCCCTTTTAGGCTTGATTCCTCGTTGTATCGCCGCATACCCAATTTCCGGGCAGCATCTGGCGCGCCGGGCGATAGTTTTCCACGCGTTGCCCAAATACCCCACGAGAGCCGCTTGTTTGGCATCAACCTCACTTGGCGGGGATTGCATTTTACTTACCACCGAATGTTAAGGTTCGACCACACCTCCTTGGGCATCAACCCTTTGGCGGTTTCTTATGCCAACCCTTCAAATCGAATTTCCGAGCGGATCGAAACGTTTTCACTGGGTTTTAAACGCCAACGAAAACGCCGCACCACCTATACCAACATTTCTTTCCAACGCTATTCGGTGGACAACAACAGCAGTACGACCTACGTCTTCGACCGCCTGAGTGCAGCCAATTATCTGGCGCGTGGAGGCCCTTCGCTTTCGGATACCGCACGGGCGAGCCTGCTCAAAAACATTTACAATGCGTATGCTTCCGAGGAGCGTTTTGCCACTGCCAATGGCGTGGATGCCCGTATCGAATCGCGCATGAGTGTTTTGCTAGGCAAACAAAAACGGATGCAATTTGACGCAGGCGCACAATTCAATGTAGGCGTTGGAGTGCCGCTCATCACATACAACACCTTGCCGGTTGAGGTGACAATTGATGGCAATATTTTCCCTGACATACCGCAACCCGTCAACACCTATCAACAAAGCCAAAGCATATTCAACGGGTTCGGGTTTTCTCAGCTGGCCTGGCGCGGAAAACGCCTCCACATTGTGGGCGGCGGCTCCATGAGTGCCCGCCTGGAAGAGGGCATTGCCCTGGCGCCTCGTTTGGGGGCCTTGTACCATTTGGACAGCAACTGGACCTTTCGGGCGAACGTTGCCACGGGCATCCGGCATGCTTCGCTCTACGGCAGTTTTCATACCTATCAAATTGTGCCGCTGGCGGGGTTCACGGTCACACCAGGCAGCCGATATTTCGAAACAGAAAAAACTTATGCGTCAGAAACCGCGATCCGATACACTACCCGCGGCGGATCCAGTCTTGAAGGGATATTGTTTTGGCAAGAAGCACACCGGCTTTACCGCCCCGGCTACCTCGTAGATGAGCCGGGCATCCTTTTCAGCCAATCTTATGGGTATAAAAATGCGCCCGGACTTGCACTTTCTATGTGGGGCTTTCAAGGGATTGCCCGTTCAAAATCAATGGTTGCCGAATTGACTTTCAACAAAAAAAAGCCCATCTTATTGACAAACCGGGCCGAGTTTTTTATCCAATATGCCCGGGGAAGGGAATGGTTTGGTTACGGACTTCCGTCTACCAACGAAGTGCGCAACCAGCCCAAATGGAACACACAATTCCGTTATTATTTTAAAGCAGGGAAAAAATTGGAACTCGTGATAGCCGTCAACCAGCAGAGTTCAGCACTGGGCAAATCCGTCATATTTAAAGACCAGTACGAACTTCCAGACCGCCCCCGCCTCGAGAACTTCAGCACTTGGGATTTTATGTCGCGCCTCTATCTGAGCAACCACTTCCTCGTCTATTTCCAACTCATCAATGCCTTTGATCGGCACGCCTCTGGCATTGATGCCACCGGCACGCCCGACGACCTGCTTTATAATCCACAACAAGGGCGACAATGGAGGTTGGGGGTGAATTATAACATGAACTGAACAGGGGTTATCCTTGATTTTTCAACACGGAATTAAACCGCAAAACCGGAGAACAGGAAAATATAAAACCGTAGATACTGATCCTAAGATGTCCAAAATCTACCCTTTTCGAGATTTATCTCCTCCCGGTTTTATATTTTCCTGTTCTCCGGTTTTGCGGTTTTGCGGTTAATTTTTATCCTTACAAAATTCCGGACGACTCCTGTTTACAAAAACGGGTTATACTCCTTCTCATGTCGCACCGTTGTAGCCGGTCCGTGGCCAGAAAAAACCAGGGTCTCGTCTGGCAGGGTAAAAATTTGAGTTTGGATGCTCTGAATAAGGGTGTCAAAATTGCCCCCAGGAAGATCCGTCCGGCCAATGCTTTCAAAGAAAAGCACGTCGCCTGACAGAACGAAACCTTCTTCCGCACTATAAAATGAAATGCTCGCGGGCGAGTGGCCGGGGGTGAAAAGTATTTTCAGTTTTGTGTCGCCGAAAGTGAGCGTTTCGCCGCCCTCCAGAAAATTGACAGGCATGGGCTGATGGCCCTCGAACGGCACTCCATACATCTGGCATACCTGCTCAAAGCGCTCGAGTACCGGCCATTCACCTTCGTGGATTTCCAGCCCGATGCCCCAGGTTTTCACCACAAATGGATTCCCAAAAACATGATCCAAATGGCAATGTGTGTTGATGAGCCGCACGGGGCGCAGTTTCTTCTCTTCAATAAATTGGCGCAACGTATGGCGCTCCTCCTGGGTGTAACAGCCTGGATCAAAAATGGCGCACTCGCCCGTGTCGTCCCACACGACATAGGTGTTTTCGGCAAAAGGGTTGAACTCGAAAGATTGGACCTGGGTCATTTTTGTTGTTGATTTGTTTATTTGGTGATTTGGTGTTTTGAGTGGCCAAGCTTGGGTGCTCGAATAACCGAATGCCCAATTCAACAAATCAACAACCATCAAACAACTTGAAACCCGTGCGCATACGGGTCATCGTCGTCCACAATGATTGTGTTGTAGCCCGTCACCATGGCCCAACCTTCGATGCTGGGCCGCATGGCTTTGCGGCCTGCCAAGGAGCATTCTTCTTCAATGCGTCCAATGAACTTTGAGCCTATGATGCTTTCATGTATGAATTCATCGCCGGGTTTCAAAAGCCCTTTGGCGTACCATTGTGCCATTCTTGCACTCGTGCCCGTACCACAAGGCGAGCGATCAATCGCCTTGTCGCCGTAAAAAACGGCGTTTCGGGCAGTTGAACTTGGGTCTAACGTTTTTCCCGTCCAAAGGATGTGACTCAGCCCCTGAATGGTTGGGTTTTCCGGGTGGACAAAGGTATGCTGCTCGTTGAGCACTCGGCGCATCTCTCTCGCCCACCCGACGAGCTGTTCGGCGCGAAAATGCTCCAGTCCGGGGAAATTCGACTGCGTATCTACGATGGCGTAAAAGTTTCCGCCGTATGCCACGTCTACGCGAAGCGAGCCAAGATCGGGGCATTCCACTTCAAGATTTTCCGCAGCCAAGTAGGCCGGAACATTGGTGAGGCGTACGGATTTCACCTTTTTACCCGCTTGCTCATAACGTACCAGCACGAGGCCGGCAGGCGTTTCAAGTCGAAGTTGACCGGGCTTTTTTGGGCTTACCAAGCCATGCTCAATGGCAATCGTGACCGTTCCAATAGTTCCGTGGCCGCACATGGGAAGGCAGCCACTGGTTTCGATAAAAAGCACTGCCACGTCGTTGGCAGGGTCGTGCGGCGGATAAAGAATGCTTCCGCTCATCATGTCGTGGCCGCGGGGTTCAAACATGAGGGCATGACGAATCCAGTCGAATTCGCGCAGGAAATGCTGGCGTTTTTCGCTCATGTCAGCACCGACCAAATTTGGTCCGCCGCCAGCCACGAGCCGGACAGGGTTGCCACAAGTGTGGGCGTCTATGCAGAAGAAGGTCTTAACGGCCATTTTTTGTGAAGTTGTTGAAATGGGGAGTTGGTTATTTGGGGATTTGTGGATTTGGTTATTCGAGTACCCAAGCTTGAGCACCCGAATAACCAAATCCACAAATAAACAAATCCACCATCAGGGGCGAAGATTGGGCAAGTTTTCAGAAAAAACAAAGACTTTTGCCCGCATTAGTATTGAACAGTAAATTGCCCGTTTAGGGCTATATTTTCAAAGATTTGACCAAAACATGAAAGAACTAAAAACGTACCTCGACGCGAACAAACAACGCTTCCTCGACGAACTCCTCGAACTCTTGCGCATCCCTTCCGTGAGCGCCGACCCGAAATATGCTGGCGACGTGCGCCGCATGGCCGAAGCCACAGCCAAACACCTCAAAGCCGTGGGCGTGGATAAAGTAGAAGTCTGCAATACGCCCGGCCACCCAATCGTGTACGGCGAAAAAATGGTAAGCCCAAATGCACCCACCGTGCTCGTGTACGGCCACTACGACGTACAGCCCGCTGATCCGCTGGAACTCTGGGAAAGTCCGCCGTTTGAGCCTGTGGTAAAAAAGACCAAAAACCACCCGCAAGGGGCCATTTTCGCGCGCGGTTCCTGCGACGACAAAGGCCAGGTGTTCATGCACGTCAAGGCATTTGAGATGATGTCAAAAACCAAAAATTTGCCCTGCAACGTCAAATTCATGATCGAAGGGGAGGAGGAAGTGGGTTCCAAAAACCTCGAGAAATTTTGTCTCGACAATAAGAAGAAACTGGCCTGCGACGTGGTGCTGATTTCCGATACAAGCATCATTGACAACAACACCCCGAGCATCACCGTGGGCCTGCGCGGCCTCTGCTATATGGAAGTGGAAGTGGTCGGCCCGAACAAAGACCTGCACTCTGGCGTGTACGGCGGCGCGGTGGCAAACCCCCTGAACGTGCTCTGCCAAATGATCGCTTCTTTACACGACGCAAAAAAACGTGTGACGGTGAAAGGCTTCTATGATGCTGTAGAAAAAGTGAGCAGCAAGGAACGCAAGGCCATGAACGCCGCGCCCTACGATGAAAAACAATACATGAAAGACCTCGGCGTGTCCGAACTCATGGGCGAAAAAGGTTACACCACTGTGGAACGTACCGGCATCCGACCAACGCTCGACGTGAACGGTATCTGGGGCGGCTACATCGGTGAAGGCGCAAAAACGGTGCTCCCAAGTAAGGCATTTGCCAAAATCTCGATGCGCCTTGTGCCCGATCAGGACCCGAAGAAGATCGAAAAAATGTTTCAAAAACACTTCGAAGGACTCGCGCCAAAATCCGTGAAAGTCAAGGTGACTGCCCACCACGGCGGCTACCCGGTGGTGGTGCCGACCAATTCGGTGGAATACAAAGCCTCCGAAAAGGCGCTCGAAATGGCCTTTGGCAAAAAGCCCCTGCCCCAGCGCGGCGGCGGCAGCATCCCCATTGTGGCGATGTTCGATCAGGTGCTGAACGCCAAATCAGTGCTCATGGGCTTTGGCCTTGATTCGGACGATATCCATTCGCCGAACGAACATTACGGACTGTTCAATTTCTACAAAGGCATTGAGACGATTCCGTATTTCTATAAGTTTTATGCGGAGATGAAGAAGAAGTGAGTGCAATAGGTAGCACGGCCTTTAGGCCTACGGGACGCGCGCCGTTTACGGCGCAGTAAAATGTTTTCGGCGTAAACGCCCTTTTTCCTGACGGCCTAAAGGCCGTGCTACCGATTTAGGGTTTTCAAAATCATTTTCACTATGGATACTACTATTACTGCCACGCCCGAGCCCTCGCGCAAAAAGATGTCTGCAGAGGATTTTATAGATCTCTGGAAAATAGGGCATATAAGAAAAAAAGATTTGGGAGAGAGTGTTAAACTTGATGAATATCAAGGGAGGAGACAAGCAATCTTATCCAATATCGAAATAGAAGGAGATAGGCTTTGTTGCATGAATCCTGCACTGGCCTGAGTTAGGTATTAGGCTGAAAAGCGAGCCGGCAAGTGTGCTTTTGAGTTGCGAAACAAAAAAAGGACTTCCCGGCTCATGACAAAGATAGATTCTATTGTAAACCCGGGCAAGCCCAAAGACCACTATAAGATTACGAACTGGTCGGAGTACAACGCTGGATTAAAGCGTCGGGGCAGCCTGACGCTGTGGATTGACGAATCAATATCTGGGAATTGGTACCATCAGGGGCCGATCAAGAGAGGTGGGCAACTGATTTATTCGGCAGACTGTATCGTGTTGTTGTTGACGCTGAAAGTGACATTTCGGTTAGCCTTTCGACAATTAGAGGGCTTTGCAGCATCAATTTTTGCGCTGATGGGCGTTGATTTGCAAGTGCCAAGTTACACGCAGATAAGTCGGCGGCAATCGGGGTTAAAAGTGCCGTTAGGGGTAAGCGAAAGGCTCAAAAATGGGGAGGCTATTCATTTGGTAGTGGACTCAAGCGGCCTGAAAGTATATGGTGAGTGCGAGTGGAAAGTCCGTAAGCACGGCTGGAGCAAGCGCCGTACATGGCGCAAAATACACCTTGGGGTTGATGAAAAGACCGGGGAGATTACTGCGCAAGTACTGACAGATAACAAGACAGAAGACGCTGCCGTGCTGGTGGATTTAGTGGTCAACACTTTTGACGAGGGCGTTGACATCAACAAAGTTGGGACAGACGGCGCTTACGATCATTACGACTGTTGGGACATGCTGACGGAGGTTGAAATAGAGCCCATCATACCTCCCCGCGAGAACGCCGTGTTCCAATTGGACAAGGACGGGATGCCGACCGACCACCCAAGAAACCGGGCTTTAGAGATAATAGATGAGGGTGGACAAGAAGAAAATCGAAAAGGATGGAAGATTCAATCAGGTTATCACCGACGAAGTAAAAGTGAAAATGCTTTCTTCCGATGGAAGACAATACTAGGAGAAAAAATGTATGCTCGGGAATTTATAACCCAAAAAACCGAAGCCGCTATTAAAGCGGCCGTGTTGAACAAATTTATTCAAATTGCCGCTCCGAAGTCCGTCAAAGTCGCCTGAACTCAAATGGGAAGGGGTGGCTCAATGATGCCTGGGATTCATGCAACAAAGCCGTTGCATGGTGCAAAGAAAAGGAAAATTGCTTGTCAGGCGCTTTGCGGGTTTTTTCGTACAGGTGAAGGCTCTTATGCTGGCAACGTGTGAATTATGTAAATTTAATTCATAATTGTGCAAATTTATATGTCTGTAAAGTACCCACCTTTGTCATACAATAAGGGTCTGGACAAGCAAGAATATCTGGATCATATAAATTTGAAGATTTAAACGTAAGGACGAGTATATCTTAGGTGTGTAAACTTCGGGCGGCTCTACCAACGGGTGGGGCGGCCCGACCTTTTTATATATTCATAGGATAATCGGCGAATACATCGCCAGGATTGTCCTTCATTCATTCATTAAAAATTACATCCCATGCGAACGATCCTATTTTTCACATTGATGGCCGTATTGGCCAGTGCTTGCCTTAATAACGGGCAACCAGTGGATGCCAAAAATGCCCCTCCAACAACAGGGCCAACAGAAATTCCGGCCAATACCGAGCAACAAGGCGGAGCTTTTACAATCAGTACGGAAGTTTTTTATCAGGCCACCGTTCAATTGCCTTCCACACAAGGACAGATTATCAGCCTGAGCTTGACGCCGGGCCACCGGGCTGAAATGGTCACCAACCACCACGATAACACCCAAGGGACGATTGATACGGGGGCATGGACTACGCTAAACAACGGAAATCTGTTGCTCAACCTGCTTCGGGTGGGAGAGAAAGACAGCGTTAGGCTGGAATTCAAAACAGATGGCGACAAACTCATTTATACAGGTGATGCGTATGGCGCCGGAGGGCTTACGTTGTGGGTAAGGCCTGTTGCCGAGACCAAATAATTTTGAGGCGCTGTGTTAAAAACCAAGCCATTCCGCCCTGCATGGCCTTCTCACTGCTACCGCTATCTCTACTTAGCACGGCGAAAAGGGATTGGTCGAACTCTGGGACAGGCATTGAATAATGGAGATAATTAGATAATGAGACCAATGTGATAAGGTGGCCAATGTGGCCTGAAGAAATGAAAATTGCCCTGGCTGATAAATCGGCCAGGGCAATTTTTTTATCCATCGTTTCATCTCCTTGTCTGGCAGGAAAGTTTTTTTATCGAAAATTTAGTTTAAAATACAAACTAGTCTATACCTTTGTTTCGATTTAATTTTCAAACCAAACCTTATCCTATCATGGAACAGACAGAAAAAGCACTCTCCCCGCAAGAAAGCCTTCGCGTCATCCGGGAAACGATTGACGTTGCCAAGCGTACTTTTAGAGACAATGGCTTCCATTTTTTGCTTTGGGGCTGGCTGGTAGTGGTGGCCAGCGCAACCCATTGGTACTTGTTAGTGAACCATTTGCATCCAAACCCTGAAATTGCCTGGGCGGTGATGGTGGTGATTGGTATGCCTGCGGCTTTTGTCCGGGAATGGTTTCGGGCTAAACAAACGCAGACACAGACACCCAATCTTTTTCATCGTATATATGGCATGATTTGGTTTGGCTATGGCATTTCAATGGTACTAGCCATCCCCTTGGCTGCAAGCAGCGGTCATTCTCCTGTTCCCTTTATTCTTGTGCTCACAGGGTTTGCCACTTTCATGTCAGGGATCATATTAAGGTTCAAGCCTTTGGTTTTTGGTGCAGCCACTATCTGGGCAGGGGCACTCTGGTGTCTTTTCCTCACTCCTGATCAACACCTGCTGGTTCAGGCTGCTTCTGCTATATTTGGCTACTTACTTCCCGGCTATCTGCTCAATCATCAAATGCGAGAAGGCCATGTACCAAGAGCTTGATCCACTTCTTTTATCTCAACTCCGACTGGCGATCATGTCGTACCTCATGGTAACCCAGGAGGCGGAATTTAATGTACTGAAAGAGAATACCGATGCAACGGCTGGGAATCTTAGTGCACAATTAAGCAAGCTACAAGATGCCGGGTACATTGCTGTTGAAAAATCTTTCCGGAACAACTATCCGCTTACCCTTTGTCGCATCACTCCACAAGGCATTGCTTCGTTTGAGGCTTTTTACAGGGATTTGAAAACGTATTTTGATGCAGGTGGGGGGAAATAATGGAAATCCCCGGCCTCGAAGTTTCGAGACCGGGGATTTTTTCCCGCCGTGCTTGGTGTTTTCACCTAGCCCGCTGCTTATTATCAATTAAACGAGGCAGAATTCACGGTAATCGTATTGTGATAAAAGATGACCTCGCCAGTAGTAATGTCGTGTATGCCGCCGATAAGTCCTATTTCTCCTTTTTCTAACATTTCTTTTAGAATCGGACTCCGCTCCGTAATACTTTTAACGGTTCTCTTCACATTGATGGCCGCTACTTTTTCCACAAATTCCCCGTTGCTTGAACTGCGGTTTTCTGCGGTGGTTAATTCATCCTCAACAGCAGGTCTTATTTTGGAAAGCAAAGAGGTCAGGTTGCCCATTTCTACATGATCGCAAGCGCCTCTTACCGCACCGCACTTGGTGTGGCCCAATACGACAATGATTTTTGAGCCGGCAACTTTACAGGCAAATTCCATGCTGCCCAAAATATCTTCGTTGATGATATTACCCGCAATGCGGATACTAAAAACATCGCCCAGTCCCTGGTCAAAAATCAGTTCCGCAGATGTCCTGCTGTCAATACAACTTAAGATCGCCGCAAAAGGATGCTGCCCGTCCGAAGTCTCATTTGCCTGTTGCAACAGGTTGCGGTTCACTTTCAGGTTGTTTACAAATCGCTTGTTTCCTTCCTTTAACAATTCCAATGCTGTGGAAGGTGTGATCGCATCTTGCATTTCCTTAGTCAAGGTTTTCATCAATTTATTTTTTTAATGATGGTGAATAGAAATTTGTGTTTAAGAATAGCAGGGACAACATGGCACTTTCGTATTCATGCTGATTCAATGAAATTAATTTTCTCAACAACTATGTCTCTGGTTTTCGCATTGATCTCGTAGTTCTTTATCAACTCAACCACATCATAATCAATAGACTTTGAATTGGTGCAGTCAATAATCACTTTTGAATTTTTGGGAATCGCCTCTAATTCCCTTATCACGCTTGCTTTATTGAAAAATGATACTTCTTCTGCAAAAACAAGGTGGTAAGTATTAATACTATTTTCGCTGGTAACCACTTCTTTCATATAGTGTGAATTGCGATAACTGTGGCGCAATGCATAAAAACCGCCCATTATCATTCCCACAATGATTCCAGTCAACAGGTCGGTCAATAATATAACACTGACCGTAACTGCAAAAGGAACAAACTGCTCCCAGCCCAGTTTGTACATTTGCTTGAATAGGGCGGGTTTGGCCAGTTTGTACCCTACCATTAGAAGTACGGCTGCCAAACTTGCCAAGGGTATCATGTTCAAAACGCTTGCTATTGTCAAAGCACTTATCAATAAAAAAAAGCCGTGCAGGATGGTCGACATTTTTGTTTTGCCACCAAAGGAAATGTTTGCCGAACTGCGAACAATTACCTGCGTGACAGGCAGGCCGCCAATCAAGCCGGAAAGCACATTGCCCAATCCTTGTGCTTTTAATTCTCTGTTGGTGGGTGTAACCCGCTTGTAGGGGTCAAGTTTGTCGGTGGCTTCCACACAAAGCAAGGTTTCCAGACTTGCTACAATGGCTAAAACAAAAGCGATTTTCCAAACCTGCCAATTTGTGATTGCCGAAAGGTCGGGCAAAGTAAATTGTGCGAAAAAACCAGCTAAATTTTCGGGAACGGGAATGTTCACCACCTGGTCAGCTGCCAAACTAAAATTCAGTATGCCGTTTTGGTAAAAGTAATTCATCGCAATGCCCAAGACCACCACCACGAGCGGACCGTTTAGCATGCCAAAAATTTTGTGTTTTTGGGTCAATACTTTATCCCAAAGTATGAGGATGCCCAATGAAATGGCTGAAATTAGCAAAGCACCCGGTGTAATAAATTCCAGTGCCTTAAAAATTTCTGAAAAGGTGTTTTCACCATCTCTTTGAAAAAATGCATCATCCCCTACGGTGTCCTTGTCCCAACCCAAAGCGTGCGGAATCTGCTTCAGGATGATCAATAGCCCGATGCCTGTCAGCATACCTTTGATGACCGATGAAGGGAAAAAGTAGGCAATAAAGCCTGCCTTGGCATATCCCAGAACGAGTTGGATGAGGCCCGCTAAAACTACCGCAAGCAAAAACGCCTCCCAGGAACCTCCTAGCGTAGCAATGGAAGTCAAAACGATTACAGCAAGTCCTGCTGCCGGGCCACTTACGCCCAACGGCGAACCGCTGGCAACTCCCACCACTATGCCACCAACAATACCCGCAATGATGCCCGCAAAAAGCGGTGCGCCCGATGCCAATGCGATGCCCAGGCACAAGGGAACGGCGACGAAAAACACGACGATACTTGCCGGCAGGTCGTGCTTAATTTCAGCAAAATATTTTTTCATCCTTGTAAATTTTATTCTTGTTGCGGCAAAGGTAGTGAAACATTTTGAAATGATAGCAATACTATCTTTTAAAATTGTAAAAATATTTTTACAAAAACTTTTACTATTTCAAGTGGCCGAACCACTACCTTTGCGAAAATGTGCTGTGTTATGAATTTTCAAATAACATTTAAGATAAACGAAAAAATATTTTTGCGAGACCCGGAAAGTAGCGAAGTCGGAAAGCAAATCGTAAAAAATGCGATAGACCTAATTTACCAATTAGGCCTTGAACAATTTACTTTCAAAAAATTGGCTGTTGAAACAAACAGTACCGAGGCTACCATTTACAGGTACTTTGAAAACAAACACCGCCTATTACTCTATATCCTTAATTGGTACTGGTGCTACATGGATTTTTTGGTCATGCTGAAGTTGCAAAATGTAGCCGATAAAAAAGAAAAATTGAAACTGATAGTCGAGTTGTTGACCCATGAATTGCCTGAAAGTTCAGGCAAGTTTGATTACAATAAAAAGTTTCTGAATCAAATAGTAATCACCGAAGGCAGCAAAGTGTATTTAGTAAAAGAGGTATCGGAAATTAACAAAGGAGAAGTTTTTAAAGCCTATAAAGATTTATGCGCAACCATTGCGGAGGTTATTTCCGAGTATAACTCCGGGTATAAATATCCAAGGTCTTTAAGTACCACATTGATAGAGACATCCCATAATCAGCAATATTTTAGTGCCTATTTACCTAAACTTACGGATGCCTCGCCAGCAAACAATCCAGAGTTTACAAGCCAGTTTCTGGAAGATTTTTTGTTTAAGGTTTTGAATTAATTGTATGTCACGCCTTCGGTAAAATGGATGCCAAAATCATAGCCCGATCCGGTTTGATCGGCCAGACGGGAAGGCGGCAAAACGCTGCAATAGAGGAAAGCATTAAAAAAGGCGAATAAAATTTTTCAAGCGCAGGGTAAGGTAATCCGCGCGGCGGCGATAATGGTGAACACAACTTAAATCACACCATTATGAACAACGCATTTAAAGTAATTTTTTCGCTCCTCTTTTTGACGCTCATTGCTCAGAACTTGTCAGCACAAGACAAGAAAACTGAACCGAGCTACAAACCTGGTTTTCAACTTTCCTTCCGTGGAGGGTATGATTTCCCGACTTACCACAACAACACGCCTTTTATTGACTACAAGGGCGGACTTGAACTGGGCGCATCCCTTGACTACTACTGGAGGTGGTTCGGCATCGGCGCTGACTTCGACTATTTAAAAAACAGGCCAAAAAGCACCTATCCTACTACCACCTTAACGGTTTTGGGTACTCCCATTGGTTCAATCAGAAATTTTAGCCTGACGGAGGCACGCATTACCCGGATGTTCTATGGCCTGGGACCGAGCTTCCGATACGAACCCAGCAACAAATTCACAGCGGAGCTTAAACTCCGAGGGGGCCTCGCGTACATCAAAGGCGGCAGAACCGAACTGCTTGGAATTCAACCACCGACGCATTTGTTAAACTTTCACGCTGGCTACGACCTGAAAACGGTCTTGTCTGCCAAGGCGCAAGTGCAATTCAATTATTTCTTCAACAAGGTTTTTGGGGTTCACGCAGGAGCCTATTACCTGAGGCATTTTAAAGCCAAAGAACTGACAGATCCGGCCTACGGCTTTTCTGCGAGCTTTATGCCGTTTGACAACAACGAGGTAGACCCCAAATTGCAGGAAACGAGAACGGACGCCTGCAACTGTGATATTTCGTCTATTGGCGCTTTTGCCGGGGTGACCGTAAGGCTGGTTCCTGGCAAACGGGAGAAAGGGTGCAACACCTGCGATGTATTCTCCCTTGCTGTAACGGCCAGGGATAAATTCAGCAGGCAATTGCTGCCCAATACAGACGTGGCCTTGAAGAACGCCAACGGGGAAGTGGTGCAAACAGGCACTACCAACAACTTTGGTGTCGTGGCCTTCAACAACATTGTTCCAGACAATTATTCCATTGAGGGCATTCTATATGACGTAAATCTTGACGGGGCAACTGCGATGAAAAGTGAGTTCCTGCCAAGCACCACCCTGCAAAAGGAGATTCAATACTCGGATTCCAATTTTATCTTAAAAGGCAAAACGGTTATTTGCAATTCTGCGACCCCATTGCAAGACGTGTCGGTTATCCTCAAAAATACCGATCAGGTAGACATAAAGAATACCAAGACCGATGCTAAGGGAGAATTCATTTTCCACGTAAAGCAACAATCCAACTACCTGATGTACGGGAAGAAAGAGAATTATTTCTCTCAAATGGAAAAGATTCTTACCAGCGATTTCGATCGGAATACGACCCTGTTTATCAAACTGGAAATATGCATGGAAGAAACAGATTGTGAAAATGCTATTCCACTGAAAAACATCCATTACGATCTGGACGAATCCTTTCTGCGCCCAGAAGCCAAGACGGAACTGAATCGCTTGGTGCAGTTCATGACTGATAACCCCGGCGTAAACATTGAAGTAAGGTCGCATACCGATTCGAGGGGTTCCGATAAATACAACGAAGTATTGTCGCAGAAACGAGCCAATGCTGCCGTGGACTATCTGGTATCACAAGGCATAAGCATAGATCGCCTGGCAGGCAGAGGTTATGGAGAAACCAAATTGTTGAACGAATGCGCCGACGGCGTCACTTGTTCGGAATCAAAACACCAATTAAATAGAAGGACAGAGATGAAAGTCATCTGCCCACCAAGAAGGTAAAATCCTCACAATCAATTTCATAAAAAAACATTTCACGCCACGCCGCTACGACGCAACGTTTTGGTTGCCAAGAAGATTTATCGTTGCGCCGTAGTGCCGTTGCGTGAAATAACTCACCATTCAAAAACTAAAAAAATGAAAAATTCCATTTCAGTAACAAGCATGAATCTCCCATTCTTTAATGGCATCACTTTGTTTATCGTGATGATCGCGCTGCTCAGCATTAACTACGCTTGCAACGATAAAAACTGTGCATACGACGCTCCCTTGATTCCTGGAGGCTGTGCACTTTCCAGTAGCCTAAACCTGTCAACCGGCATTGATCCCAATGGCAACGTATTGGCTCCGGGTTCAGGGGTAGTAGACCCATTCTGGAAGCTTATCAATATACCACCGCTTTTTGCCTGTTCGTCGCCACTTACAGGAACCATCAATGGCAGTGCTTATGTGATAAATTATGTCAACAGTGGAACATCTGGTTGGGTGAATCAACCGGGATCTTCCACACTGGCTCCAGTAGATTTAGGTACTACCAACGGTTTTGGTTGTAACAATCCATTAAATTCCCTGGGCGGCACTGTGCCGTATGTTTTCGAGCGTTCTTTTTGTGTATTGCAAAACACAACCGTGGCCTTTACTTTTTCCTTCAAAGGGGATGATGAGATTTATTTCGAATTGGTAGACAATAGCAATGGAGCCGTGCTTAGCACGACAGTAAACAACTTGTATGTTTTTCCGGCCCTTCCTCAGACCTGGACAGAAGTCGCCCTGCCGCTGCCCGCTGGAAGTTATAGTCTGCGGGGTTATTTGGCCAACAGAGTGAGTGTCGTACTGGGCTTTTCTTTGGTGGGGAATCTGACGACGGTCAATGGAGATCTGGCAATTTCCAACAACTCGACTGGTTGCTGCGAAAACAATACGATCAGCGTCTTGAATATCCTTGAAGAAAGCTGTGATGGTATTTTTAACGGGCTAGATCAAGTTGGCAACGGCTGGACCTTCAACCTGTTGAATGCTTCTTCTATCATCGTCGCTACGGGAGTTTCCGACATCAACGGCAACGTTTTCTTCGCAGGCCTTGCCGATGGCAGCTACACCGTTCAAATCGTGCCACAAGGAGGATGGACCCCCACCATCGTCAGCATCCCGGTTACGGTTGCGAACAATGCCGTTGGAATTGTAGATTTTTTCAACTGTAAATAAGGGTCGGAACAAATAGATTTCACACAACGCCGCAACGCCAAAACGTTGCGGCGTTGCGGCGTTGCGTGAAACCCGAAATCACTCTTATTCTCCATATTTCAAATGCAACACCTTCGCCTTGCCTTTTTCGGAAACGGTTGCAATGAACAGGTTGTCGTATTCCGTATCCGGCAAATTCGGATAGTCATTGCTCTCCAAAAATAAATTCAACAAGCTCGGTACGGTGTTTGAATGGCCGAGCACCAGCACCGTTTTACCCCGGTACGTATTAAGCCAATCGTCTACCAATGGCGACTGATTCAATGGATCGTAAATATTGACCGTCAAGGATTTATCGTCGGCGGTGGGTTGGGCGGTTTGTTTGGTTCGGTTGTAATTGGAAGCAAAAACGGCGGCCAACGGCACGTTCGCCAGAATGCGGCGGAGTTTTTCAGCACGCGCCAGTCCGTTGGTGCTGAGGTTTGGGTTGGTGCCGCCGCCCGTGGTTTCGGCGTGGCGCAGTACGATAAAGGTCGTGGCGGTATCATGAACAAAATCGGTCAGTGTCAGCGTATCGGTCACCTGAACGAAAACCGTGTCGTGATGCGCCACGAAAACGGTGTCGGTTTCGACGATGGTTTTGGTGATGATTTCCGGGTCTTTCTCACAGGAGGGGAGTGCGAAGGCAAGGACGAGTAAACAGGACAACAAGAATAAAAGTGATTTTTTCATAGAGCGGACTTTGCTGGAATGGATGGGCGAAGTTCGACGGTTTTCGTAAGAGCATGTTAGGGAAGGCAATAATTTTTGGCGAAATATCCGCAAGCTAGATAAGGGTGCAAGATGTTGCCGTACAATTGCAGAACCTAAAAGTTTTCGTCTCAACCATTGCTTTACGATGCAAAAATTGTTGTTTTCCTGTGTTTTCCTCTTGTTCTGTCTGTCGCTCTCCGCGCAAACATTCTCCAGTGCCGTTAATCAGCCCATTCCCGATGATGGCACGATCGTCACGTTTGATATACCTGTCAGCGGTTTGCAAGGTGTCATTGATACCAGCTTTGGCTTAGAGCGGGTCTGTATTAACATGACGCATACCTACACGGAGGATATGACCTTGAGATTGCAAGCACCCAATGGCAAAATTGTTTTGCTCTTTGGTGGGGTTGGCGGCGGTGGCGACGATTTTACCAATACCTGTTTAGAGGGAAGCGGGCCTTCGCTGCCGGCGGGTTCACCGCCTTTCACAGGAATGTTTCAGAGCATGGGCATTTTGGGAAATATGAACAAAGGGCAGGACCCTAATGGCAGCTGGACACTGATCTTGCACGATACGTATGCCTTTGCAGACGAAGGGTTTTTGATTGACTGGAGCATTACTTTTGGCAATAACCCCGGAAAACCCTTTGTTTTTCCCAGTAGCGATTTGCCCATCGTCAAATTCACCACCATTAATGATCCTATCGGGGATGATCCCAAAGTTCCGGTTTTGATGCAAATCATAGACAATGGCCCAGGTGTCCGCAATGATCCTAACGAGACCGAATACGCTTATGAAGGCTTGATTATGACGGAATGGCAAGGGTTTACCGGCCCTTTTTACCCCAAGAAAAACTATGATTTTGAGCTCGTAGATAGTTTGGGAAATCAAATGGACACGACTATTCTCGGCTTGCCCAAGGAAAGTGACTGGATTTTTAAAGCAGAATATCTGGATCCCACGCTACTCAAAAACTCGATTACCTATGAAATGGCCCGCAGAATGGGCGGATACGCTCCCAGAACCCGCCCTTGTGAGATCGTGCTGGATGGAGAATATATCGGAATGTATGTGCTGACTGAAAAAGTAAAGAGAGATGCCAATCGGGTGGACATCGCCAAACTTTCGCCTAGCGATACCAGCGGCCTTGATTTGACCGGCGGCTACATCATTGAGATGAATATCAACAATGTGCCGGGGGATTGGAATTCGCCTTATCATCCTATCAATTCGGCGACCTGCGGGGCACCTGTGGAGTTCAAACACGTTTATCCCAAAAGTGAAAACCTTTTACTGCAGCAGCGCGATTATATACGCGCTTATGTAGACACCATGGAAAACGCGCTTTTGGCGCCGGGCTTTGCAGATCCTGACACAGGTTATCGGCAATATTTAGATGTAGATGCTTTTATTGATTTCCTCATCGTCAATGAATTTAGCGTCAACTATGATAGTTACGGACGCAGTACCTATCTCGTGAAAGAAAAAGACACCGATGGCGGGAAATTAAAATGTGGCCCTCCCTGGGATTATGACCGGGCTATGGACTTTTTTAATCCCGGGACGGCCCAAGGCTGGGTCTGGGAGATTACCCACCCCTACTGGCCTTTCCCATTCTGGTGGTCGCGGATGTGGGAAGATCCCGCTTACCGCAAACAGCTGGCTTGCCGCTGGACGATGTTGCGGCAAAACACTTTGCAAACGGAGGCATTTATGGGCTTGATTGATTCCCTGACAGATCAAATAGACGAAGCCCAGGAACGCAATTTCAGGGTATGGAGTACCCTTGGCACTACGACATTCAATGGGAATATTAATAGCCTAAAATCCTACATGTTGCAGCGGCTGGATTGGATTGATGCGACTTTGGCCGTCGAACAAGCGGCAGCCCCAACGTTTTATCTGCCAGCCGATACCGTCGTGTGCGCAGGAACCATTTTTGACGCGGAGGCAATTAACGGACATCAATACACCTACAACTGGCAACCCGGCCCGGATACCTCCGTGATCACATTCCCGCAAGATGGCTTGTATCATTTGCTGGTGACGGATGCTTACGGCTGTTACGCAAAAAAAGGTATAAACGTAGTCCTGACATTACCCACCGATGCCGGATTTAGTGGCGAGCAAGTGGACAGCAGTTCCATGTGGACTTTCCTTCCAGACGACCTCAGCGCTGATAACTATCTCTGGGATTTCGGGGATGGCAATACCTCCATGGAGCAGAACCCGCTTCACCACTATGTCGGACTGGGTGCGTATGTAGTTTCACTGACTACTTCAGATTCAGTGGGTTGCCCTGCGCAAACCAAGCAAGACACGATTCAGTTTTTATTCTCCACCACCTTCGATCCGAGTGATTTCGAGGGAATTGCTTATCCAAATCCATTCCGGGAGAAGATACAGATAGATTTTGTGCAGCCCTTGTCGGAGGGTTTTTCCATTTCGCTGGAGAATGTATGGGGACAACCATTGACTACTGGTAAGTACCCATCAGGGACAGAACACTGTACTATAGTTACGGAGGATCTGCCTGCGGGGGTGTATTGGTTGCGGATTACGCAACAGGAAAAGGGTTGGGCCTTGAAAATGCTGCGCTTATGAAACAAGGCCGCAACAGGTTTGCCTCATAAACACCTTGTGTTTGGGTTTTATTCGTCAGACGGCTTTGGGTCGTCGCTAACCGCTTGATTTTCCAAGTTTTCGGAAGGCTTGGATGGTTTGGTAAGCAAAGTAAGCGACAATGATTCGGCTGATGAAATCCCAAATGCGGGCCAATGGATTAATATCTTTTTCGTCTATTGGAGCAACTGAATCTAAATCTCGCAAGGGGTTTAGATAATAAGGGCATAAGATACTATTCTGGCAAATTCTATCAAATTGTCCATGCTTTTTAATTCAACATTGAAGATTATGCCTTGGCAAAGACAGAATACAGAATAGCAAATTACTACCGCCCAAAAAGTCCTTTTTGCTCCTAAAAGCCAATCGTTTCCATAATTCGTTGAGTATTTGTTGAGTCGAAGCATCCACCGCCCCGCTTGCGCCAGGCTTCCCTAAAAAAAACCAAGCTCGGAGAACGCTGGCGCGATGCTTTAGCATCGTGACATACTATTCCCGCCGGTTTACCAGCAAATGCAATTTGAGCCAACCTTTTAACCTTCAATCTAACTCAGGATAATCAACATTACCCAAAAACCAGCCGCCATCTTTGTCGAAATCCGTCCACAAAAGATTTGCCTCATAAATGCTCTGGCCTTCTGCATAA